>JAFRLZ010000080.1 GCA_017430985.1 Oscillospiraceae bacterium
CCTTCGAGGACTTCCAAAAACAACTTGCTGTCTGGCAATACAAATACAACGACTTCCCTATGCGTCCCCTCGGCTGGCGCTCGCCTAAACAGGTCCTTTCTTCTTTTCCTGATGTGTAACACATCATTGACAAACCTACATATCTTCCCGCAGCGGGCGCAGTGAAACGGAAGGCGCGGGCGGGGGCTTGAAAAATGGAAGAAGATGTGTAATATATAATATCGATATTAGAATTAAGAAAACGACGGGGACGATCGCATGGAACACTTGACCTCAAGAAAAAGCGCCCATATCCGCCATCTGCGCCGCCTGGCCTCGGACGGGGACTACCGCCGGGAGACGGGGCAGTATCTGTGCGAGGGACTCAAAACGCTCCGGGAGGCGCTCGCAGCCGGGACCGTGGTCAACTCCGTCCTCTGGAAGAAAGAGGCGCGGGAGCTGCCCGGTCTGCCGGACTGCGAGCAGTATACCGCGCCGGCCGAGCTCTTCGACTACGCGGCGCCGATGGTGAACTGCCCGGGGCCGCTGTTCACCGTGTCGATCCGCGGCTGCGGGAAGGGCGCGCGGCTGAACAACGCTCTCGTGCTGGAAAACGTGCAGGATCCCGGCAACGTCGGCACGGTGATCCGTACGGCCAACGCCCTCGGGATCGACGCGGTCGTCCTCTGCGGCGACTGCGCGGACCTTTATCTCCCGAAAACGGTGCGCGCCACCATGGGGGCGATCTTCCGGCAGAGGGTCCTGCGAATGGAGACGGAGCAGCTGTCCGCTTTCCTGTCCGAACAGGGCCTCGCGCTGTACGGCGCCGCTCTGAGCGAAAAAGCCGAGGACGTCCGCGGGACCGCTCTGAAGAACTGCGCCGTGGCCGTCGGCAGCGAGGGCAGCGGCCTGAGCGCCGCGCTCCTGGCGCAGTGCGCGGGCGAGATCATCATTCCCATGCGGCCGGACAGCGAATCGCTCAACGCCGCCGTCGCGGCGGCGATCCTTATGTGGGAGATCGTGCGATAAGGGAAGGAGGGCTGCCTCGTGGCGGCTTTGAAATACTGGGTCTGGCTTTCCTCCGCGCCTCTGAGCGCCTCCGTCAAGGCGGAACTGATCCGCCGATACGGGGACGCGGAGGCGGTCTATGATACGCCGTGCCGCGAGCTGAAAAAGCTCGGCCTGCTCAGCGGGAGCGAAGCGGCCGCGCTGGAAAGACACGGACTGACGGAGGCCTCGCGCATCCTCGGCGAATGCCAGCGGCAGGGGCTGCAGCTCGTGACCTTAGCGGATGCGGCTTATCCGCAGCGTTTGAAGAACATCTATGCGCCGCCCGTGGTGCTGTATGTCAAGGGGCGGCTGCCCGCCGTGGACGAGCTGGCGGCGATCGCCGTGGTCGGAACGCGCGGGGCGACGCCCTACGGGCTGAAGATGGGCCGGGATCTGGCTTACGGGATCATCCGCTGCGGCGGCGCCGTGATCTCGGGCCTCACCAGCGGCGTCGACGCCGCCGCGGCCGACGGCGCTCTGCTCGCGGGAGGCCCCTGCATCGCCGTGCTCGGCACCTCGCACGAGCGGGACCGCAGCCGTCTGACGGCGGACGTCGCAGCCGCCGGCGCGGTACTCAGCGAGTATCCGCCCGGCTCGCCGGACTTTCGCAGTCACTTCCGCGAGCGCAACCGCATCGCGGCCGGGCTCTCCGTCGGCGTCGTCGTGGTCGAGGCGCCGGAGAAAAGCGGCGCGCTGCTCTTCGCCGCCGAGGCCAACGAGCAGGGCAGGGAGATCTTCGCCGTGCCGGGCAACGCCGACGCGCCCAACAGCGCCGGGACGATCGCGCTGATGCAGGAGGGCGCGATGCCCGTGCGCAGCGCCTGGGACGTGATGGAGGAGTTCAAGCCGCTCTATCCCGGCCTTCACGACGACCGGGGAAAGAAAGCGCCGGAACCGGTCCCGCTCATGGCAGAGCGCCCGGCGGAGCCCGTCCCGACAGACAAAAAACCCGTTGACAAGCAGAAAAGCAGCGGTTATATTGACTTGCATGAACAGCTCTCGCAGTTGAACGCAGAGCAGCTGAAGATCATCTCCGCGATCGACAAGGGCAGCTCGCACATCGACGACATCATCGAAGAGACCGGCCTCGGCACGGCAAAGGTGCTCGCGCAGCTGACCGTTCTGGAGATCAAAGGCTTTGTCCGGCGCGAGGCCGGCAGGCGCGTTTCATTGAATACCGTAAAAAAGTGAGGATCAGGCATGGCGAAGGGAAAGGATCTTGTCATCGTCGAATCGCCGGCGAAGGCGAAGACCATTGAAAAATATCTGGGCAGCGGCTTTAAGGTCAAGGCCTCCATGGGTCACGTCCGGGATCTGCCGAAGAGCAAGATGGGCGTGGATATCGAGCACGGCTTCGAGCCGGAGTATATCCCCGTCAAGGACAAAAAGGACCTCATTGCCGAGCTGAAAAAGGACGCGGCGAGCGCCGGGACCGTCTATCTCGCGACCGACCCTGACCGCGAGGGCGAGGCGATCTCCTGGCACCTCAAGGAGCTGCTGGAGCTGCCGGACGAGAAGGCGCGGCGCGTGACCTTCAACGAGATCACGAACCGGGTCGTCAACGACAGCATCCGCCAGCCGCGCTCCATCGACCAGGATCTGGTGGACGCGCAGCAAGCGCGCCGCATCCTCGACCGCATCGTGGGCTACAAGCTCTCTCCGCTCCTGTGGAAAAAGATCAAGACCGGGCTCTCCGCCGGCCGCGTGCAGTCGGTCGCGACCCGCATGGTGGTCGACCGCGAGGACGAGATCAAGGCCTTCGTCAGCGAGGAGTTCTGGCTCCTGGACGCGAGCCTCAGCCGCGGCGACGGCAGCGGCAGCTTCGTCGCCCGCTACTACGGCAGGAACGGGAGGAAGCAGGAGCTCAAGAGCGAGGCCGAGGTCAATTCCGTGATCGAGGCGACGAAGGACAGCCCCTTCCTCGTGGACTCCGTCAAGCGCGGCGAAAAGCAGCGCAGCCCGGCGCCCCCCTTTATCACCTCCACGCTGCAGCAGGAGGCCTCCCGCCGCCTGGGCATGACCCCGCGGCGCACGATGTCCATCGCGCAGCAGCTGTATGAGGGCATCGAGCTCGCCGGGCGCGGCAGCGTCGGCCTCATCACCTATATGCGCACCGATTCGCTCCGCCTCTCGGACGAGGCGCTGTCGGCCGCGGCCCGCTTCATCACGGAGCGATACGGCTCCGAGTACTATCCCGGCAAGCCGCGCCGCTTCAAGACCAAGGCCGGGGCGCAGGACGCCCACGAGGCCATCCGCCCCACCGATATCTTCCTCACCCCCGAGCTTGTGCGCAAGGATCTGACGCAGGAGCAGTACCGGCTCTACCGCCTGATCTGGGGGCGCTTCACGGCCAGCCAGATGGCCAACGCCCTGTATGACAACGTGGCGGTCGAAGTGCTCTCCGGGCCGTACAGCTTCCGCGCCAATTACTCGGAGCTCAAATTTGCTGGCTACACGGCCGTCTACGAAGAGGCGCGCGACGAGGAGAGCGACGAGCTGGCCAATCCGCTGCCCTCGCTCAGCGAGGGCGAGGCGCTGAAGCTCGAAAAGATGACGCCGGACCAGCAGTTCACCCAGCCGCCCTCCCGCTACACGGAGGCGACGCTCATCCGCGCCATGGAGGAAAAGGGCATCGGCCGTCCCTCCACCTATGCGCCGACGATCAGCACGATCACCGCGCACGACTACGTCATCAAGGAAGGCAAATACCTGCGTCCCACGCCGCTGGGCGAGGTGGTGACCGGCATGATGAAGGAGCATTTTTCCGACATCGTCGATCTGAAGTTCACCAACCACATGGAGGCGCAGCTCGACGAGATCGAGGGCGGCAAGATCCCCTGGCGGCAGGTGCTGGAGGAGTTCTATCAGGGCTTCGACAGGGAGATGTCCGCGGCGGAGACGGCGCTGGAGGGCGTGCGGCTCAAGGTGCCCGACGAGGAGAGCGACGAGATCTGCGAGGTCTGCGGCCGCCGGATGGTCGTCAAAAAAGGCAAGTTCGGCTACTTCCTGGCCTGCCCGGGCTTCCCCGAGTGTACCTTCACCAAGCCCATCGTGGTCGAGATGCCCGGCAAGTGCCCCAAGTGCGGCGGCAAGATCCTCAAGCGCACCTCCAGGAAGGGCTATGTGTTCTACGCCTGCGAGCGCGGCACCGACTGCGGCTTCATCACCTGGGACGTGCCGACCAAGGACTACTGCCCGGCCTGCGGCAAAACGCTTTTCAAGCGCAGCGGCCGCGGCCCGCTCAAATCCTTCTGCATCAATGAGGCCTGCCCCAACTTCGTCCCGGAGGAGAAGCGGGTCTATCAGAAAAAGGCGGCGAAGAGCGCCGCGAAGAAGACCGGGAAAACGGCCAAAACGACGAAAAAAAGCACGAAAGCAAAGGGATAAAGCATGAAAACAGTAACTGTCCTCGGCGCGGGACTGGCAGGGAGCGAGTGCTCCTGGCAGCTGGCCGAGCGGGGGATCCACGTCCGCCTGGTGGAGATGAAGCCGCTCAAGATGAGCCCCGCGCACGTCTCGGCGGATTTCGCCGAGCTCGTGTGCTCCAATTCACTCCGCAGCGACGAGCTGACGAACGCCGTGGGTCTGCTGAAGGCCGAGATGCGGAAGATGCGCTCGCTCATCATGTACAGCGCCGATCTCAACCGCGTGGCGGCCGGCGGCGCGCTCGCGGTGGACCGCGTGGGCTTCGCCCGCACGATCACCGAAAAGCTCCGCAGCCACCCCAATGTGGAGGTCGTCGCGGCCGAGGCCGACGCGATCCCGGAGGGGGAGGTCGTCGTGGCGACGGGCCCCCTGAGCAGCGACGCCATCGCCGACGCGATCGCCGCCCTCTGCCCGGACAGCGACCTGCACTTCTATGACGCGGTCGCGCCGATCGTCACGCTCGAAAGCGTGGACATGGACAGCGCCTTCTTTGCCTCCCGCTACGACAAGGGGACGGCGGATTATGTAAACTGCCCCATGACCGAGGAGGAGTATCTCGCCTTCGTCAGAGAGCTGGTCTCGGCCAGGGAGGCGGAGGTGCACGGCTTCGACGACGCCGGGGTCTTCGAGGGTTGCATGCCTGTGGAGGTCATGGCGCGCCGCGGCGTGGACACGCTGCGCTACGGGCCGATGAAGCCCGTGGGGCTGAAGGATCCCCGCACCGGGAAGGAGAGCTACGCCGTGGTGCAGCTCCGGCGCGACAACGCCGACGGGACGCTCTACAATCTCGTCGGCTTCCAGACGCATCTGACCTGGGGCGAGCAGAAGCGCGTGTTCACGATGATCCCGGCGCTCAAAAACGCCGAGTTCGTGCGCTACGGCGTCATGCACCGCAATACCTATCTCAACAGCCCGCAGCTCCTGGACCGCTACTACCGGCTGCGCAGCGATCCGCGCATCAGCTTCGCCGGGCAGATGACCGGCGTAGAAGGCTATGTGGAGTCGGCCGCCTCCGGCATGCTCGTCGGCATCGAGACGGCCGCGCGCGTGCTGGGCCTGCCCGCGGCGGATTTTCCGCAGGAGACGGCCATCGGCGCGCTGGGACTGTATATCTCCGGCGGCAGCGTCGGCGATTTCCAGCCGATGAACATCAACTTCGGCATCATCGCGCCGCTGGATCGGCGGGTGAAGGGGAAGCGGAACAAGAACCTGGCCATTTCCGAGCGCTCGCTCGCGCTCATCGACACCATCATGGAAAAGGAGGTCTTTCACTGTGAGGATCATCGTTGACGCCATGGGCGGCGACAACGCCCCGGCCGAGATCGTCAGGGGAGCCGTCCGCGCACAGCGCGAGCTGGGCGTGGAGCTCACGCTGGTCGGCCGCGCCGAGGAGGTCGAGGCCTGCCTCAAGGCGGAAGGGGCCTCCGGCGTCCGCGTGGTGGATGCGCGCGAGGTCATCACGATGGAGGACGATCCCAGCACGGCGACGCGCCGGAAGAAGGACTCCTCCATGGCAGTCGCGCTGCGCATGCTGAAGGAGGGCGAGGGCGACGCCGTCGTCTCCGCCGGCAGCACCGGCGCGCTGCTGACCGGCGCGACGCTGATCGTCAAGCGCATCCGCGGTATCCGCCGCGCGGCGCTCGCGCCCGTGCTCCCCGCCGGGGAACACGGCGTCATGCTGATCGACTGCGGCGCCAACGTCGAGTGCAGCCCGGAATACCTGCTGCAGTTCGCCTACATGGGCAGCTTCTACGCCAAGACGCTCATGGGCGCGCCGGATCCGAAGGTCGGGCTCGTCAACGTCGGCACGGAGGACAGCAAGGGCGGCGAAATGCAGCATGAGACCTTCGCACTGCTGAAAAAAGCGGGCGACGAGGGAAGGATCAACTTCATCGGCAACATCGAGGGCACGGATATCTTCGGCGGCAAGGTCGAGGTCGCGGTCTGCGACGGCTTTACCGGCAACGTCCTGCTCAAGGGCTCCGAGGGCGTGATCAAATACATGATGAAGGCGCTCAAGGGCGTGTTCTACAAGAGCGCCAGGAACAAGCTGGCGGCTCTCGTATTGAAAAAGGATCTGAGCGAGATGAAGCGCAGCCTCGACGTCAACGAGATCGGCGGCACGGCGCTGCTCGGGATCTCGAAGCCCGTCGTCAAGGCGCACGGCTCGTCCAACGCCTCCAGCTTCCTGGCCGCGATCCGCCAGGCCAAGAGCTTCGCGGAATCCGGCATCATCGAACGGATCGAAGAAAACATCGACTACATGAGGCTTGACGCGGAGCATGGAGAAGCTTGAGGAGAAAATCGGATACCGTTTTCGCGACCGCGGGCTGCTGCTCACGGCGCTGACGCACAGCTCCTACGCGAACGAGAAGCACGGCGCGGCGCAGAGCTACGAGCGGCTGGAGTTTTTGGGCGACTCCATCCTGGGCCTCACGGCGGCGGACCTGCTCTACCGACAGGAGCCGCAGCTGCCCGAAGGGCAGATGACGCGGCTGCGCGCGGAGCTCGTGTGCGAGGCGAGCCTGCACCGCACGGCGCAGGCCCTGGGGCTCGGCGCGTACATGCGCCTCGGCCGCGGCGAGGAGCTGACTGGCGGCCGCGAGCGGCCGTCGATCTTGGCCGACATGGTCGAGAGCATCATCGCGGCGATCTACCTCGACAGCGGGCTGGAGGCGGCGCAGCGCTTCATCCGCGCACACGTCCTGAAGGACGTGACGATCGGGGAGGCGCACCGCTTCAGCGATTACAAGACCGAGCTGCAGGAGCTGGTCCAGCGCCGCAGCGACGGGCGCGTCGAGTATGAGATGATCGGCCAGTCCGGGCCGGATCACGACAAGCGCTTCACCTTCCGCGTTTCCGTCAACGGCGAAGCCGCCGGCGAGGGCACGGGGCGCACCAAAAAAGAGGCCGAGCAGATGGCGGCCCGCATGGCGCTGGAGGCGCTGCGCGGATGAGCGCACGGGAAGAGATCGTCCCCGTGTTCGTGCCGCATCTGGGCTGCCCGCACGACTGCGTGTTCTGCAACCAGCGGCGCATCTCCGGCCGGCAGGAGCCGGCCACGGCCGAGACCGTTCATATGGCGATCGCACAGGCAGCCGCCTTGCCCCGCACCGGGGCAAAGCGGCAATTGGCCTTTTATGGGGGCAGCTTCACGGCGGTCCCGTTTCCGCTGCAGGAGACGCTGCTGGGCGCGGCGCGGGAGGGGATCGAAGCGGGCGTGATCGACAGTATCCGTCTCTCCACCCGTCCGGACGCCGTGGACGAGAGCGTCCTGCGGCGGCTTCGCGCCTACGGCGTGGAGACGGTGGAGCTCGGCGCGCAGTCCATGGACGACGAGGTGCTCCGCCTCTCGCGGCGCGGGCATACGGCCGCGGACGTGGAAAAAGCCGCCGGGCTCGTCAGGGCCGCCGGGTTTCAGCTGATCCTGCAGATGATGACGGGGCTTCCCGGCGACACGGACGATAAATGTCTCCGGACGGCTGAAAAGCTCATCGCGCTGCGGCCGGACGGGGTGCGCATCTATCCCGCCGTGATCGTGCGCGGCACGGAGCTCTGTGAGCTCTGGAAGGCGGGAGAATACCGCGAGCACACGGTGGAGGACGCGGTGCGCGTCTGCGCGCGCCTGCTGCCGCTTTTTGAGGCGGCGGGGATCCCCGTGATCCGTCTCGGCCTCAACCCCACGGAGGAGCTCTCCGCGGGCGCGGCCGTCGGCGGCGCCTATCACCCGGCTCTGGGCGAGCTGGTAAAGAGCCGCGTCTGGCTGGACCGGGCGCGCGGGCTGCTTGCCGGTACCGCGCCGGGCAGCAGAGCGACCCTGCGCGTGCATCCGACGCGCCTGTCGCAGATGCTCGGACAGCGCCGGGCGAACGTCGAAACGCTGCGGGAGGAGTTTTCTCTCCGCGAGCTTCGAGTGCTCCCCGGGGCGGCGGGCCGGAACGAGCTGCTCGTCGAGATCGACCCGCCGGAAATTTGACGGAATCTTTGCTTTTTCATTGAAATCCGCGCTGAAATCAGATATAATATTTCAGTTATTTTTTATCGTACGAGGTCAGACCATTGTATCTGAAAGCACTTGAGATCCAGGGCTTCAAATCCTTCCCGGAGAAGACCCGGCTCACCTTTGAAAAAGATATCACGGCGATCGTCGGCCCCAACGGCTCCGGCAAGTCCAACATCGCGGACGCCATCCTCTGGGTCATGGGCGAGCAGCGCAGCCGCGCCCTGCGCGGCAGCAAGATGGAGGACGTGATCTTCGGCGGCACGGAGAAGCGCGGCAAGCTCGGCTACGCGCAGGTGTCGCTCATCATCGACAACTCCGCGCGCATCTTTGACTCGGACAGCAGCGAGATCATGCTGACCCGCCGCTATTACCGCAGCGGCGAGAGCGAATACTCCATCAACCGGGAATCGGTGCGCCTGAAGGACATCCACAGCCTGCTGATGGACACCGGCCTCGGGCGCGACGGCTACTCCATCATCGGGCAGGGGCGGATCGCGGAGATCATCTCCACGAAGAGCACCGACCGCCGCGAGGTCTTCGAGGAGGCGGCGGGCATCTCGCGCTTCCGCTACCGCAAGGAGGAGGCCGAGCGCAAGCTCGAAAAGACCGAGGAGAACCTTCTGCGCATCAACGACAAGATCGAGGAGCTGGAGCTGCAGGTCGGCCCGCTGAAAACGCAGGCCGAGACGGCGAAAAAGTATCTGGTGCTGCGCGACGAGCTGCGCGTCAGGGAGATCTCCGTCTGGATGGAGACTCTGGACAAGCTCCACGCGCAGACGGAGACGGTCGCCGCCGAGGCGCGGCAGCTCAACGACTCGCTCGAACAGGCCAGGGCCGAGCTGCAGGCCCTCTACGCCTCCTCGGAGAGCATCACCGAGCGTATGCACCGCAGAGATGAAGAGACCGAGCGGGCGCGCGACCGGCTCTCCGCCGCCGAGGCGGAGGCCGCCGCCTGCGATTCCGCCGCCGCCGTGCTGCGCGCCAATCTCGAAAGCTCCGAGGCCAACCTCCGCCGCATGCGGCAGGACGCCGCCGAGCGGGAGAGCCGCGCGGCCGAGGTGCGCGCCAGGATCGACGAGAGCCGCGCGCGCCTGGGCGAGCTGGAAAAGGCGCTGCGGGAGACGGAAGAAAAGCTGAAAAGCAACGAGAATGTGCTCGAGGGCTGCCGCCTGAAGCTGAAAAACCGCGAGGAGCTGCTGCGGCAGATCGAGGAGAAGGCCACAAAGCTCGCCGTGGACGCGCGCAGTCTGGATGCGCGCATCCACATGCTCGGCGAGATGGAAAAGGAATACGAGGGCTATTCCAAAGCGGTCAAAACGGTCATGCGGCAGGCCCAGCGGGGCGAGCTCCGCGGCGTGCACGGGCCGGTCGCCAACCTCGTGCGGGCAGACGACGAGGTCGCGCTCGCGGTCGAAACGGCGCTCGGCGCGGCCGGGCAGCACATCGTGGTCGACACGCAGAACAACGGCCGCAGCGCGATCGAGCTGCTGAAGCGCCAGGACGCCGGACGCGCGACCTTCCTGCCGCTGGACACGATCCGCGGCGGCAGGATGAACGACGCGCCGACGGACGATCCGGGCTTTGTCGGCGTGGCCGCCGACCTCGTGGACTACGATCCGAAATACCGGGACATCATCCTGAACCTGCTGGGGCGCACGGTGGTCGCGGAAGCGCTGAGCGACGCGATCCGCATGTCCCGCGCCGCGGGCAACCGCCTGCGCATCGTGACGCTCGACGGGCAGCTCATCAACGCCGGCGGCTCCATGACGGGCGGCAGCGCCGCCCGCGGCACCGGCATCCTGTCGCGTGCAAACGAGCTGGAAAAGCTGAAAAAGCAACGGGAAAAGACCGCCGCCGCAGAGGAAAGCTGCAAGGACGAGCTCGAGCGGGCCCGCACGCAGGTCTCCGGGCTGCGCTATCAGTTGGATATGGCGCTGGAGGATCAGACGGAGATCCTCAGCGAAAAGTCATCGCAGGAGGCCGAGAAGCGCGCCGTCGCCAACGGCGCGGCGCAGCTGAGCGCCCTGCTCGAAAGCCTCTCAGGCGACAGCGAGACCCGTCAACGCGCCCTGCAGGCGGCTGAGGAGGGGATCGCCTCGCTCAAGAGCGCCATCGCGGACAAGGAGCGCGAGCTTGAGGCCCTGCGCGGCAAGGCCGGGGCGGTGCGCGAGGAGATCGGCGCCATCAGCAAGGACAAGCTGGAACTCGAGGGCAAGCGCACCCGCGCCGAAAAAGAGGCGCAGGAGCGCAACGCCCGCATCATCGAGCTGGAGCGCAGCGCCGCGCGCATCGAGCAGAAAAAGCTCGCCGCCGACATGGAGGAGAAGCAGATCCTCGACAAGCTCTGGGACGGCTACGAGCTCGGTTACAGCGCCGCCAGGGCGCTGCGGCAGCCGATCACGAGCCTGAGCCGCGCGAACAAGGAGCTGAACGAGCTTCGCCGCAGCATCGCGGCGCTCGGGACGCCGAACCTGGGCGCGATCGAGGAATATGAGCGCGTGAGCACGCGCTACGAGTTCCTTTCCGGCCAGCGCGACGACGTGACAAAGGCCAAGAACGAGCTGCAGGGCATCATCCGTGACGTCACCGGCGAGATGAAGGACGTGTTCCTCACGCAGTTCAAGGCCATCGACGAGAGCTTCCGGGAGACCTTCCTCGAGCTTTTCGGCGGCGGCAAGGCAGCGCTGCAGCTGGAGGACGAGGACGATGTGCTCGGATGCGGCATCGAGATCAAGGTGCAGCCGCCGGGCAAGGCGCTCTCGACGATCAGCCTGCTCTCGGGCGGCGAGATGGCCTTCGTGGCCATCGCTCTGTACTTCGCGATCCTGAAGGTGCGCCCGACGCCCTTCTGCGTGATGGACGAGATCGAAGCCGCGCTGGACGAGGCGAACGTCAACCGCTTTGCCGCCTATCTGCGCCGCATGGCGGCGAAAACGCAGTTTCTGATCATCACGCACCGCCGCGGCACCATGGAGGAGGCCGATCTCCTCTACGGCGTGACGATGCAGGAAAAGGGCGTCAGCAGCGTGATCGAGCTCGACCTTGAGAGCGCGCAGAAGACCATCGAGGAGTGAAAACAGTCTATGGGCTTTTTTGAAAAGATGTTCGGCGGCCTGTCCAAGACCCGCCGGAACCTGGAGGACCTGGAGGAGCTGTTTCAGGGCTACGCCCCGGACAGCGAGGACTTTTACGACGAGCTGGAGGAGCTGCTGGTGCTCTCCGACGTGGGCGTGCCGCTCGCGGAAAAGATTATCAAGGGCATGCGCAAGCTGACCTGGGAGCGCCGCTTCCGCTTCGGCGACGAGGCGCGCGCCGGATTGATCGAGCTTCTGAGCAGGCAGCTGAGCGTGGGCGATACGGCGCTCAAGCTCACGACGAAGCCCTCCGTGATCCTGATGGTGGGCGTCAACGGCGTGGGCAAGACCACGACGATCGGCAAGCTCGCCGCCCGCCTCAAAAACGAGGAGGGGAAGAAGGTCCTGCTCTGCGCGGGCGACACCTTCCGCGCCGCGGCGGCCGAGCAGCTCGGCATCTGGGCCGAGCGCGCCGGCGCGGAGTTCATCCGGCATGAGGAGGGGAGCGACCCCGCCGCCGTGGTGTTCGACGGGATCTGCGCGGCCAAGGCGCGCGGCAGCGACGTCGTCATCATCGACACGGCCGGCCGCCTCCACAACAAGCAGAATCTGATGAACGAGCTGGCGAAGATCCGCCGCGTCATCGACCGGGAGCTGCCGGAGGCGGATGTGGAGACCCTGATGGTGCTCGACGCGACCACAGGGCAGAACGGCCTGCTGCAGGCCAAGCAGTTCCTCGAGACGGCCGGACTGACCGGCATCGTCCTCACCAAGCTCGACGGCACGGCCAAGGGCGGCATCGTCTTTGCCATCGCCGACGAGCTGCAGCTGCCGGTCAAATATGTGGGCGTCGGCGAGGGGATGGACGACCTGATCCCCTTCGTCGCCGAGGACTATGTCAAGGCGTTGTTCAAGTAGGGGGAAAAATATCATGGCCATTACAAGCAAACAGCGCGCACAGCTGCGCGCCCTCGCCGCCGGGGAGGATACCATCGTTCAGGTGGGCAAGGGCGGCGTCACCGAGAATGTGATCGCCTCCGTCAGCGCCGCCCTCAAGGCGCGGGAGCTCGTCAAGGGCAAGGTGCTGGAAAATTCCATGCTCACCGCCCGCGAGGCCTGCGACGCTCTGGCCAAGGCCTGCGGCGCCGAGCAGGTGCAGGTGATCGGCACGAAGTTCGTGCTGTATAAAAGGAACCCCAAGGAGCCGAAAATAGAGCTCGTCAAGGACAGAAAGCGCGCATGAGGATCGCAGTCTACGGCGGCAGCTTCGACCCGCCCCACCGGGGGCACGTCGAGGCGGCCCGCGTCGCCGCGGAGACGCTCGGGGCCGACCGCTTCCTGATCGTCCCGGACCGCGAAGCGCCGCACAAGGAACTGAGCGGAGACGGCCCCTCTCCGGAGGAGCGCCTGGCTCTCTGCCGCCTGGCTTTCGCGGGCATCCCCGGCGCCGAGATCTCGGATGTGGAGCTGCGGCGCGAGGGAAAGAGCTACACCGCCGACACGGCGGAGCAGCTGCTCGCGGAAAACCCCGGCGCTGAGCTGACGCTCGTGCTGGGCGAGGATATGCTGCGCTGCTTTGAAGACTGGTACCGCTACCGCTTCCTGCTTTCAAACTGCGAGCTGGCCGTGCTGCCGCGCCCGGAGGAGGACGGAGACGAGCTGCGGGCGCTGTGCGGGCGCTTCGAGCGCCAATACGGGGCGCGCATCCGCATCCTGGCCTTCGAGCCCATTGAGGCCAGCTCCCGCGAGATCCGCGGCCGCCTGCCGCGCAGACTGGGGGCGGACGAGCTGCCGGAGGCGGTGTACGCGGAGATCATCCGCCGCCGCTGGTACGGCGCGCAGCCCGAGCTGAGCTGGCTGCGGGAGAAGGTCTACGAGGGCTATCTGAAGGAAAGCCGCATCGCCCATGTGGCCGGCTGCGAGGCCGAGGCCGTGAAGCTCGCCCTGCGTTGGGGCGAGGACGCCGAGCTCGCGGCGGAGGCGGCCATCCTTCACGACATCACCAAAAAATTAAAGCCGCAGGAACAGTTGAACTTGTGCGAAAAATATGCTATCATCATCAATCATGCGATGCTGAACGCGCCTGAGGTGATCCACGCCGTGACCGGCGCCGCGATGGCGCGGGAGCTCTTCGGCGTGAACGACGAGGTGTACGGGGCGATCCGCTGGCATACCACGGGCCGGCCCGATATGACGAACCTGGAAAAGATCGTGTACCTGGCCGACGCCGTCGAGCCGACACGGAGCTACCCGTCGGTGGAGAGGCTCCGCAGTCTGGCGGAGGAGGATCTGGACGCGGCGCTGCTCGAAACGATGGAGCGCACGCTGGAGCGGATCCGCGCTTTGGGCGGGGAGCCCTGCCCGGATACGGTCGAGGCCGCGGCCTGGTACGCGCAGAGAAAGAACCAATAGGAGGGTCCACTATGTTGAGTCCGAAAGAGATCGCTTCCATCGCCGCCAAGGCGCTGGAGGAGAAGAAGGCGAAGGATGTCAAGATCCTGAAGACCGAGGAGCAGACGGTGCTGGCGGATTATTTCGTCATCTGCAACGGCACGTCCTCCACCCATATCAAGGCCCTCGTGGACGAGGTGGACAAGAAGCTCTCCGAGGCCGGCGAGCCGCCGATCCGCCGCGAAGGACTGCGCTCGGATATCTGGGTGCTGATGGATTTCGGCAGCGTGATCGTGCACGTCTTCACCGACGAGGCGCGCAAATTCTACAATCTGGAGCGCCTGTGGAGCGATTCCGAGGAGATCCCCCTCTCATCCCTTTGATGCCCCGGGCTACCGGGGCTTTCGGAAAAACGATCAAGAAAGGGATGCATTCATATGAAATACGATTTTGCCGCCATTGAAAAGAAATGGCAGGATAAGTGGGAAGAGCTCAAGCCCTACGCCGCCGTCACCGGCAGCGCCAAGCCCAAATTCTACGGGCTGATCGAGTTCCCGTACCCCAGCGCGGCCGGTCTGCACGTCGGCCACCCGCGCCCCTTCACGGCGATCGACATCGTCGCGCGCAAAAAGCGCATGGAGGGTTACAACGTGCTGTTCCCGATCGGCTTTGACGCCTTCGGTCTGCCGACGGAGAACTTCGCCATCAAAAACCATATCCACCCGGCCATCGTCACCAGGCAGAACATCGAGAACTTCACCCGTCAGCTCAAGATGCTCGGCTACAGCTTCGACTGGGACCGCTGCGTAGACACCACCGACCCCAAGTACTACAAGTGGACGCAGTGGATCTTCCTGCAGCTGTTCAAAAACGGCATGGCCTACAAGACCACCATGCCCATCAACTGGTGCCCCAGCTGCAAGATCGGCCTGGCCAACGAGGAAGTGGTCGAGGGCAAGTGCGAGCGCTGCGGCAGCGACGTTGTCCGCAAGGAGAAGAGCCAGTGGATGCTGCGCATCACCAAGTATGCCGACCGCCTGATCGACGATCTGGACGACCTCGATTTCATCGAGCGCGTCAAGGTGCAGCAGAAGAACTGGATCGGCCGCTCCACGGGCTGCGAGGTCAGCTTCAAGACCAACACGCCCGACGACATCACCGTCTACACGACCCGCGCCGACACGCTCTTCGGCGTAAGCTACGTCGTCATCTCCCCGGAGCACCCGCTGCTGGACAAGTGGCAGGAGCAGATCGAAAACCGGGACGAGGTGCAGGCCTACCGCGAGGCGGCCTCCCGCAAGTCTGATTTCGAGCGCGGCGAGCTGAACAAGGACAAGACCGGCGTCCAGCTCAAGGGCATCGAGGTCATCAACCCCGCCAACGGCGAGATCGTGCCGATGTTCGTGTCCGACTACGTCCTCATGGGCTACGGCACCGGCATCGTCATGGGCGTGCCCGGCCACGACCAGCGCGACTGGGAGTTCGCCACGAAGTTCGGCCTGCCCATCATCGAGGTCGTCTCCGGCGGCGACATCACGAAGGAGGCTTTCGTCGCCAAGGACGACAGCGCGATCATGGTCAACTCCGGCTTCCTCAACGGCATGACCGTCAAGGAGGCCATCCCCGCCATGAAGGAGTATGCCGTCAAGCAGGGCTGGGGCAGGGAAAAGGTCAACTACAAGCTGCGCGACTGGGTCTTCACCCGCCAGCGCTACTGGGGCGAGCCGATCCCCCTGGTCAACTGCGAAAAGTGCGGCTGGGTCCCGCTGCCCGAGAGCGAGCTGCCGCTCGTACTGCCGAACGTCGAGAGCTACGAGCCCACCGACGACGGCGAGAGCCCGCTGAGCAAGATGACCGACTGGGTCAATACCACCTGCCCCTGCTGCGGCGGCCCGGCCAAGCGCGAGACCGACACCATGCCCAACTGGGCCGGTTCCAACTGGTACTACCTGCGCTACATGGACCCGCACAACGACAAGGAGTTCGTATCCAAGGAGGCCGAGGAGTACTGGGGCCCCGTCGACTGGTACAACGGCGGCATGGAGCACACCACGCTCCACCTGCTCTACAGCCGCTTCTGGCACAAGTTCCTGTACGACATCGGCGCGGTGCACACCAAGGAGCCCTATGCCAAGCGCACGAGCCACGGCATGATCCTCGGCAGGAACCCGCACTATGTCGGCAACGTCGAGAGCGAGGAAGAAAAGCAGGCGCTGATCGAAAAGTACGGCAGTCAAGCGCTGCGCCCGGCCGTGAAGATGTCCAAGTCCCTCGGCAACGTCGTCAACCCCGACGACGTCATCAAGGCCTACGGCGCGGACACGATGCGCGTGTATATCATGTTCATCGGCGACTTTGAGAAGACCGCCACCTGGTCGGACGAGGCTGTGAAGGGCTCCAAGCGCTTCCTGGACCGCTGCTTCAACCTGATGGACATCGCCAGCGAGAGTATGGAAGCCACGCCTGCCAACGAGGCCATCATCCACAAGACCATCAAGAAGGTCACCGAGGACATCGACCAGCTCAAGATGAACACCGCCATCGCGGCGCTCATGACTATGGTCAACGAGTTCTACGCCAAGGGCCTCAGCCGCGGCGATCTGCAGTACCTCATCCTGCTGCTCAGCCCCTTCGCCCCGCACATCGCGGAGGAGATGTGGGAGCTGACCGGCTTCGCCGCGAAGACCGGCAGGATGGCCATGCAGATGGACTGGCCGAAGTACGACGAGGCCAAGACCGTCGACGCCGTGCGCGAGATGGCCGTGCAGGTCAACGGCAAGCTCCGCTCCACCATCCAGGTCGCCACCGGGGCCGACGACGAGACGGTCATCGCCGCCGCCTGCGCCGACGAGAAAATCAAGCGCCAGATGGAGGGCATGCAGCTCGTCAAGACCATCGTGGTCAAGAACAAGCTGGTCAACCTCATCCTCAAACCGGCAAAGTAATAGTTGACATTTGAAGGTTTTGCCAGTATAATATCTCTGTTAAAAGCCAGTTTGTGGCCCTTACAGCGCCATAGGCGTATTTGGAGGGAGGGAAATACATGTCTGAAATCTACGTCAAGGAGAACGAGTCTCTGGACAATGCTCTGAAGAGATTCAAGCGCAGCTGCGCGAAGTCCGGCGTTCTGGCCGATCTCCGCAAGAAGGAGTACTACCAGAGCCCCAGCGTCAAGCGCCGCAAGAAATCCGAGGCCGCCCGCAAGAACAAGAACAAGCGTTACTATTAAGGCTGAAAAAGCAGCATCCGCGAGGATGCTGCTTTTTTCGCGCGGACGAGCACAAGGGCCGCGGAACTCCTACGATCCTGTCATTGCGAGCCTGCGCCGCAGCGTTGGCGCGGCGCACTTTTCTTCAAAAAAACGTTAAAAAATCCGTTGTACTTCTTGAAACCTTGTGCTAAACTGGAATTTGGAAAAGTTTTGACTTCTGCCTCTTGTGCGGAAACAGTCTTTCTATAGGAAACGACAGAAGGCAAACGAGAAAACGGAGGAGGAAGAACCATGAAAAAGCTTCTGGCGGTGCTGCTGTGTCTGGTGATGATGCTGAGCCTGCTCCCGGCCGCCGCCCTCGCGGACGGGGAGATCCCGGAAGGCTATTACCTTGTCGGAACGAAGACGAGCTGGCAGATCGATCAGAGCCTGAAATTCGCTCCGTATGACGGCAGCATCTATTATTTGGCGACGACTATGAACGACAGCGACTCTTTCAAAGTCGTTCATGTTTTGGCCGATGGGACCCAGCAATGGATCCCCGATCCCGGAGACAATTACGGCTGCTATTTCTCCGGCATGCACCATATCTACCTGGATATCAACGGTAATCACAGCGGCTGGCACGCAGGCTATTATCATGCCGTCTCCAGTCCGTTCTTGAACGGCTACTTCCTTGTCGGCTCGTTCAACAGCTGGACGCCCAGCTCCGACTATGAACTGAACGCCGCCAATCAGTATTCGATCACCAGGACTCTGTCGGCTTCCGATGAGTTCAAGGTGATCAAGTGCGATTACGGCGTCAATACCTATTACCCGGGCGGGGACAATCTGACGGGCTATTCCGGCGAGCAGACGATCAGCTTTGATACGAACACGAATACGGTCAGCGTCACGGCTGCGGCAAGCCCCATCAGCGTTGAGGTAAGGATTTATGGTTATATTGAACACGGGACTCTGACGGCGGATCTGACGACCGCCTCTCCCGGCGCCACCGTTGTCCTGACAGCCACGCCGGACGAGGGTTACATCCTCAGCGAGCTCAAGTATAGCTGGTCGAACTCGGGGCTGACGGCTATCCCGTTCAGCGGCAACAGCGTCAGCTTTGTCATCCCGCAGCCCACAGGCGAGCCGACCTATATCCAGTTCTGGGCGACCTTTGAGCGGGATTTCAGCGGCCAATCCTATTCGATCACGCTCAAGAACAACTATGACAATACCGAGTGTACCTACGCGACGCCCACGACGCCCATCAACGGCAGCGGCGCGCGGGAGACCTTCTACGGAAGAAACGACGGCCTCGTCATGTTCGAACTGCCGTATCCGAACCCCTTTGACGCCAACGCGCCCGCGGGCGCCGCGTTCAGCCGCTGGGTGGATCAGAACGGCGATACCTGCATGTATTTCAGCAATCCCGTCGGCTCGACGGGTGAGATCACCATGACGGAGCATACCATGACCGTCACGGCGATCTACGAAGTGGCTGCGTACACGAAGAATTTCCCGAGCAGCGTTGCCCTTGATCCCGACGCAGTCTGGACGGACTGTCCGCTGAACTTCTCCGAGCTCACCTTCGCCGGTCAGGCGGACTACATGTCTGTCAACTGCGAAACGGGCGCCACGCTTACCAACTCCAGCATCGGGACGCTGACGAAGACGGGCTCCACCGAGACTCTGACCTTCAAGCTGGGGATGAAAGATTTGCCGCACGTCGATGACGACGAGTGCTATGCAATCAGTTGGCAGCCGCAGACGACCTACTTCTACAGCTCTGACGACATCCGGTACCTCGGCGTGTATATCGATCCGGCGGACATGGCCGCGGCCACGCCGGGCGTTTATACGGGCAATATCCACTGGAGACTGGACTTTGGCAATCAGATCTCTGAGGACGGCGTGATCCCCATCACGCTGACGATTCCCGATCCCGCGTCCGCGCCCAGCTTTACATACCACGGTATGGTGCTGAGCGGGCAGATCGGCGTACAGTTCTTCATGAATCTGCCGGGCGGCGCGGCGAACTATCCGGGGAGCTATATGAGCTTCAGCGGCAACGGGATCGACAAGACCTTCAACACGAGCGACGCTACGGTGGACAGCG
>JAFRLZ010000081.1 GCA_017430985.1 Oscillospiraceae bacterium
GCGGCGGCCTTGTCGGCGGCCGCCTGCCGCGCGGCCTCGGCCTGCGCCTGCGCGTCCCGGCGCTCGCGCTCGTCCGAGGCGCTCCGGTAGAGCAGCTCGTAGCGGTCCTTGAGGGCCTCGCCCTCGTCCTGCCAGCGCTGCCGCGCCATCGCGTAGTACTGCGGCATCGCCTCGCCGAGCGAGCGCAGATAGTCGTCGTACTCCCGCTGCCCCGCGGCGAGCGCGTAGCTCGAGCCGTAGCCGCCGGTCAGCGCCGCGGCCCGGCCCATCGTGTCGCGCATGGCGAGGCGGCCGCCGATGGCCGCGCGGTCACGCGCGGCCCGGTACAGCCCGTCGCTGTCGGCATCCCAGCGGAAGCTCCCCCGCCCGGAGAGGCGGGCGTAGAGCTCCTCGAGCTCGTCGTCCCAGGCGGCGAGTCTGTCCGCGCCGCCGGCGAGCGCCGCGGTCTGCCCTTCGTTGATGACGTTCATATTGCTATTCTCCTTATGTGACTTGCTGCGTCGTGAAATCGCTTTCTTCAAACCAGAACAGGGTGAACGTGACGCTCGCGTTTGCCTTCGCCGCCCCGGTATAGTCCGTGAAGTGCAGCATTTTGTTCGACCCGTCGCCGGTCGCGCTGCCGAGCGTCCAGGCGATCAGCGGCGTGCCCGTCCTGAGGTTGACGATCAGCCGGTCGTCGAAGGCCGCGCCGAGCACGACGTTCCCCGTGCCGTCCGTCGTCGCGGCGAACGTCCGGCGGTACAGCGTCGGCCTGGCCGCGCCGATGCGCGCCGCGAGCGTGGTCGCGCCGAAGAGGATCTCCCAGTCCGCGGGCAGCTCCAGCTTCTTCTGTCCGTGCTCCGGCACCTTGCCGAAGGCCACGCCCTGCCCGTCGGCGCGGAACTTCATCGCCCATTTCCGCCCCGGCAGCGTGACCACCGTCTCGCTGCTGCCGCCGAGCGCGTCCGTGACCGTGAGCTTCACCGCGGCGCGCTGATCCGGGTCCAGCCCCGCGGAGACGACCTGCGCCGTCCCGCTCGTCAGCGCCGTCGGGCTGCCGTAGCTCCCGCTCCCCTGCGCCGCGCGGACGCTGAGGCTCGCGCTGTTCTGTCCGTTGAGGCCCGAGCAGCCGGCCGTCGCCTTCGCCGAGTAGCAGGTCCCGTCCGCGCTCGCCGTCCCGTCGGCCGTGCAGCGGAACACCGCCGCGCCGCTGATCGTCGGCGGCGCGTAGGCCATGATCGAGATCGGCACGCTCACGCTCGCCGAGAGCCCGCGGCTGTCCGTCGCCGTGACGGTGATCGTCACATCCCCGGAGCCGGAGAGCACGGCCGTGTCGACCGTCTCCGACGCGCCGGGCGAGGACAGCGTCGTGTCCGCGCCCTGGCAGCTCACCGTGTAGGAGGCGACCGCCGCGTTGTTCGCCGTCGTCACCTTGCTCCTGTCCAGCGTCAGCCGGGCCCGGCTGAGACCCTGCACATAACCGGAGATCGCCGCGGCCGCCGTGCCGCTGTTTTCGGGCGCTGCGGCGGCAAAGCCGCTTTCGAGCGTCGGGGCCATGCCCGCGTCCGCCGTGACCGCGACCGTCGCCGTCGCCGGGCTGCCGAGCGCCGTGCTGCCGCTGTAGGTCTGCACCGAGACCGTCACCGTCAGGCTCGCCGCGTTCGGGAAGCCGTCGAACCAGGCGCGCGGCACGCTCTGGCTCAAGCCGGTGTCGAAGCGCTCCGAGACCGCCAGCGTCGTCCCGCCGCAGGAGAAGGTCGCAACGTGCTGATAGCTCGCGTCGTAACGGTTCATCGTCAGCTGGATCGCACCGAGCGTCTGCGCTCCGGCGGTGCAGCCCGCGATGGTCGAGGCGTAGGGGATCGTGTGGCTCGTCTCGGTCCGGCTGCCCGCCCCGCCGTTGGTCTGGGAGACGCCGTAGTTCTCGTTCGGGTAGGCGCTGATCTCCGTCGACCCGGCGATCGTCACGGTCTTCGCGCCCGGCCCCGGGCTGTGCTGCACGACGATGGCCGCCGGGCTCGGCACGGCCAGATAGTTGTAGCCGGACGGGTAGGTGTTTCCGCTCGTGCTGAAGCTCGCGCTCGCAGCGCTGGAGGGATTGTCCCCCGCGCTGACGAGGATCGTCGTCACCGCGCTCGAGCTGTAGCCCTTGCGCCCGGTGTAGTTGTGCAGGCATCTGTCGAAGCTCACGGTGCTGCGGTTCGTCGCCGCGTCGTAGCTGATCGTATAGACGAGGCTGACGTTCGCCGTCCACCAGCCCCATTTTGTGAAGGAATACGAAAGCGTGCTCATGTTTTATCCTCCGATGTACCGGACGCCGAAGCCGCCCTCGCCCGTCACGAGCCAGTCCGCGCCGAGCTTCAGCTCCGCCTCGGCGACCATCCGGCGCACGTGCAGCATGCCGTCCGTGCTGTCGAACCAGCCGATCTTCCGCCCGCCGACCCAGAACTGCCAGCCCGTCGCGGTGTAGAGGCCGAAGGTCTGCGCGCCGTCGAGCTCCCAGCACACCTCGCCGTCCACGGTCTGCCTGTTCCCGGTGAACTGCAGCTTCTGGCTGACGGCGATGCCGATCACCGTCTCGTTCGTGTCGGGGTCGGTGAGGTAGCCGCGCCGGATCTGCCCGTCGATCAGCGTCATGTACTGCGTCAGCTCGCCGCGCACGCCCGCCGCGGCCGCCGCCGAGACGAGCTCCGCGTAGCGGTAGTTCTCGGTGATGGCGCGGGCGTTGGCCTCGATGTCGGCGGTCACCTGCTGCGCGTAGGTCCCGAAGTCCGAGCGCGCGAGGTAGTCCGTGCGCATCGAGTAGTCGAGCGCGCCCACGCTGCTTTCGACCGTGTCCAGCCGCCCGCTCAGCTCCCGGTCGTCGGCGAAGCGCCGCCAGGTATAGTCCGAGAAGACCGCGCTGGCCTCCTCCTTATAGTCCGTCAGCGTGCCGATCCACGCGCCGACGACCTGGCCGCCGTTGGCCGTGAAGCTCTCGCCGTCGTCGCTGTAGCGGATGTGCAGGCGCTGCGCCGGGCTGTAGCTGCCGCGCGCGAGTACCTGCGCCGTGCCGAGCGTCAGCTCTCCCGCGCTGCTCCAGAGGTTGTTCTCCCCTTCGAGCGTGTCGAGGCTCTGCCGCGCGAGGGAATACACGAGCGGCTCGCTGAGCGGATAGACCACCTGCGCGCCGGTCGTCGGCGTCGCGCCGGGCGCGTAGGCGTCCAGGCTCGACAGCCACGGCTCGCTGAGCGTCTCGCCGTTATAGCTTGCGATCACGCCGTGGGTCTGCGTCAGCACGCCGCGCACGAGGTCGATGCTGCCGCCGCAGAGCGTACCGGGCGAGTCCGACCAGTCGGCCGCGAAGGTCCTGCCGTCTTGCGCGTCCTGCGTGGGCGAGAGGACCGCCGCCGCCCCCGTCCGCCCCGCGATCGGGCAGACGTTCGCGCAGGGCTCCCAGGCCGTGGCGGTCGACCCGGCTTCAAGCTGGATGCAGCCGAGGACAGCCGTTCCGGACGTACCTCTTTGCGGCTGCAGGGAAATTGCGATATTCCCACCCTCAGACAGGGTGAATGTGAATTTGTATCTGTTTCCGTTTGTGATGCCGAAAATATACGTGATCGCTTTGACGTCTGTCAGCGTGTCCATGTTTCGGACGGAATATCCGATGTTTCTGCGAGTCTCGTCCGTCACATTGTACAGAGCCGCGTTAAAACTTACCGTGTATGTACCGGCGTCGAGATATTGCGCGCCAAACATTACGCGTCCATTGTTTGCGATATTCTTTGTGATGGAAACATCGTGACCGCTGAGCGCATACCCGGTCGTTGCAACGCCGTTCGCTGTCGTTTGCCTCGCGACCCGCGCCGCATCGTCCCATTTGTTTTTCCCGCCTCCCGGAGCCCACGGCGCGCTGTATCCGTGCAGGTCCTGCTGCGGCGAGAAGGCGACGCGCAGGCTGCGCACCGGGCGGCCGCGCTCCTCCGTGAAGCTGAGGAGCTCGCCCGTCAGCGTCTCGCCGGGCGCTTCGAGCTGCGCGCGGCGCGGCCGGTCGGCGCTCAGGCCGGGGCTGAGCCCCGTGCCCTCCGCCGTGCCGTCCTCCGCGAGCCACACCACGCTGCCGAGCGCCGCGACCTCCGCGGCGTTCAGCTCCCGCTCGCTGCGGTAGACGTGGGCCGTCGCCGCGCCGTCTTCCGCGCCGATCTCCAGGCGCAGCGCCCCCTCGCCGATGGCTTCGAGCCGCCCGGCGGTTTTGACGATCAGCGAGCGCAGCGCGTCGGACTGCCGCCGCGCCTCCTCGGCGCTCTGCGCCGCCTGCGGCCGCACGCCGCCGCGGCTTTGGGGCGGCGCGTCCTCTTCCTCTCCCTGCCGGCGCGCCAGCCGCGCCAGATAGTCCCGCAGCTGCTTAAGCTGCTCCTCCGCGCTGCCGCGCAGGACCGGCGGCAGCTCATGGATGCTGTTCACGGCACGTCACTTCCCGTCTCGAGCACGCGCGTGACGGAGAGGATCTCCGCCGGGCCCGTGCCCGCGAGCTTCATGCGCAGGTGGTCGCAGCGGCGCGGGCGCACCGGCAGCAGCGTCGTGCCGAGGCCGCCGCGGGAGAGCGTCCCGCTCTCGACCCACACGCCGCTGCCGTCGTATTCGAGATACACGGTCGCCTGCGCGCCGGGGGCGAGGCGCGCGCGGATATTGTAGCGGCTGAGCGTCTTGCGTTCGGGGTCGACGTAGCTCTGCTCGCCGCCGACGGCCTCCCAGGCGACGCTCTGCTCGGGCGTGCCCGCGCGCCCGTGCAGGGCGAGGAGCGCGCCCGTGTCCGCGTCGAGGGCGTAGAGCTCGCCCCCGCTCTCGGCAAACTGCAGGACGTGCAGCGCGTCCTCGCGGCACCACAGCCCCCTGTCGATGTCGTAGACGAAGAGGTTCCAGGCCCCGTTCTCCCCGCGCATGGAGAGGACGTAGCGGCCGGAGCAGGCGCCGCCCGCGGCGCTGTCGTAGCGCGCCTCGCCCAGAGCCGCGCCCACGCCCTGCGGGAAGCCGCCCTGCCAGGCGCAGACCTCGCCGCGCGCCTTGTAGAACAGCGTCTCGTTGACCACGACGAGGCTCTTGGCGCAGCCTTGCTGCACCCCGCGGCAGACCGTCTCCTGCAGCCGGTGCGCGCCGGTCGCGGAGACGAGCACCTCGTGGATGCGGTTCTCCTTGAAGAAGCAGGGGCTGCCGAGGTAGTTGACCGCCCCGGTCCAGCGGCCGTCGGAGCCGACCGAGGCTGCCCAGCTGTCCGTGGAGAGCCCGCGGTACTGCCGCCAGTTTTTGAAGTCGCCGAGCGCGCAGCAGCAGATCTCGTTGAGCACCGTCCCGCCGCTCTCGCCGTAGAAGCAGCCCCAGAGGCGGTTGCCCGCCTCGCAGACGTAGTCCAGGTCCGGCACGCGCCGCTCGATCGTGACCTTGCCCTCGGTCTGCACGAGCGCCTCGTCCAGCAATCCGACGACCACGGCGAAGTCGGCCTGCTCACGGCCGGTCTCGCCGCAGCCGCCCACGGCGTACAGGATCTTCTCGCCGTTTGCCTCCGCGAAGGCCGCGCCCGCGATCGTCACGCCGTCGCCCTCGGAAAAGAGCGCGGGGATCTGCCCCTGGCTCGTGAAGCTCAGCCGGGTGAAGACCGCGCCGGCCTCGACCCAGCCGCCGGCGGCGGCGCTGTAGCTCATGGCCGTGCGCGTCCCGCCCGCCGTGCAGATCCAGAGCTCGACGTCCGTGTCCTCCGGCTCCGTGTCGCCGACGCTGAGGCTCTCGTAGTCCGAGCCGTCGGCGCGGCAGGGGGCGAAGCTCACGCTGCCGCTGCTCTCGTAGGCGGCCTCCATGCTGCCGCGGTCGCTCCAGTCCTCGGTGTTGAAGTAGACCTTGTCCGGGAAGACGCAGAGATACGCGCCCATGCTCACGAGCTGCTTTTCGCCGCTCGCAAGGCCCGTCAGCGGCGTCTCCTGCCCGTTGATCCACAGCGTCCCGCCGTCGATCCAGAGCAGCGCGTCCTTGGCCGCGAGGCCCTCCGGCGTCGTCAGCGTGCGCACGAGCCCGCGCGGCGCGCGGCTGGCGAGCGCCGGGAAGCGCTCGGTCGTGAGGTTTTTCGTCTCGTACATCGCCCCGTCGGGGATCTGCCGGCGGTGGTCGTAGCCCGGGAAGACGGCGGTGGTCACATGCGTCTGCGGCAGGGGCCGGAGATAGGGAAATTTCATTTCTGATCATCCTTTCCTTGCAGCCTTCCCCTTTCATGGGGAAGGCTGCGTGGGATGTTTTGTGTTTTGGCGGAAACCATGACAGCTTCCGCCTTGCGGTTCCCGAAAAACCGTTCGGGCTTGCGCTCTCCCTCCGGTTTTTCGACCGCTGCGGTAAATTGTGACCGCCTGTTTCTGCCACCGGCAGCGGCGGTCACAATTCCCGCCTTGCGGTGCCCGAAAAACCGTTCGGGCTTGTGCTCTCCCTCCGGTTTTTCGACCGCTGCGGTAAATTGTGCCCGCCTGCTTCTGCCACCGGCAGCGGCGGTCACAATTTCCACCGCCTCTCCCCGCGCGGCGCGCGGCTGCGGTTGAGGAAGTCCGCGTACTGCCGCCAGGCGGCCGCGAAGAGCGCCGCAGACTGGTTGTACTTCTCGATCTCGGCGTTCAAAAGGTCGATGCGGCAGAAGAGGGCGCTCGCGTACAGCCCCTCGTCCCAGGGCGAGGGCACGAGCAGCTCCGTCTCCGCCGTGTAGGCGGTCCCCTCCTGCGCATCCCCCTCTCCGTTGTCATCGCGAGGCTCCGCAGGAGCCGCGGCGATCCGTCCTCCTTCCTCCGGGGAAACGGATTGCCGCGTCGGGCTGCCGCCCTCCTCGCAATGACCGGGGGCTTCATGCGTGTCCAGCAGCTCGATCCGGATCTGCTCGTCGAGCTGCCGCAGCCAGCGCAGCTTGTCCGCCGAGGCGTACTGGTTGGGGCGCAGCGCGTCGGCCAGCGCGATCAGCTCGCCGGCCGTCATGCCTGAGCAAGCGCCGAGCGCGCCTGATCCATGGCGTCGCGGGCGCGTTCGCTGCGGGCGATCTCCTCGGCCACGCAGGCGGGCACGCGGCTCTTCTTGCCGCGCGGCAGCAGATAGCCCACGCCGTTGACGCCGACGAAGAGGTTGGGGTCCTCCCGGTCGCCGCCGCGCGGGAGCGCGATCTCCACGCGCTCGTCGTTCGTCTGTTTCGTTGCCATAAATTGCTCTCCTTTCGGAAATCTTTTTGCCTGTCATTGCGAGGCTCCGCGGGAGCCGCGGCAATCCGTACCCCATCACGAAAGGAGACGGATTGCCGCGTCGGGCTGCAGCCGTCACCGCAATGACAGCGGGTCAGCGTTGACTCAGTTCGCCGTGTCGGTCGCCGAGAAGCTCGAGCAGCTCATCACGCGCAGCAGGCGCTCCGGGTAGAGGATCGTCGCGCCGTTGGTCTCGAACTTGTAGCCGATGGTGGAGAACTGGTTCAGCGGGCCGCCGATCTCGCCCTTGTCGTGGACGATCATCTCCAGCGCGCCGCCCTCGGGGTCGATGATGCCGAAGGCGTCCTTGCCGAAGAAGTAGGTGGCGTAGGTCACGCCCTCGGCCTTGTTCTTGTAGCTGACGGCGCTCTCGCCGCTGCCGACGACGGAGAGCACGGGCGCGAAGCTGTTCTCGATGAAGCGCACGCCGTGCAGCTCGCCGATCTCGCCGTTGTAGAGCTCGTCGGGCGAGCCGTACTTGTGGGCCTCGATCCAGGCGTCGTTCTGGCGCAGGTCGTGGGCCACGGAGGGGTGGATGACGGCGTAGTAGCGGCCGTTGATGCGCGGGACGCGGTTCTTCTTGAGGATGGTGACGGCCTTGTTGATCATGGCCGGGGTCAGCATGCTCAGCGCCGAGGCGCTCGCCTCCATCTGGGCGCAGCTCGTCGGGGTGACGACCACGCCGCTGCCGCTGGCCGCGGCGCCGGTGGCGGGGTTGATATTATCGCAGTAGAGCACGTTCGTGCCGGTCAGCAGCGCGTCGCGGATCAGCTTCTCCTGGGTCTCGGCGGCGGAGGCGCCCATCTCCTCGGTCGCGCCGAGGATCACGTCGTCGTAGGCGCGCAGCTCCAGCTTGTCGGTGATGGCGGTGTAGGTGCCGTACTGGTCGACGGCGCCGGTGACGGTGGTCACGCCGAACTTCTGGCCGGTGGGGATGACGCCCTCGCTGAGCTTTCCGGCGCGCTCGAAGGTGTTCCACTTGCGCCACTCGACCTGGCCCTTGTGGTTGGCGGGCAGGGGCTGGCGCTTGGCGAACTGCGCGTAGAACATCTCGGTGCGGGCGTTCTCGAGCAGCTCGGTGTCGTAGAAGGCCTTGAGCTCGGGGCTCAGGGTGTGGCCGCCGTCGAAGGCGGTGGTGTCGCCGGTGTGGGCGTTGACGTAGCTCTCGCTGCCGTTGACGAGCGTTCCGGCGTCGGCAAAGATCTGCAGATCGATCATAAAAATCTCCTTTTCAATATCATGGCGAATTTGAGGTTGCAGGGGAGAACGGATTGCCGCGTCGGGCTTTGCCCTCCTCGCAATGACAGACGAACTCTTTCGCCGCCGCAGCGGCGAAAGCAATCCGATCGTTTTTCGCGGGGGCGTGTACCTCGCGAAAAACTCTTCTCACCCCGCAAGTGTGCGAGCGCAGCGAGTGCGCGCGGCAGGGTGCAATTCCTTCTCAACGCAGAGCCCAGCGCAGCGGGTCTGCGTTGAAGAGCGAAGCGATAAATCCCCGGTTACGGATAGATCTTTTCCCCTCTCGCGGCGGCGTTGTAGACGCGCTGCCGCAGGGCCGCGCGCTCCGCGCGGTCGAGCGCGCGGGGGTCGAGCGCGCTGAGCGTCCC
>JAFRLZ010000082.1 GCA_017430985.1 Oscillospiraceae bacterium
CGGGGCGTTTTTATATCCCCCCGACCTCGCTTCGCTCGGCCACCCCCCTTTAGGCAAGGGGGGCTATCTCCCCGCCAAACTCAAATTTGAATTCATCACTTACAGAAAGGACCAAGCGCTATGAATTTCGACAAACTCAGAAACTGCGAGCTCTTCCTCTTCGACATGGACGGCACTCTGTATTTGGGCGACGAGGTCTACGACGGCGCGGTGGCGCTGATGGAGGACCTCCCCCGCCTCGGCAAGAAGTACATCTACCTGACGAACAACTCCTCCCGCGCGGGCACGGACTACATCACGCGCCTGCGCCGTCTGGGCTTCCCCTGCGAGGCGGAGAACGTCTTCACCTCCGGCATGGCGACGGGCCTGTATCTCAACCAGCACCACCCCGGCGCGAAGGTCTATCTCGCGGGCACGCGCGCCTTCTACCGCGAGCTCGTCAGCTACGGCGTCGACCTCGTCAACGACGACGCGGGGCACACCGAGGCCTTCGACGTGGACGTGGTGGTGCAGGGCTTCGACACGGAGCTGGTGTACGAGAAGCTGGACCGGGCGGTGCACTATCTGCGCCGCGGCTCGGTCTTCATCGCGGCCAACCCCGACTGGGTCTGCCCGATGCCGGCGGGCGAGGTGCTGCCGGACTGCGGGAGCATCTGCGCGCTTTTGACGGCCTCGAGCGGCGTGAAGCCGACCTTCATCGGCAAGCCGAACCGCAACATGATCGACGTGATCTCGACCATGACGGGCATCCCGAACGAGCGCATCTGCGCGGTGGGCGACCGGCTGTACACGGACATCGCCGTGGCGCAGAACGCGGGCGCGGTGTCGGTGCTGGTGCTCTCGGGCGAGACGACGCCGGAGATGGCGGCCGCGGCCGAGCGCCAGCCGGACTACACGCTGCCGAGCGTGAAAGAGCTGCACGACGCGCTGAGATAATGCGGAATGCGGAATTAGGAATTGCTGTTCGCTTTCTTAATTCCGAACTTCGAACTTCGAATTGGTATCGTTATGAAATCATCCTATCTCTTCCCCATCCTCGCGGCGCTGCTGATCGTGCTCTTCTACCTCGGTCTGCCGGAGCTGAAGACCTGCGCGCTCCCGCCGGCGGAGCGCGGGCGCCGCGGCGGGCCGCGCGAGGGCGCCTTCCTCGCGCTGCTCACGCTCGCCTACGCGGCCCTGGCCTTCTTCCGCCTCGGCGACGCACAGGCCCCGCAGAGCTTCCGCGCCTTCGAGGGCGACAGCCTCACCCTGGAGCTGGCCGAGCCCGCCCCGGTCGGCGGTCTCACGCTCTACACCGGCGTCGTCCCGGGCAGCTATATCTTCGAGCTCTCGCCCGACGGCGAGGTCTGGCTTCCCGCGGGCGAATACTCGCAGGGCTACGCCGACCTGCTCAAGTGGCAGACTCCCGCGCTGACCGCGCCGGAGCTGCCGGTGCGCTATCTGCGCGTCACGGGCTATGACGGCGCGGAGCTCGGCGAGCTCGCGCTGCTCGGCCCCTCCGGCGAGGCGCTGCCCTGGCTCACGGCCTCGGAGCTGACGGACGAGCAGGCCCTCGTCCCGCCGGAGCCGGACTATCTCAACTCCTGCTACTTCGACGAGATCTACCACGCGCGCACGGCCGTGGAGCATCTGCGCGGCATGCGCCCCTACGAGATCAGCCACCCGCCGCTCGGCAAGCTCCTGATCGGCCTCGGCATCCGCCTCTTCGGGCAGACGCCCTTCGGCTGGCGCTTTATGGGCACGCTCTTCGGCGTGCTGATGCTGCCGGCCCTGTGGCTCTTCGCCCGCAGGCTCTTCGGCGGCGGCCTCGTGCCGGGCTGCTGCGCCGCGCTGCTCGCGGCGGACTTCATGCACTTCACGCAGACGCGCATCGCCACGATCGACAGCTACGCGGTCTTCTTCATCCTGCTGATGTACGCCTTCTTCTGGCTGTGGCTCTCGGAGGGCAGCCTTCCGGCGCTCGCGCTCTCGGGCCTGTGCTTCGGCCTCGGGGCGGCGACGAAGTGGATCTGCCTCTACGCGAGCCTCGGCCTCGGCTTCGCCTGGCTGTGCCGCTGGATCGGAGCCTTTGTCAATTCGGGATCAAAGCCCAAGGGGGCGAACAAGGCGCCGAAAAAGAAAGGAACGCCTCATCAGTCGCCTGCGGCGACAGCTTCCCCTCAAGGGGAAGCCCTGCTCTCCGAATTCTTCAAAAATGTGGCGTTTTGTCTCGTTTTCTTCGTCCTGATCCCGGCGCTGATCTACTGCCTGAGCTACCTGCCCTACGCCGCGCCGCGCGGCGTGCGGCCCTTCAGCGGCGCGTATTTCCGCATGGTCTGGGACAACCAGGTCTACATGTTCCGCTACCACGCCGGCGTGGACGCGACGCACCCCTACTCCTCGCGCTGGTACCAGTGGATGCTGGACATCCGACCGATCCTCTATTATCTGAAATACTACCCGGACAACGTCCGTTCGAGCTTCGGGGCCTGGCTCAACCCCATCCTCTGCTGGTCGGGGCTGCTGGCGCTCTTCGTGCTTGGCTATACGGCGGTCTTCCGGCGCGACCGGAAGGCGGCCTTCCTGCTGCTGGGCTACTTTGCGCAGCTCTCGCCCTGGCTCTTCATCACGCGCATCACCTTTGCATACCACTATTTCGCCTGCTCGCTGTTCCTGGTGCTCGCACTGGGCTATGTGTTCAGCCTGATGCGCGAGGCCGGGGTCCCCGGCTGGCGGGCGCGCGCGGTGGGGCTCTGCGCGCTGAGCGCGGCAGTCTTCGCGCTGTTCTATCCGGCCGTCTCCGGCGCGCTCGTGGACAACACGCTCGCCACGGGCCTGCTCAAGTGGCTCCCGACATGGCCCTTCGTCAGAATGCTGCCATAAGGTCAGGCGAAGGCCCTGTCCGGGCCTCCGCCTCAAATTCAAAACAGCGCCCGGTCTTGCGACCGGGCGCTGTTTCTGTTAAATTCCGAATTCCTAATTCCGAATTCCTAATTTGTTTTCCAGCTCGTCGAGCTCGCGCAGGAAGAGCGCGGCCTCGCCGTCGGAGGGCATGAGGAAGCCGGTACGCGGGGAGACGGTGAAGGCCTCCACGGCCGGGCCGTCCATGAGGCAGCTGCGCTTGAACTGCTGGCTGAACAGACGGCGGCACCAGCTCCTGAGCCAGCGGATCAGCTCCTCGTCGGTGAACTCGTCCCCGTAGGCGGCCTTGGCCAGCCGGAAGGTCTTGGCGGGGCTGAAGCCCTCGATCAGGATGTTGTGCGTGAAGAAGTCCTGCAGGGCGTAGGAGCCGACCGCGTCCTCGCTCTTCTGCTCGATCATGTCGTCCTTGATCGGCAGCAGCTCCGGGGTCACCGGGCAGTCGAGCACGTCGTAGAGCGCGGCCTTGAGCACGCGGTCGGCCGTCGTCGCGGCGATGTGGCTGACGGCGGCGCGCACCTGGGTCTTCGTCAGGCCGAGGTTCACGTCGTACATGCTGGTGTGGTCGCCGTTGAAGGTGCACCAGCCGTCGATGAACTCGCTCAGGTCCTCCGTTCCGACGTCGAGGCCGTTGACCTTGTTGGCGATATCCATGAGCACCTGGGTGCGCTCGCGCGCCTGGGCGTTCTCAAAGGCGATGGAGTAGTCGTCGTGGGCGTGGCCGATGTCGTCGAAGTGCTGATAGACGCTCTTGCCGATGTCGATGACGCGCACCTCGCAGCCCCACTGCTCGGCCACGACGATGGCGTTGGACTTGGTGCGGCTGGAGGTGCCGAAGCAGGGCAGCGTGCAGGCCACGACGTTCGTGGAGGGCAGGCCCATGCGGCGGACCGCCATCGCGCAGACCATGACGCACAGCGTCGAGTCCACGCCGCCGGAGATGCCGACGACGCAGTGGTCGAGGTGCGCGTACTCCATGCGCTTGACGAGGCCGGACACCTGCAGGTCGAGCATGCGCTCGCAGTAGGCGGGCAGGGCGGCGGGGTCTTCGGGCAGGTGCGGGTGCTTGTTGAAGGCGCGCGTCAGCGTCGTCTCGACGCTCTCGCCGCCCCAGTCGCAGACCGCGACGTCCTCGTCGGGATACGCGAAGTCCTCGTCGCCGCGGCGGAGGTTCACGAGGTACTGCACGTCGATCTCGCTGACGGCGAGGCTCGTGCGCGCCGGGCCGATCTGCTCGTCGGAGGCGAGGAGCTTCCCGTTTTCGGCGACGAGGCAGAGGCCGCTGTAGACGCGGTCGGTCGTGCTCTCGCCCTTGCCGGGGGCGGCGAGGACGAGCCCGGCCCTGAGCTGCTTCGACTCGTACTTCACGGCGGCGAGCGCCTCCCCGGTGCTCGTCACGGTGGCCGGGAAGGCGGCCATCTGGGCGATCACGGTCGCGCCCGCGCCCGCGAGCACGGCGGCGGGGCGCTCGCGCGCGTCCCGGTCGTCCCCGAGCTCGACGGCGACCTGCAGCTCCGGCAGCGCGGCGCAGCGGAAGAGCCCGTCGGCGGGCAGGGCGAGGATCTCGCCGTCATACAGGGCCGCGGCGGCGCTCTCCACGCGCGCGCCCTCGGCCAGCGGCAGGCCCACGAGCACCAGCATGTCCACGCCCTTCGTGGCCTCGGCCACGGCGTCGAGCGCGCGGCGCGCGCCCTTGAGCAGCACGCGGTGGGTCAGCAGGTCGAAGCAGCTCACGCCGGTGAGCGTCAGCTCCGGGAACACGAGGAGCTTGACGCCCTTCGCGTCGGCCTCGCGGATGATCTCGATGATGCGCTGGGCGTTATAGTCGCAGTCGGCGACCCGGATGACGGGGCTGGCCGCCGCGACCTTGACAAAACCGTCTTTCATTGCAATATCCTTTCTTCTTTGGCCCCCTTGCCTAAAGGGGGCTGTCGCCGGAGGCGACTGGGGGATTTCCATTGTTCCTCTCAGGCCCCCTTGCCTAAAGGGGGCTGTCAGCGAAGCTGACTGGGGGATTTCCATCGTTCCTCTCAGGCCCCCTTGCCTAAAGGGGGGCTGTCAGCGAAGCTGACTGGGGGATTTCCATCGTTCCTCTCAGGCTCCCTTGCCTAAAGGGGGGCATTTTGCCGCTCCTGCGAGCAATGACACAGCCTGTTTATCACTCCGAATTATAATTTCACCTTTTCCGCGATGTAGGCCTTGACCTCGCCGATGGGCAGTCTCACCTGCTCCATGCTGTCGCGCTCGCGGATCGTCACGCAGCCGTCCGTCTCGCTGTCGAAGTCGTAGGTCACGCAGAAGGGCGTGCCGACCTCGTCCTGGCGGCGGTAGCGCTTGCCGATGGAGCCGGTCTCGTCATAGTCGCACATGAACTCCTTCGCCAGCTCGTCGCGGATGGCGAGGGCGGGCTCGGCCAGCTTCTTCGACAGCGGCAGCACCGCGGCCTTGATCGGCGCGATGGAGGGCTTGAGGCGCAGCACCACGCGCACGTCGTTCTTCTCCGCGTCGACCAGCTCCTCGTCGTAGGCCTGGCAGAGCAGGGCCAGCACGGTGCGGTCGAGGCCGTAGGTGCTCTCGACGATGTAGGGCACGAAGCGCTCGGCCGTGAAGGGGTCGATGTACTCGAGCTTCTGGCCGCTGTACTCCTGGTGGCGGCCCAGGTCGAAGTCGGTGCGGTCGTGCGTGCCGTTGATCTCGCCCCAGCCGATGGAGGGGAAGAGGAACTCGATGTCGCAGGCGGCCTTGGCGTAGTGCGCCAGCTTCTCATGGTCGTGGAAGCGGAGGTTTTCCCCGGGCAGGCCGAGGTCCATGAAGAACTGCCTGCCGAAGCCCTTGAAGTACTCGTACAGCTCCAGGTCGTCGCCGGGCTTGCAGAAGGTCTGGAACTCCATCTGCTCGAACTCGATGGTGCGGAAGGTGAAGTTGCCCGGGGTGATCTCGTTGCGGAAGGCCTTGCCGATCTGGCCGATCGAGAAGGGGAGCTTGGCGCGCATGCTGCGCAGGACGTTGGGGTAGTTGACGTACTCGCCCTGGGCGTTCTCCGGGCGCAGGTAGATGATCGACTTCGCGTCGTTCGTGACGCCGCGGAAGGTCTGGAACATGAGGTTGAACTCACGGATATCGGTGAAGTTGTGCTTGCCGCAGTTCGGGCAGGGGATGTGATGATCCTTGATGAACTGGAACATCTGCTCCTTGCTCATGCCGTCGGCGTGGGCGTCGGGGTCGAAGTCGTCGATGAGGTTGTCCGCGCGGAAGCGCATCTTGCACTCCCTGCAGTCGAGCAGGGGGTCGGCAAAGCTCGCGACGTGGCCGCTGGCCTCCCACACGCGCGGGTTCATGAGGATGTCCGCGTCGACCTCGTAGCTGTTGCGGCGCTCCTGGATAAAGCGCTTGCGCCAGGCGTCCTTGACGTTGTTCTTGAGCCGGGAGCCGAGCGGGCCGTAATCCCAGGTGTTGGCGAGGCCGCCGTAGATCTCGCTGCCCGCGAAGATGAAGCCGCGGTTTTTGCAGAGGTTGATGATCTGGTCCATGGTTTTTTCGGTGTTGTTCATGCAATTGCTTCCTTTCCCCCGCGGCTGGCTGCCGCGGCGAGTAATTTTGTTTTTCCGACAAAGAATAAGTTTATCATAGTTTTCCCCGCAGAGCAAGAAAATTCGAAACGACAAACGGGAGTTTGCAGGGGAGATAGCCCCCCTTGCCTAAA
>JAFRLZ010000083.1 GCA_017430985.1 Oscillospiraceae bacterium
GGGTGGCCGAGCGAAGCGAGGTCGGGGGGATATAAAAACGCCCCGCCATATCATCGTGCAGCGACCGACAGAATCCCCCAGTCGCCTGCGGCGACAGCCCCCTTTAGGCAAGGGGGCCTTAGCTCTATAAACTCCCGTTTGCATCCGCGCCGCCGCTCATACTTTCCTGTTGGCAAGAGGCGTTCTTTAGGCTATAATAAGACTAACTTACCGCCAAAGGAAACGATCTATGCAGAACATCGAAGAAAAGAGAGAGCGGGCGGTGCTCGTCGGGCTCTCCGCCGCGAGCATGGACGAGGGCGAGCGCGCGACCGAGAGCTCGCTCGAGGAGCTGGCCGCGCTGGTGGACACCGCCGGGGGCGACACCGTCGCCATCGTGCTGCAGAACCGCGCCGCGCCGGACCCCCGCAGCTTCATCGGCGACGGCAAGGTGCGCGAGCTCAAGGAGCTCATCGCGGCCAACGACTGCGATCTGGCGGTCTTCGACAACGAGCTCACGCCCTCGCAGATGCGCGTGCTGAGCGAGGAGCTCGGCGTCAAGGTGCTCGACCGCAGCGGCCTCATCCTCGATATCTTCGCCCAGCGCGCCCGCACGCGCGAGGGTCAGCTGCAGGTGGAGCTGGCGCAGTACAAGTATCTGCTGCCGCGCCTGACCGGCATGTGGACGCATCTCGTGCGGCAGACCGCCTCGGGCGGCGCCTCGCCCATCGGCACCCGCGGCCCCGGCGAGACCCAGCTCGAGACCGACCGCCGCCACATCCGCCGCAAGATCCAGAAGCTCGAGGAGGAGCTGGCCGCCGTGCGCAAGGTGCGCTCCACCCAGCGCCGCCGCCGGCTGAAGAACGCCCTGCCGGTCGTGGCTCTCGTGGGCTACACCAACGCCGGCAAGTCCACGCTGCTGAACTGTCTCACCGGCTCCGACATCCCGGCCAACGACCGCCTCTTCGACACGCTCGACACCACCACGCGCCGCCTGCGCCTCGACGAGACGCAGGAGGTGCTGCTCTCGGACACCGTCGGCTTCATCCGGAAGCTCCCGCACCATCTGGTCGAGGCCTTCAAGGCCACGCTCGAGGAGCTGCAGTACGCCGACGTGCTGCTGCACGTCATCGACGTCTCCAACCCCGAGTGGGAGGAGCAATCGCGCATCGTCGACGCGCTCATCCGCCAGCTCGGCGCGGAGAGCACGCCCTGTCTGCGCGTGTTCAACAAGTGCGACGCCTATTTCGGCATCCTGCCCCACGGGGAGGACGTGGTCTGCCTCTCGGCCAAAAGCGGCGAAGGGGCGGACGCGCTCGTGCGAAAGCTCTCGGACATGCTCGACCGCGGCAGGCGCCGCGTGACGCTGCTGCTGCCGTACCGCGCGGCCGGGCTCGTCGACGCGCTCAAGAGCGAGGCCAGCGTGCTGCGCCTCGAGTACACCGACGCGGGCATCGAGTGCGAGGCCGTCGTGCAGCCGGAGCTGTACGGCCGGGTGAAGGGCTACATCCCCGGCTACACGGAGGAGAAGGAGGACTGGGAATGAGCGTGCTCGAGACCGAACGGCTGCGCCTGCGCCCCTGGCGCGAGGACGACGCGGCGGCGCTCTACCCCCTGGCCTCCGACCCGGAGGTCGGCCCCGCGGCGGGCTGGGCGCCGCACACGAGCGTGGCCGACAGCCTGAACGTCCTGCGCACGATCCTCATCAAGCCCGATACCTGGGCGGTCACGCTGCGCGGCGGCGACGAGCCGATCGGCAGCGTGGGCGTCTTTCCCGGGCACGAGCCGCGGCAGAACGGGGAATACGAGATCGGCTACTGGATCGCCCGCCCCTTCTGGGGGCGCGGCTACGCGCCGGAGTGCGTGCGGGCGCTGCTCTCGCTCTACTTCGCCTTCGGCGCGGAGCGCCTCTGGTGCGCGCACGCCGAGGGAAACGACAAGTCCCGCCGCGTGATCGAGAAATGCGGCTTTACCTATCGGTTCAGCGCGCCCTGGGAGGCCCCGATCGGCGGCGTGCGGAACAGCCTGTATTACGCCCTGACGGCGGAGGAATTCGATGACTGAGTATTTCGTCCCCGCGCGCGGCGGCGAGAGCGAGCTCGTCGAAAAGCGCTCGCGCTTCCTCGGGCACCTGCGCCCGGTCGAAAGCGAGGAGGAGGCGCGCGCCTTCATCGCGCAGATGAAAAAGGAACATTACGACGCGCGGCACAACTGCTGGTGCTATCTCCTGAAGGACGGGCCGGAGCGCTACTCGGACGACGGCGAGCCGCAGGGCACGGCAGGCATCCCCATGCTCGAGCTTTTCCGGCGCGAGGGCGTGACAAACCTCGTGTGCGTGGTCACGCGCTATTTCGGCGGCGTACTGCTGGGCACGGGCGGGCTGCTGCGCGCCTACACGCAGAGCGCGAAGGACGCGCTGACGGCGGCGGGCCGAGCGGCCGTGCGCGCCTGGCGCGAGATCGAGCTGTCCTGTCCCTACGCGCTGCTTGAGCGCGTGCGGCAGGAGACGGCGGCCTTCGGCGGCGCGGTCGAGGGCGAGGACTACGGCGCGGAGGTGACGCTGCGGCTGCTGCTGCCGGCCGAGCGGGCCGGGGACTATGCCGCGCGGCTGTACGACCTGAGCGCCGGGAAACTCGCGGCCCGCCCGGGCGCGGAGGTCTTCCGCGCCGCAAAGACCGGGGGATAAACGGGAGTATGGCGATGCTAAGGCCCCCTTGCCTAAAGGGGGCTGTCGCCGGAGGCGACTGGGGGATTTCCATTGTTCCTCTCAGGCCCCCTTGCCTAAAGGGGGCTGTCGCCGGAGGCGACTGGGGGATTTCCATTGTTCCTCTCAGGCCCCCTTGCCTA
>JAFRLZ010000010.1 GCA_017430985.1 Oscillospiraceae bacterium
AGATAGTGTGGAAGTGCATCTGAGCGTCACCCTCAACGGCGTGCAGACCGACATCACCTCGCGTTTCCATATACAGGACAAAAAGACCAACTCGCTCCTCCTCCGCTGCCCGATATCGCCGTCGAGCGCGTCCCGCTGCCCGGGGCCGGGGGCGCGCTGCCCGACCTTCTGATGCCGGCGAGCGGCGAGCGGCTCGAGGAGCTGGCCGCCGCGGGGCTGCTGGCGGATCTCGCGGAGGAGCCGGCGGCCGCCGCGCTGCTGAAAAAGCTCATCCCCGCCGAACGGGAGCGCCTGCCGGCCGAGGGGCCGGTCTATGCGCTGCCGCAGCGCGGCGCGGAGTTCTACGGCCTGTTCGCGGACGGGGCTGTGTTTGAAGCCAACGGGATCGCCGCGCCGCGGACGCTGGACGAGTTGGGTCCCGCCGCGGCCGCGCTGGCCGACCGGGGCGTCACCGCGCTCCCCCTGTGTCTGGAGGATGACGCGGCCGCGCTGGCCTTTTTCGAGATCTTTCTGTCCGGCTTCGACGAGCGCGGCCTGAACGCGCTGTTCCGCGGGGAGCTCAGCCCCTATGACCGCGCGGTCTGGCAGGCTGCGGACGCGATCTGCCGTCTGCGCCGCGCCGACGCGGCCACGCTGCTGAGCCGGGAGGCCGCGGAGGCCCTCCGGGATGAAGGCGGGGCGGCGCTCCGCTTCGCCGCGGAGCGCGAGGCCGCGGGACTTTCGCCGCTGCCCTGCCGCGCCGTGCTTGCGGGCGGCGAGGGCTGGCTGGCCGTCTCGGCGGCCTCCGAGCACCGCGATCTGGCGGTGGACGCGGCCTGCCTGCTCTGCGGATTTCTGGCGGAGTACGACCTGAACCGCGGCGGGGCCTGCCTGGCGCTCTCCGGGGAGGGCGCGGAGCCCGGGACGCTCGGCGCGTACCGGCAGACGCTCGAAAGCTTCACCGTTCTGGAACCCGGGATCTCCCCGGAACTGGCCGCGGCCGCGGCCGAGGGCGTGCGCGAGCTGCTGCGCGGCACGATGACGCCGGACGAATTCGCGGAATACACGGCCATGACGCTCGACGCCCGGCCGTAGACAAAAGCGGAGAAAAGCGATATACTAAAATATCGACCATTGCTTCTTGAATGGGGGATTTCGTATGAAGATCATCATTGCAGGCGGCGGCAAGATCGGCTACACGGTGGCCGACCTGCTCTCCGGCGAAGGACACGACATCACCATCATCGACCGGGATCCCGATACCATCACCGCGATCTCCAACGGGCTGGACGTGATCTGCGTCGAGGGCAGCGCCACCAACCCCGAAACGCTGCGGGAGGCCGGCGCCGCGGACGCGGACCTGCTGCTGGCGGCGACCCAGCAGGACGAGGTGAACATGATCTGCGGCATCGCCGCGCGCCGGCTCGGCACGCCGCACGTCGTCGCCCGCATCCGCGACCCGGAGTATCTGGCGCAGATGGATTTCCTGCGCGAAGCGCTGGGCCTGTCGATCATCGTCAACCCCGAATATGAATGCGCCAAGGAGATCTCCCGCATCCTGCGCTTCCCGAGCGCGGTGCGCGTGGACGCCTTCTCGCAGGGCAGCATGGAGATCATCGAGACCCGCGTGCCGGAGAGCGGCAAGCTCGACGGGATCGCGCTCAGGGACCTGCCCCAGCGCTTCGGCGCGAGGGTGCTGGTCTGCGTGGTCGAGCGCGGCGGCGAGGCGCTCATCCCCAACGGCGATTTCGTCCTCAAGGCGGGCGACCGCCTCAGCGTCTCCGGCGAGAGCCGCGAGCTGCGCCGCTTCTTCGAGGCCATGGGGCTTTACCGCCAGCCGGTCCGCTCCGCGATGATCATGGGCGGCAGCCGCACGGCCGTGTACCTGTCGCGGCTGCTGCAGGAGAGCGGGATCCGCACCACCGTGCTCGAACGCGACCGCGAGCGCTGTGACGAGCTCTGCGATCTGCTGCCCGAGGCGCAGATCCTCTGGGGCGATGCGACGCGCAGCGAGGTGCTGCTCGAGGAGGGCCTGAAGAGCACGGACGCTTTCGTGGCGCTCACCGGCGACGACGAGGACAACATCATCACCGCGCTCTACGCCATGCGCTGCCAGGTGCCCAAGATCGTCACCAAGGTCAACCGCGGCCATCTCGCGGACATGCTGGAGAGCTTCGGCATCGACAGCGTCGTCTCGCCCAAGGAGCTGGTCGCCCAGCAGCTCGTGCGCTTCGTGCGCGCGCTGGGCGATTCGGAGGGCAGCAGCACGGAGACCCTGCACCGTCTGGCCGACGGCAAGGTCGAGGCCCTGGAATTCAAGGTGCGCGAGGGCTCGGCCTGCGTGGGCGTCCCGCTGCGCGACCTGAAGCTGAAGAAGGACATCCTGGTGAGCGCCGTGATCCATGAGGGCGAGAGCATCATCCCCGGCGGCTCCACCGAGATCCGGCCGGGCGACCACGCGGTCATCGTCGCGCGGGCCGGGCGGCTCAAAACGCTGGACGAGGCGCTGGAGGACAAGACATGAACGGACGGATGATCGCGCGCGTGCTGGGGCTGGTGCTGCTGATCCTCGCGGCGCTGCTGCTCCTGCCGCTGCTGACGGCGCTCGTCTACGGCGAGAGCGCCGCGCCCTTCGCGCTGACCATCGGCGTCGCCGTCGTCGTCGGCGCGGTGCTGACTTTCGGCTTCAAACCGGAGAGCACCGAGCTCTATGCCAAGGAGGGCTTCGCCGTGGTGGGCCTGTCCTGGATCGTGATGAGCCTGCTCGGGGCCGTGCCCTTCGTGCTCAGCGGGGACATTCCGAACTATCTCGACGCCGTGTTCGAGACGGCCTCCGGTCTGACGACCACGGGCGCCTCGATCCTGACCGATGTGGAGAGCCTCTCCCGCTCCGGCATGTTCTGGCGCTGCTTCACGCACTGGATCGGCGGCATGGGCGTGCTGGTCTTCGTGATGGCGGTGCTGCCGATGGGCGAGGGCCGCGCCATGCACATCATGCGCGCGGAGGTGCCGGGCCCCACGGTGGGCAAGCTGGTGCCGCGCGCCCGCAAGACCGCCACGATCCTCTATCTGATCTACATGGGCCTGACCGTGGCGGAGGCGATCTTCCTCCTCTGCGGCGGCATGAGCTTTTACGAGGCGATCCTCCACGCCTTCGCGACGGCCGGCACGGGCGGCTTCTCCACCCGCGCGGCCAGCATCGGCGCCTTCGACAGCGCCTACATCGAGATGGTGATCGCGGGCTTTCTGGTGCTCTTCGGCACGAACTTCAACCTCTTCTACCTGCTGCTGATCGGCCGGGCGAAGGAGGCGCTCAAGAGCGAGGAGCTCCACTGGTATCTTGGCATCGTCCTCGCCTCCACGCTCGCCATCGCGCTGGGCATCTTCAGGATGTACGACGGCTTCGGCACAGCGCTGCGCCACGCCTTTTTCAACACCATGACCTGCGTCAGCACGGCCGGCTTCGGCACGGAGGACTTTACAACGTGGCCCGGCTACATCCAGACGATGCTCGTGCTGCTGATGTTCATCGGCGGCTGCGCGGGCAGCACGGGCGGCGGCCTCAAGCTCTCGCGCGTGATGCTGCTGGTCAAGACCGCCGCGGCGGACGTGGCGCGCATGGTCCGGCCGCGCCGGGTCACCCGCGTGCAGATGGACCACAGGCGCGTCAGCCGGGAGACGACCGACGCGGTCTATACCTACTTCGCGCTGTACATGCTGCTCCTGCTGGGCTGCGCCTTCATCGTGTCCTTCGACGGCTATGATTTCGCCACGAACTTCACCGCGGCGCTCTCCTGCATGTCCAACATCGGCCCGGGCCTGTCGCTGATCGGCCCCTCGGGCAACTTCGCCATCTTCTCGCCGCTTTCCAAGGCGGCCATGGTGCTCACCATGCTCTGCGGCCGCCTGGAGATCTACGCGATCTTGATCCTGTTCATCCCCTCCACCTGGAAAAAGCGCTGAGGCGCAGAAGGAAGACAAGCTATGACGGAAAACGAGCTCCAAGACCTGATCCGCGTACGGCACAAGGGCTTTACCAGCTACTGCGGCGTTGCGATCGACGAGGCCGGGCAGGGCTTCTGCCGCGCGCACGTCGAGCTGGAGGCGCGGCATCTCAACCCGCGCGGCTTCGCGCACGGCGGGCTGCAGAGCACGCTCATGGACGTGGCGGCCGGCACGGCGGCGATCACCGCCTGCGACCCGCCGCGCATGATGGTGACGCAGAGCGCAGAGATCCACTATCTGCGTCCCGCCTCCGGCGGCCGGCTGACGGCCGAGGCGAGGGCGCGCCGGGCCGGGCGCAGCGTGGCCTTCGTGCAGGTGGACGTGACGGACGCGGAGGGCCGGCTCGTCTCGACGGGCAGCTTCGAGCTCTTCTATCTGCGGGAGCCGGAGGAGACATGAACCTCGCAGAGAAAAAGACCGCGGGCGCAGCCTGGGCGCTGCTGCCCGCGGTCTTCCGTCTGGCCTGGCCGACCATGCTCGAGCAGGCCGTTCAGACCGCCGTGCAGTATGTGGACACGGCCATGGTCGGCTCGCTCGGCACCCGCGCCACGGCCGCCGTGGGCGCGACAGCCACGGTCAACTGGCTCGTCAGCGGCACGGTCGCGGCGCTCGGCGTGGGCTTTCTGGCCTATATCTCCCGCGCGCTCGGCGCCGGGGACGCCGAAAAGGCTCGCCGCGCGGCGGCGCAGTCGGCGCTGGCGGTGCTGGCCGCCGGGCTGCTCTTCACCGTGCTGACGGTCGGCCTCAGCCGCCGCATCCCCGTGTGGATGCGGGTGGATGAGGCGGCGCGGGCGCTGGCCGCGCGCTATTTCCTCATCCTGTACCTGCCCATGCTGCCCCGCGCGGCGGGGATCGTCTTCGGCACGGTGCTGCGCGCGGCGGGCGACACGAAAACGCCCATGCGCGTCGGCGTGCGCGTCAATCTCCTCAACGTCGCGCTCAATTTCCTGCTGATCTACGAGCGCCGCACGGTGACGCTTTTCGGCCTTGAGCTGCCGCTCTGGGGCGCGGGGCTCGGCGTGACGGGCGCGGCCGCCGCGAGCGCGCTCGCCTTCGTCTACGGCGGCGCCGCCATCACGGCGGCGCTGTTCCGCCACCCGCTCGTCTCGCCGCGCGGCCAGTCTCTGCGGCCGGACGGGAGCGTGCTGCGCCCCTGCCTGCGCGTGGCGGCCCCGAACATGCTGCAGCGCTTTGCGACCTCGCTCGGCTATGTGGTCTTCGCCTCGATGATCAACGCCCTCGGCGAGCTGTCCACCGCCGCGCACACCATCGCCAACACCGTGGAATCGGCCTTCTACATCCCCGGCTACGGCATGATGTCGGCGGCGGCCGCGCTTACGGGCAACGCCGTCGGCGCGGGTGACCGGCTGCGCATGAAGCAGCAGGCGCGCGTGATCGTGTGGCTGGAGGCGGCCATGATGCTCGTCTCCGGCGCGCTGCTCTTCGTCTTCGCGCCGCAGCTCGTCGGCATCTTCAGCCGCGATCCTGCGGTCGTCCGCCTCGGCTCCACGGTGCTGCGGATGGTGGCCTGCTCGGAGCCCTTCTACGGCGTGTCCATCGTGCTCGAGGGCATGCTGCAGGGCGCGGGCAGCACGAGGATGTCCTTCGTGTTCAGCGTTGCGGGCATGTGGGGCGTGCGCATCCTCGGCACCTTTCTGTGCACGCGCTTTTTCGCTCTGGGGCTCGTGGCGGCCTGGGGCTGCATGATCGCGCACAACATGCTGCTGTTTCTGGCCTTCGTTCTCTACTACCGCCGCGGGACCTGGAATCCCCTGGCCGACCGGAACGGATAAACAAACGGGAGTTTAACAGAGATGTTGGTACGATGCCGTAGGGGCCGATGCCCTCATCGGCCCGTGGAAAAATACCTGTTCATGCGGGGCGATGAAGGCATCGCCCCCTACATCATCCATTTTAAATTCCTCGTTAAACTCAAATTTACGGCAAAAGACCCGGAGAGAAAACAGAAGTTTCCCTCCGGGTCTTGTCGTGGAGATCGGCCGTTCAGCCGACCATGTGGTTGGTGCCCAGGTCCAGCGTGACGTATCCGGGGAAGCGCGTCAGCTCGATATACATGGGCGCGCCCTCCTGGTCGCCCTCGAAGAACACAGTGAGATAGTAGTTGTCCGGGTTGGAGCGCGGCAGATCCAGCATGAGCGTCGAGCCGTCGACAGCGTCCCAGTGCGCGTCATAGTACGCGGCGTCCACGGTGTCGGCCAGCCGGTAGCCGGAAAAGCCCCAGTACTCCGCCAGCAGCGTGCAGAAGCGGTCCACGGTCATGTCCGCGGGGAGGATGTCGTCGAAGTTGTCGTAGATATAGACGGTCTCCGTCGTCATGCCTCCGCCGGGCGCCGCGGATGCTTCGGTCTCCACCTCGTCGACCGGCACGTCGTTCTCGTCCGCGCAGGCGTCGAGCACGATCCAGGCGATCTTCCCGCTGAGCGTGTCGACGCGGACGTTGCCGCCGTACTTGGCGCCGTCGCCGTCGAGGCCGGCGTGGCGCCAGCGCACGTCGTAGCTGTGATGGAATAGACGGCCGTACCAGTAGTCGCTGCCGGTGTGCCCGTCGATCTCGACGATCTGATCGGCCTTTCCCTCAAAATGCACGTCCGGGGAGATGAGCCCCATCTGCTTCCAGACCTCGATCTGTTCCAGCGCCACCTTTTCCGCGGCCTCCTTGCCGGAGACCCTGCTGTACCCGGCGTAGGCCGAGATCCCCAGCGCCAGCACCAGCACGGCGGCGAGGGCAAAGGTGACGATGCGTTTGACTTTCATATGCACGATCCTTTCCGAGGAGCCGGATGCAGCCTCGGGCGCGGGGCGGTAAGCTTCGGCGACGTAGCGCTCGTCGATATCGCCGACCGCCTTGGATAACAGTTCCCGATTCATACAAGCAGGCCCTCCTTCGTCAATGTTTTTCTGAGTTTTTCCCGCAGGCGGAACAGGCGGACGGAGACCCGGTCCGCGCTGCCGCCGGTCAGGGCGGCCAGCTCCGAAACGGGATCGGCGTACCAGTAGCGCCGCACGAAAAGGAAGCGGTCCTCGCGGCTGAGCGCGGCGAGGAAGCGGTCGATCGCCGCGGTCAGCTCCTTCGCCTCGAGCTCCGTCTCCACGTCCGCGCCGGAGGGGAGACAGTCCTCCAGCTCGTCCAGCACGAGCTCGTAGTTGGCGCTGCGCTTGCGCGCGGTGTTGGCGTGCCAGCGGTTGACCGCCAGATTGCGGGCGATGCGGCAGACGTAGCTGACGAGCGGGCTCGGACGCTGCGGCGGGATGCTGTTCCAGACGCCGAGATAGGCGTCGTTGACGCATTCCTCCACGTCCAGCCGATCGCTCAGGATGTTTGCCGCCGTCCGTTTCACGGCCGCGCCGTATTTTCGGTCCAGCTCCGCGATCGCCTGTTCCGAGCGCTCAATGAACAGAGCGATGATCTGGCTGTCCTCCAAGGGCGTCACTTCCTTTCACCCTATATCACAGGAAAAACGGGCGAATCTTACAGCCTTTGACAAAATTCTGAGTTTGGCGAGCTGTTTATATACCATCGTAGGGGCCGATGCCCTCATCGGCCCGCGGAAAATATACCTGTTCATGCGGGGCGATGAAGGCATCGCCCCCTGCACCAGCCAATTTAACTCCCCTGCAAGCTCCCGTTATACGCAAAAAGCCGGACGGCGCTGCGCCGTCCGGCTTCATCCTTATTTACTTGTGGAACAGCTTCTTGGCCTGGTATTTCGGCTCGAAGCTGAGGTTCACGCCGAGCTTTTTGAACAGGTCCGCGTCCACGTGCGAGAGGATGACGGAGGAGTGCGCTTCGCAGCCCCGCAGCTTGTCGAGCTGGTCGATGGCCAGCTCCGCCATGGGGTTGGTGACCGCGCAGATCGACAGCGCGATCAGCAGCTCGTCGGTGTGCAATCGCGGGTTGTGGTTGCCGAGGTGCTCCACCTTCAGGTGCTGGATGGGCTGGATGATGCCCGGCGCGATCAGCGGCAGCTCGTGGGCGATCCCGGCCAGATGCTTGAGCGCGTTCATCAGACAGGCGGAGGCGGCGCCGAGCAGGGAGCTCGTCTTGCCGGTGATGAGGGTGCCGTCGGCCAGCTCGATGGCCATGGCCGGGCCGCCGGTCTCCTCGGCGCGTCTGAGCGCCGCGCCGACGACCGGCCGGTCGTCCGGCGTGAGGTCGAGCGTGTTCATCACAAGCTCGATGCGCCGCACCTCGGACGGCTCGGACAGGCCCTGCCGCGCCGCGCAGGCCACGGCGTAGTACCGGCGCAGGATCTCCTGCTTCGAGGCTTCGCAGCAGGCGTCGTCGTCCACGATGCAGAAACCCGCCATGTTGACGCCCATGTCCGTGGGGCTCTTGTAGGGGCTCTCGCCGTAGATCCGGCGGAACATCGCCTCGAGCACGGGGAAGATCTCCACGTCGCGGTTGTAGTTGACCGTGGTGACGCCGTAGGCCTCGAGGTGAAAGGGGTCGATCATGTTCACGTCGTCCAGGTCCGCGGTGGCGGCCTCGTAGGCGAGGTTCACGGGGTGCTTGAGCGGCAGGTTCCAGATCGGGAAGGTCTCGAATTTGGCGTAGCCAGCGCGGACGCCGCGCTTGTGCTCGTGGTAGAGCTGGCTCAGGCAGGTGGCCATCTTGCCGCTGCCGGGGCCGGGCGCCGTGACCACGACGAGGCTGCGCTCGGTCTCCACGTAATCGTTCTTGCCGAAGCCCTCGTCGGAGACGATCAGCGGCACGTTGGAGGGGTAATCGGGGATGATGTAGTGCTTGTAGACGCGGATCCCCAGCAGCTCCAGCCGCTTGATGAACTTGTCCGCGATGGCCTGGCCGCGGTAGTGCGTGATGACGACGCTGCCGATGTAGAGCCCGATGCCGCGGAAGGCGTCGATCAGGCGCAGGGTGTCCTCGTCGTAGGTGATGCCGAGGTCGCCCCGGCGCTTGCTGCGCTCGATGTCATCGGCCGAGATGGCGATCAGGATCTCCGCCTCGTCCTTCATCTCCAGCAGCATCTTTACCTTGCTGTCCGGATGGAAGCCGGGCAGCACGCGGGAGGCGTGGTAGTCGTCGAAAAGCTTGCCGCCGAACTCAAGATACAGCTTGCCGCCGAACTGCGCGATGCGGTCGCGGATGTTCTGGGACTGCAGCTTCACATATTGCTCGTTGTCAAATCCGATCCGTGTCATGTTCTTTCGCCCCCATGACCCAAGTTTCACGTGACTGATTTTACCACAGGAAACGCCGCAGGACAAGCATTCCTTTTTCAAAAGAATTCTCTTTTTTTATTCATAATCCTGTGGTATACTTTATATTTGCATCAGTCTTATTTTTTGAAGAAAGGCAGACGACATGGGCTTTTTAGATAAGATCTTCGGCAGCTATACCGACCGGGAGCTCAAAAAGATCACCCCGATCGCCGACGCGATCGAGAAAAAGGAGGCGGCCTACGCCGCGCTGACGGATGAAGAGCTGCGCGCCAAGACCGCGGAATTCAAGGGGCGGCTCGCCGCGGGCGAGACGCTGGACGACATCCTGCCGGACGCCGTTGCCGCCGCGCGCGAGGCGGCCTGGCGCGTGCTGGGCATGAAGCCCTTCCGCGTGCAGCTCATCGGCGGCATCGTGCTCCATCAGGGGCGCATCGCCGAGATGAAGACCGGCGAAGGCAAGACCCTTGTGGCCGTCCTGCCGGCCTACCTCAACGCGCTGACCGGCGAGGGCGTGCACATCGTCACCGTCAACGACTACCTGGCCCGCCGCGACAGCGAGTGGATGGGCAAGGTGCACCGCTTCATGGGCCTGTCCGTGGGCCTGATCGTCCACGGCCTCACGAACGACGAGCGCCGCGCGGCCTACGCCTGCGACATTACCTACGGCACCAACAACGAGATGGGCTTCGACTATCTGCGCGACAACATGGCGCTCTACAAGGAGAACATGGTGCAGCGCGGCCACGCCTTCGCCATCGTCGACGAGGTGGACTCCATCCTCATCGACGAGGCGCGCACCCCGCTCATCATCTCCGGCCAGGGCGACGAGAGCACGGACCTCTACCGTCAGGCGGACGACTTCGTGCGCCGCCTCAAGAAGCAGGTCTACGCCTCGATCGACGAGAAGGAGGAGGAGAGCGAGGACCTCGACGCGGACTACGTCGTGGACGAGAAGGCCCGCACAGCCACGCTCACCGCCCGCGGCATCGCCAAGGCCGAGCGCGCCTTCGGCCTGGAAAACCTCGCCGACATCGAGAACGCCACGCTCAGCCACCACATCAACCAGGCGCTCAAGGCGCACGGCATCATGAAGCGCGACATCGACTACATCGTCAAGGACGGCGAGATCATCATTGTCGACGAGTTCACCGGCCGCCTGATGCTCGGCCGCCGCTACAGCGAGGGGCTCCACCAGGCCATCGAGGCCAAGGAGCACGTCGACGTGCAGAAGGAGAACAAGACCCTCGCGACCATCACCTTCCAGAACTACTTCCGCCTCTACGGGAAGCTCTCCGGCATGACCGGCACCGCCGCCACCGAAGCGGAGGAGTTCGCCGCCATCTACAAGCTGGACATCATCGAGATCCCCACGAACAAGCCCGTCATCCGCCTCGATCACCCCGACGTGGTGTATAAGAACGAAAACGGCAAGAACCGCGCCATCATCGAGCAGATCCTGGCCTGCCACCAGAAGGGGCAGCCGGTGCTCGTGGGCACGGTGTCGATTGAAAAGAGCGAATACATCTCCTCGCTGCTGAAAAAGCGCGGCGTGCCGCACACGGTCCTGAACGCGAAGTACCACGAGAAGGAGGCCGAGATCGTGGCGCAGGCCGGCAAGCTCGGCTCCGTCACCATCGCGACCAACATGGCCGGCCGCGGCACCGACATCATGCTCGGCGGCAACCCGGAGTTCATGGCGAAGACCGATCTGCGCAAGGCCGGCTTCACCGACGAGGCGATCGCGGAGGCCACGGGCTTTGCCGAGACGAAGGACGAGGAGATCCTCGCCGCGCGCGCCCTCTTCGCCGAGCGCCTCGCGGCGCACAAGAAGGACACCGACGCCGAGGCCGAACAGGTCCGCGCCGCCGGCGGCCTCTTCATCCTCGGCACCGAGCGGCACGAGTCGAGGCGTATCGACAACCAGCTGCGCGGCCGCGCCGGCCGCCAGGGCGACCCGGGCGAGAGCCGCTTCTATCTGGCGATGACGGACGACATCATGCGCCTCTTCGGCTCCGAGCGCATCATGGGCATGATGGAGACGCTCAAGGTCGAGGACGACATGCCGCTCGACCACAAGATGCTCTCCGGTGCCATCGAACAGGCGCAGAAGACCGTTGAGAGCCGCAACTTCCAGACCCGCAAGAGCGTGCTGGAGTACGACGACGTCATGAACCAGCAGCGCAATATCATCTACGGCGAGCGCCGCAAGGTGCTCGACGGGGAGGATCTGCGCGAGCAGATCCGCGGCATGATCGAGGAATTCGTCCACAGCACCGTCACCGACGGGCTGGGCGGCGCGGCGGCGGAGAGCCAGCAGCAGCTCGACGAGGCCCTGCAGCCTTTCGAGAAGCTCTTTCTGCGCCGCGGCGCGCTGCAGCTCGAGGCCATGGGCGGCCACGCCAGGTGCGAGAAGGTGATCGGGGCGGTCTCCGAGCTTGCGGAGCGGGTCTACGCCGAGCGCGAACGCGTCTTCGGCGCCGGACCGAACGGCGCGCCGCTCATGCGCGAGCTCGAGCGCGTCATCATGCTGCGCGTGGTCGACGAGTACTGGATGGACCACATCGACGCCATGACCGAGCTCAAGCGCGGCATCGGCCTGCGCGGCTACGGCAGCGTCAAGCCCATCGACGCCTACAAGCAGGAGGGCTTCGAGATGTTCGAGGCCATGGTGCGCGGCATCCGCGAGGAGACGGTGCGCCGCCTGTTCACGGTGCAGGTCCGCCGCGAGGCGCCCATCGAGCGCAAGGCCGTCGCCAAGAACGCCGCCGCCAACGTCGGCGGCGAGCCGGTGAAAAAGCAGCCCATCAAGAAGGTCGCCAAGCCCGGCCGCAACGACCCCTGCCCCTGCGGCAAAATGAAGGCCGACGGCAGCCGCCGGCTGAAATACAAAGAATGCTGCGGCCGGAACGAAAAATAATTCGATAATTCGGAATTGAGGGAACCATGGCCTTTGTCGAGCACAACGAAAACGGACTCGTGTATATGACCAGCTCCGTGCTGACCGCGCGCCACGCCTTCACGACGCGCCTCGGCGGGGTGAGCACGGGCGTCTTCGAGAGCCTGAACCTCGGCTCCAACCGGGGCGACGACCCGGAGGCCGTGCGCGAGAACTACCGCCGCGTCTGCGCCCTGATGGGGGCGGGGATCGACGACGCCGCCGTGACGAAGCAGGTGCATGAAAACGCCGTGCGCACGGTCACGGAGGCCGACCGCCACGTCTGCCTGAGCACGGTGCCCTACGAGGCCGACGGCCTCGTGACGGCGGCGAAAGGCCTGCCGCTCTTCTGCTTCATCGCCGACTGTACGCCCGTGCTGCTGCAGGACCCGAAAAACGGCGTGATCGCCGCGGTGCACTGCGGCTGGCGCAGCTCCGCGGCGGACATCCTGGGCGAAGCGGTGGAAAAGATGCGCGCGCTCGGGGCGGAGCCGTCGGAGCTCCGCGCGGCGCTGGGCCCCGCGCTCGGCCGCTGCTGCTTCGAGACGGACGGCGACGTGCCGGAGGCCATCTCAAGCTGGCTCGGCGGCGAGGTCGCCGGGCTCTGGGACCAGCGGGCGGACGGCAAATACATGGTCGATCTGCGCGCGGCCAACGCCCGGCGGCTCCGGCAGCTCGGGCTGCGGGAGGAGCACATCGACGTTTCGACGGAGTGCACGCGCTGCCTGCACGACAAATACTGGTCGCACCGCTATACGAAGGGCGAGCGCGGATCTCAGGCGGCGGTTATAGTGATAGAATGAGGAAAACGATATGATGAGAAAGAGAAACAGGCTATTGGCTTTGCTGTGCGCGGCGATGCTGCTGGCGCTGGCCGGCTGCGGGAGCAGCGCGCCGGTCGACCCTTACAGCGACATCCCCTCGTCTACCGGCGGCAAGGACATCGAGCGCGCCGAGATGGCCGACGAGGTCTTTTCGCTCAACAGCAACAGCCGCTTCAGCTTCCGGCCCCTGATCGCCACGAACCACGCCAACCAGCTCATCTGCAGCCTCGTGTACGAGAACATGATCGAGCTGGACAACAACTTCGAGGTCATCGAGGGCGCGGGGCTCATCAAGAAGTGGTCGATCTCGGACGACGGCCGCAGCTGGGTCTTCACGGTGGACACGACCCACACCTTCCACGACGGCTCGAGCGTCACCGGCGCCGACCTGCGCCGCTCGCTGGAGAGCGCGATCTACGCCGACCGCTTCCGCGGGCGCTTCGCCAGCGTGCAGGGCGTGTCCCACACCGAGGACAAGATGTATGTGACGCTGGGCATCGCCAACACGCAGTTCGTGAAGCTCCTGAACATCCCCGTCTGCAAGATGGGCAGCTTCGGCGAGGACCATCCGATCGGCAGCGGCCCGTACATGTGGAGCGAGGAGGGGGACAGGCTGCTGGCCTATTCCGGGCACAACGGCTATGACAAGCTCCCCGTGGACGAGATCTACATCAAGGAATACACCGACGCGGCGGGCATCCTCTCGGCCTATGAGGACGCGCTGATCGACGTGGTGCTCAACGACCCCTCCAGCAGCACGAACCTCGGCTACGCCAGCTCGAACGAGTCGCGCAGCTTTGCCACGACGAACATGCACTATGTGGCCTTCAACGAGGACAGCGCGCTCGGCCGCTACAGCAACATCCGCACGGCGCTGACCTACGCCTTCGACCGCAGCTATTTTGCCGACGAGCTGATGCGCGGGAACGCCGTCGCCTCGCCCATCCCCATGTACCCGACCTGCAAGGTCTATCCCACGGACCTGGCCAACGACAACCAGTACGATCTGGAGCGCTGCCGCCTGATCCTGGAGAACTACGGCATCCGCGACTACGACGAGGACGGCAAGCTGGAATTCTCCAGCGGCAACAACGCGGACCTCAGCATGACGATCATCGTGGCCAGCGACAGCAGCATCAAGGCCGGCATGGTGCGGCACTTCGCCGAGGACATGGAAAAGATCGGCCTGACGATCAATGTGCGCGAGCTGAGCTGGGACGAGTATGTGACGGCGCTGGAGGAGGGCCGCCTCGAGGACGACACGGAGTTCGACATGTACTATGCCGAGGTCAAGCTCCGCAACGACTTCGACCTGACGGAGCTGCTGCAGGTGCGCAACAAGAACAACGAGAGCACGAACGTCAACTTCACCCACTCCACCGACCGGGTGTTCGAGACCTACATCTATAACTACCTGGGCGCGTCCGACATGGACCGCGCCAACCAGTACCACATCCTCGCGCAGTACATCCTGACGACCGGCTCCCTGATCCCCATCGGTTTTGAAAAGCAGGAGCTCATCACGCACCGCGGCGTGTGCAAGGGCGTGGACCCCAACATGGGCAACCCCCTGTACAATTTCCAGAACTGGGAGATCGATCTGGAAAAGCGGGACTAATGGAAGGAGATTGAAATGACCGACAGAGAATTGATGTCCATGGCCAAGGCGGCCTCGATGAACGCCTATGTGCCCTATTCCCGCTTCGCCGTTGGCGCCGCCCTGGAGTGCGACGACGGCACGGTGTTCACCGGCTGCAACATCGAAAACGCCGCGCTGGGCGACACGATCTGCGCCGAGCGCACGGCCTGCGTCAAGGCCGTCAGCGAGGGGCGGCTCCGCTTCCGCCGCATCGCCATCTACGCCGACAGCGAGAACTGGTGCACGCCCTGCGGCTCCTGCCGGCAGTTCCTCGCGGAGTTCTCGCCGGAGATGGAGGTCCTCTGCGCCAAAGCGGGGGACCGCTATGTGAGCTACAAGCTCTCCGAGCTGCTCCCGCACACCTTCAACTACTGAGCATGGAGATGGAGCAGCTTCGCATCTACGCCGCCGCCGCCCGCTGCGCGAGCTTTTCCGAGGCGGCGCGGAGGCTCTACATCAGCCACTCCACCGTGAGCCGCGCCGTGAGCGCGCTGGAGGAGGAGCTGGGCGTCAGCCTGCTCGAACGGGGCAACCGCGTCCTCGGCCTGACGGCCGCGGGCGAGACGCTGCTGCGGGAGGCGGAGGCGCTGCTGGCCGCCGCCGAGGCCGCCGCCGCGCGCGTGCGCGCCGCAGAAGGGGAGGACAAAGCATGATCTCGTTTGAAAACGACTACAACGTGGGGACGCACCCCGCGGTCCTGCGCCGGCTGGAGGAGACGAACCTCGCGCCGCAGCCCGGCTACGGCGAGGACGATCTCTGCCGCCTGGCGGCGGAGAAGATCCGCGCGGCCATCGGCTGTCCGGCGGCGGAGATCCGCTTCCTCGTCGGCGGCACGCAGACCAACCAGATCGCGATCGCGGGCCTCCTGAAGAGCTACGAGGGCGTGCTCGCGGCCGAGACGGGGCACGTCGCCGCGCACGAGGCCGGCGCCATCGAGCACAGCGGCCACAAGGTGCTGACCCTGCCCTCGCACGAGGGCCGCATCGAGGCCGCGGAGCTGCGCGCGTGGATCGAGCGCTTTTACGGCGACGCCGCGCACGAGCACATGGTCTTCCCCGGCATGGTCTATCTCTCGCACCCCACCGAGTACGGCACGCTCTACAGCCTCGGGCAGCTCGAGGCGATCGCCGCCGTCTGCTGGGACTATCGCATCCCGCTCTATCTGGACGGAGCGCGGCTGGGCTACGGCCTGATGAGCCGCGGGACGGACCTGACGCTGGAGGACGTCGCGCGGCTGTGCGACGTGTTCTACATCGGCGGCACCAAGGTCGGCGCGCTCTGCGGCGAGGCGCTCGTCTTCCCGCGCGGCGGGATGCCGGAGCACTTCACCGCCGTCGTCAAGCAGCACGGCGGCCTGCTCGCCAAGGGGCGGGTCCTGGGCGCGCAGTTCGACGCGCTCTTTACGAACCGGCTTTATTTCGAGATCTCCGCCAACGCGATCGACAAGGCGGAAAAGCTCAAAAAGCTGCTGCACGAGCGGGGCTACGCCTTCTTCCTCGAAACGCCGACGAACCAGCAGTTCCTGCTGCTCGACGACGCGCGGGCCGCGGCGCTGGCCAAGCGCGTGCGCTTCAGCTTCTGGGAAAAGCCGGACGCGGAGCACACGGTCGTGCGCCTCTGCACGAGCTGGGCCACGACGGACGAAGACCTCGCCGCGCTGGCCGAAGTGCTGTGAACGGATGTTTGGCGAGCAAAGGCCCCCTTGCCTAAAGGGGGCTGTCGCCGGAGGCGACTGGGGGATTCTGTCGGTCGCTGCACGATGGAATGGAGGGGCTTTTTGTATCCCCCCGACCTCACTTTGCTCGGTCACCCCCCTTTAGGCAAGGGGGGCTTTCTCCTCGATAAACTCAAATCTGCAAACGAAAACGGAGACGGATGCTTCATCCGTCTCCGTTTGTCAATCCAGGCTCATCCCTCGTCAGTAGCTCTGGCGGGGACTTGTCGACCGGAAGGATTCTGTTGAGCTTTTTGTTTCAACTGCGCCTGCGCACATAGACGACGGCGATCGTAATACCAAGGGCGAGAATCACCAGGATGCCGAGGATCGTCAGCTGTACAAATAAGGCCCAGGCAGGCCCCGTCCCGTAACTGAAATCAGAGTGCAGCTCGTTGCCGCGAAGAAAAAGCTCCACGGCGTAGTATGTTATCCTGACCAGCCCGACGCGCTTGTTCGGATAGATCGAGCTCTCGTTGGTAACGGAGAGGATCCGGCCTTCCTCGTCCAGATAGGCAAATCTGGCCTTTTTGAGCTCGGGGGCGTGAGCGTAGAGATCCCATGCGGCCTCCTCGCCGTATACTACCCGATACACCTCTGAGGGAGCGTGAGTGCCTGTCGTCCAATAGTCCATCCAATAGTTTTTCTCCACGCGGTCAAGAGCCATCTCTGACCGGGCGCCCCGGATATGAAAGGTGTAGCTTTGGTAGCCTTCCTCCCGGTAGCGGACGATCTCGCTTTCCGCGGGGATCTGATACCGCTGCCCGTTGTCTTCCTCGTAGGCGCACCAGGCTTCGTCCTCCTCCGACAGAGGGAGCAGCAGGTCCAGATATTTGGCGCCCTCCGGTATGTCGCTGCAGGCCGCATCGGCATAGAACCACGGCGCACGGGCCCAGGCGCAGGCGGACACGGGGAGAAGAGACAGAAGCAGAACAGCGAGAAGGAAACATGCGAGACCCCTTCCCCGCTTCCACAGATGTTTCATGCGTGACGCCCTCCGATCAGCTTTAGCTTTTCTCCGTTTATTCCGGCCTTTTGATCTGCCGCACGCTTTTTTCAAACTTCGCGCGCGGGCCCATGACCTCGTGCCCGCAGCCGAGGCAGCGCAGCCTGAAGTCCGCCCCGACGCGCAGCACGAGCCAGTCCTTCCCGCCGCAGGGGTGGGCTTTTTTCATCGTTAAAATGTCGTTGACCTGGATGTCCATTACTTCTTGATCTTCTCCCAGTAGGCCTTCGCTGCCTGCTCGTTCTTGTTGTCGCCGTACTCGTAATACCGCGCGTCCTTCAGATCGTCCGGCAGGTACTGCTGCTTCACCCAATGGCCGGGGAAGCTGTGCGGGTAGAGGTAGCCCTGCTCGCGCTCGAAGCCCGCGCCGTCGGCGTGGACGTTCTGCAGCTCGCGCGGGAAGGGGCCGACATGCCCGGCGCGCACGTCCGCGATCGCGCGGTCGATCGCCATGACGACGCTGTTGGATTTCGGCGCGGTGGCGAGCAGGATGCAGGCCTCAGCCAGCGGCAGCCGCGCCTCGGGGATGCCGAGCTGCAGGGCGTTGTCCACACAGGCCTTGACGATGGGCACGGCCTGCGGATAGGCCAGGCCGATGTCCTCGCTGGCAGAGCACAGGATGCGGCGGCAGGCGCCGAGCAGGTCCCCGGCCTCGAGCAGCCGCGCGAGATAGTGCAGCGCCGCGTCCGGATCGGAGCCGCGCAGCGATTTCATCAGCGCCGAGAGCGAGTCGAAATGCTCGTCGCCCTCGCGGTCGTAGCGCATGGCGCTGCGCTGCGTGATGGCCTTCGCGTCCGCGAGCGTGAGCGCGCTGCGCCCGGCGGAGGCGGAGAACAGCAGCTCCAGCGCGTTCATGGCCTTGCGCACGTCGCCGCCGCAGGAGGCGGAGATGTGCTTCACGACCCCGTCCCCCAGCGTCAGCGGTTCGCCGCGCCGGGCGTTGAGCAGCTCGATCGCCCGCGTGACCGCCGTCTCGACCTCGGCGGGGGAGACGGGCTTGAACTCGAAGACCGTCGAACGGCTCAGGATGGCGTTGAAGACGCAGAAGTAGGGGTTTTCGGTCGTCGAGGCGATGAGCGTGATGCGCCCGTCCTCGATGAACTCCAGCAGGCTCTGCTGCTGTTTCTTGTTGAAATACTGGATCTCGTCGAGGTAGAGCAGCACGCCGCCGGGGGTCAGCAGCGTGTCGAGCTCGGCGATGATCTGCTTGATGTCCGCGATGCCGGCGGTGGTGGCGTTGAGCTTGCGCAGCGTGCGGTTGGTGCGCTCGGCGAGGATGCGCGCCACGGTGGTCTTGCCCGTACCGGAGGGGCCGTAGAAGATCATGTTGGGGATCTGGCCGCTCTCGGCGATCCGGCGCAGCATGCCGTCCGGCCCGAGGATGTGCCGCTGCCCGACGACCTCGTCGAGCGAGCGGGGGCGGATCTCGTCCGCCAGAGGCTTGTACATCGTCCGCGCCTCCTTTCCCGGAAAGTCTTTTCTCTATCATAGCACCAAACACGGCGTTTGAAAAGAAAAAAGCGGGCGCGTAGCGCCCGCTTTTCGGGGTTTTTATTCGATGCCGTAGAGCTGCAGGAATTCCTCCAGACACAGGCCGTTTTCCATGATGTAGGTCGCGGCCTCGACGCCGACGTAGCGGAAGTGCCAGGGCTCGAACATGACCATGGTGACCTCTTCCTTGTCCTCCGGATAGCGCACGATGAAGCCGAATTCCTGGCAGTGCTGGCTCATGTACTGATACATGGGCGTATTGGCGAGGCTCCGGCCCTTGGGGTTGACGTACATGTAGGTGATGTCGCAGCAGAGGCCGGTCTGGTGCTCGCTGGTGCCGGGAGGCAGGACGATGTAGTGACCGGCGCTGTCCTTGCCGTCGGGCGGATACTCGCGGCACTTGTTGCGGTAGTTGGCGGCCTGCGTGGCGTAGTCGCGGTAGCCGGAGGAGAGATAGACGCTCAGCCCCTGCGAGCGGGTGTCCGCGACCATGTCCTTCATGGCCTGCGCGATGCGGGCGTCGAGCTTCTGCCCCTCGATCGTCTCCAGCTCGGGCGGGGCGTACTCTTCGATGGAGTGGGTGTCGTTGGCGAGGATGAATTCCCAGCTCGTCGGGTCGATGTCCGGGGGCGCGGGCAGACCCAGCGCGGCCGCGCGGCCGGCGGGGCTGTTCGGGTCGAGCGTGGGCTCCGGCGTCGGCGTGGGCTCGGGCGTGGGCTCCGCGGGCGCGTCGATCGGCTCGGGCGTGG
>JAFRLZ010000084.1 GCA_017430985.1 Oscillospiraceae bacterium
AAAACCGGAAACTACTTATCCAGCCAACTGCACGCAGCCAGCGCGGCGACCGCGCCGTCCGCGACGGCGGTGGTCAGCTGGCGCACCTTCTTCGCGCGGCAGTCGCCCGCGACGAAGAGCCAGGGCGTCCTTGTCACGCAGCTTTCGTTCGCCGCGGCATATCCGCGCTCATCCAGCGCGAGGTGTTCGGCGAAGGCGCCGTTGTCCGGCTCGTGGCCGATCGCGACGAACAGGCCGTCGACCTTCAGCTCGCGCTCTTCCCCGTTCTGCCGCACGACGATCCCCGTCAGCTCGTCCTCGCCTATCAGGCGCGTGATCGCGGCGTTCAAGACAAACTCGACGTTGTCTTTCTCCCGCAGCGCGCGCACCAGCGCCTCCTCGCCGCGGAAGCTGTCACGCCGGTGGATGAGATAGACGCGGCTTGAGGTCTCGGAGAGGAGCATCGCGTCCTGCAGCGCGCTGTTGCCGCCGCCGCTGACGGCCACGGGCAGGCCCTTGAAGTACGCGCCGTCGCACACCGCGCAGTAGCCCACGCCGGAGCCGACAAGCTCTTCCTCGCGCTCCACGCCCAGCATCCGCGGCTTGGCCCCGGTTGCGAGAATGACGGCGCGGCCTTCGTAGCTGGCGCCGAATTCGCAGCTCACGCGCCGGAAATCGCCGCAGTCCTCGATCCCGGTGACCTCCTCGATCTCGACCTCGGCGCCCTGCGCCATGGCCTGCTCGGCCATGCGGTCGCCCAGGTCCGTGCCGGAGATCGACACGACGGAGGGGAAATTCTCCACCTTCGGGCTCCAGGTGATCTGGCCGCCGAGCGCGGCCTTTTCGAGAATGAGAACGCGCTTGCCCGCGCGGCGGGCATAGACGGCGGCTGTCAGCCCCGCGGGGCCGCCGCCGATGATGATAATGTCGTACATGGCAATACTCCTTGTTTATACGGAAAAAGGGCCGGCGCCGCCGGCCCTTTTTCAAGTTGTGCTGTCGATCAGCCTGCGAGATACTGCTTGATCGCGCCGGCGCCGGCGTACTTTTCAAAGCCGCCCTTGCCGTCGGTCACGACGAGCGTCGGGGTCTGCTTGACGCCGAACTCGCGCGCCATGTCCATGTGGTCGTCGGCGATGAGCTTTTCATACGCCACGCCCGCCTTGCTCAGGTAATTCGCCGCCATCGTGCAGTTGGGGCAGGACACACGGGAAAAGAGGATCGTGCGCTTTTCGTTTGCGTCCGCGGCCTCGACGGGGGCGGCGGGAGCGGCCTCTTCCTTTTTCTCCGCGTAGATCGGGCCGTTGTGCGTCAGATGAGAGTTCTCGATGACGTACTCGCGGCGCTCCTTGTACTCCTGGGTCTTGCCGGCGTTCCAGTTCTGCACCGGGCGGTAGTAGCCGGTGATGCGGCTGTAGACCTCGGCGCTCTCGCCGCAGTGGGGGCAGGTGAACTGCTCGCCGGTGAGATAGCCGTGATGCTTGCAGACCGAGTAGGTCGGGGACATCGTGTAGTAGGGCAGCTTGTAGTTCTCGGCGATCTTGCGCACGAGGTTGGCCGCGGCCTCCCAGCTGGGCAGCTTTTCACCCAGGAAGGCGTGGAACACGGTGCCGGAGGTGTAAAGCGTCTGCAGCTCGTCCTGGATGTCGAGCGCGGCGAAGATGTCCTCGGTAAAGCTGACGGGCAGGTGGGAGGAGTTGGTGTAGTACGGGGTGCCGCCGGGCTCGGCCGCGGTGATGATGTCGGGATACATCTCGACGTCGTGCTTCGCCAGACGGTAGGAGGTGGACTCGGCCGGGGTGGCTTCGAGGTTGTACAGGTCGCCGTACTGCTCCTGATAATCGCTCAGGCGCTCGCGCATGTGGTTGAGGACGTCCTTGGTGAACTCCTGGCACTCTTTGTGGGTCATGTCCTTGCGGATCCACTTGGCGTTCAGGCCAGCCTCGTTCATGCCGACGAGGCCGATCGTGGAGAAGTGGTTGGCAAAGGTGCCGAGGTAGTGCTTGGTGTAGGGATACAGGCCCTCGTTGAGCAGCTTGGTGATGACGTCGCGCTTGACCTTCAGGCTGCGCGCGGAGATGTCCATCATCTTGTCAAGGCGCTTGTAGAAGTCGGCCTCGTCCGCGGCGAGATAGGCGATGCGCGGCATGTTGATCGTCACGACGCCGATCGAGCCCGTGGACTCGCCGGAGCCGAAGTAGCCGCCGGACTTCTTGCGCAGCTCTCTGAGGTCGAGACGCAGACGGCAGCACATCGAGCGCACGTCGGAAGGCTCCATGTCGGAGTTGATATAGTTCGAGAAGTAAGGCGTGCCGTACTTGGCGGTCATCTCGAAGAGGAGCTTGTTGTTCTCGGTGGGAGACCAGTCAAAGTCGCGGGTGATCGAGTAGGTCGGGATCGGGTACTGGAAGCCGCGGCCGTTGGCGTCGCCCTCGATCATGATGT
>JAFRLZ010000085.1 GCA_017430985.1 Oscillospiraceae bacterium
ACAGCGCCGCGCCGACGGCTCGCTCATTGCCTCGGACGGAGCGCGGCGCTATCTCGCCCTGCCCGCGTCGGGCGCCGCTCCGGGCGGCGCGGCAAGGCTGCACCGGATCGGCGGGAAAGATTATCTTGTCTTCCGCTTTTGACAGCGGTATAATAGACTATCATAAAACTGCGAAAAGGGGCGATCCGTATGCAGATGACCGATCTCATCGCCAAAAAGCGGGACGGCGGCGCGCTCAGCACCGAGGAGATCCAGTTCATGATCCGGGGCTACACCGAGGGCTCGATCCCCGACTACCAGATGTCCGCCATGTGCATGGCCATCGTCTGGCGCGGCATGGACGACCGGGAGATCCTCGATCTGACCATGGCCATGATGCACTCCGGCGAGACGCTCGATCTCAGCCCGATCCGCGGCGTGAAGGCCGACAAGCACTCCACCGGCGGCGTGGGCGACAAGACGAGCCTCATCCTCTGCCCCATGGTGGCCGCCTGCGGCGTGAAGATCGCCAAGATGTCCGGGCGCGGCCTCGGCCACACCGGCGGCACCATCGACAAGCTGGAGAGCTTCCCCGGCTTCGTCACGGGCATCAGCGAGGAGCGCTTCTTCGACAACGTCAACCGCATCGGCATCGCCATCGCCGGGCAGACCGCCGACCTCGTGCCGGCGGACAAGAAGCTCTACGCCCTGCGCGACGTGACCGGCACCGTGCCGGCCATCCCGCTGATCGTCAGCTCCATCATGTCCAAGAAGCTGGCCTCCGGCGCGGACGTGATCGTGCTGGACGTGAAATGCGGCAGCGGCGCCTTTATGAAGACCCCGGAGCAGGCCGCGGAGCTGGCCCGCGGGCTGACCCGCGTGGGCCGCCTGGCCGGCAAGAAGTGCGCCGCGGTCATCACGGACATGGACGAGCCCCTGGGCCTGGCCGTTGGCAACGCGCTCGAGGTCAAGGAGGCCATCTCCGTGCTGCGCGGGGAGACGAAGGGCGAGCTGCTGGAGCTCTGCCTGACGCTCGGCAGCTGCATCCTCACGGAGGCGGGCTTCGCCGCCGACGACGCGGAGGCGAGGGCGAAGCTGCTCTCCGTGATCGACGACGGCAGCGCCCTGAAGAAGCTGGCCGAGCTCGTGGAGGGGCAGTACGGCGACAGCCGCGCCGTGTACGACGTCTCGCTGCTGCCGGACGCCGCCGTCAAGCGCGAGGTCCCGAGTGATCGCGCCGGCTTCGTGCGGCGGATCGAGGCCGAAAAGGTCGGGCTCGTGAGCATGCACCTGGGCGGCGGCCGCGTCACCAAGGAGAGTGAGATCGACCTGGCCGTGGGCGTGATGCTGCGCAAGAAGGTCGGCGACCGGGTGGAGCCCGGCGAGAGCCTCGGCGTCATCCACGCGTCAAGCGAGCAAAAGGCCGCCGAGGCGGCCGAGCTGCTGCGGCAGTGCTACACGCTCTCCGACGAGCCGGTGGAGAAGCCGCCGTTCATCAAGGGGATTATCAGATAACAAAAGGCCTGTCATTGCGAGGAGGGCGCAGCCCGACGCGGCGATCCGTTTTCCATCACAAAGAGACGGATTCCCACGCCGGGGCCGCGGCCCCGGCTCGGAATGACAGCCTTTGGGCAGAGAAAAAGAGCTGTGACTGGCGTCACAGCTCTTTTTCTTCTTGATCTCGTTTGACGAGCACCTTTTCGACGCGGCGCCCGTCCATCTCCAGGACGGTGACCGTCAGGTCCTCATAGCGGAAGCTGTCGCCCGGCTCCGGGAAAGCCCCGAAGCGCTCCAGCGTCCAGCCGCCGACCGTGTCGCTCTCGGCCTCGAACTCGTCCTCCGAAATGCCGACGAGCTCCAGCATGTCGCTCAGCAGCATGTCGCCGTCCAGCTCATACTCGCCGGAGGGCCGCTGCACGACCTCCTCCTCCACGGTGTCCGTCTCGTCCCAGATCTCGCCGACGATCTGCTCGAGCACGTCCTCCATGGTCACCACGCCCAGCGTGCCGCCGTACTCGTCGGTCACGACGGCCAGGTGCTGCCGCGCCTTGCGCAGCTGGCTGAGCACCGCGGGCAGCTTCACCGTCTTGTAAACATAGCAGGGCGGCATCAGCAGCGCGCGGATATCGGCCTTGCCGTCTTCGGTGAGCGCCTTGAGGAAGTGGTTGAGGTACAGCACGCCGATGATGTTGTCGATGCTGTCCTCGTACACGGGCAGGCGCGAGTAGGGTGCCTCCTCGATCTGCGCGAGGATATCCTCCCAGTCGTCGTCGATGTCGATGGCCTGCACGTCCACGCGCGCGGTCATGACCTCGAAGGCCGAGATCTCGGCAAAGTCGATGGCGGCCTGCACGAGCTCGGAGCGGTCCTCGTCCAGGACCTCCTCGTCCTCGGCGGTCTCGATGATGGACTGCAGCTCCTCCACGGCTTCGTCCGGGTCCTCCTCCTGCTCGCCCTTCATGCCGAAGGTCAGCAGGCGGATGAGCGAGACGATGAGCCAGATGAGCGGCCAGAGCAGGATGCGCAGCGCCTGCACGGCATAGGCGTGGCGCAGCGCGACGCGGGTCGCGTTCTTTTTCGCGGTGATCTTCGGGATCGTCTCCCCGAAGAGAATGACCAGAAGCGTCACGATCAGCGTCGCGAGCCAGGTCTTCGCGTCCGAGCCCGTGAGCAGGACCACCAGCACGGCGGCCAGCGACGAGGACGCGATGTTCACGAGATTGTTGCCGATCAGGATGGCGCTGAGCGCGTCGTCATAATGCTCGGCCAGGCGCAGCGCGGCGCCGGCCCGCTTCGAGCCGCCGTCCCGCAGGTTCTCGAGACGCAGCGTGTTGCAGGCGGAATAGGCCATCTCCGAGGCGGAGAAAAAGGCCGAGAGGCACAGGCACAGCAGGATGCCGCCGATCACATAGACAGCCGTCATGCGTCCTCGCCCCCTTCCGTCTCCTCCGGGAGCTTCTCGACGCGGAGCTTCAGGATGCGGTTGTGCTCCATCTCCGCCACCGTGACGCGCAAGCCGTGGTACTCGAAGGAGTCGCCCGGCTGGGGGATGGCGGTGAACTGCTCGTAGGCCCACTCGCCCATGAGCGTGTTGACGAGCTCCTCGTCCTCCTCGGGGTCGGTGAAGTCCGTCTGCTCGAAGACGTCGCTGACCGACTCCTCGGCGTCGACGAGGTACACGCCCTCGCTGAGCTCGACGACGGTCTCCTCGACCACGTCGTCCTCGTCCCAGATCTCGCCCACGAGCTCCTCGAGGATGTCCTCGACCGTGACGATGCCGAGCGTGCCGCCGTAGTTGTCGGTCACGACGGCGATGTTCTGCTTGTGCCGGGACATGATGGGCAGCAGCTCGTCGATGTTGGTGCTCTGGTGGATGAACAGCGGCTCGTCCAGCAGCTCGCGCAGGTCCATCTGCGCGCCGAGGCGCAGGTAGGCCTTGATGAAGGTGCGGATCTGCAGGATGCCGATGACGTTGTCAATGCTGCCCTCATACACGGGCAGACGGCTGTGGTTCTGGGACTTGATCTGCGAAAGGATCTCCTCGTAGCTGTCGCCGATGTCGATGGCCGAGAGGTCCACGCGCGGGGTGAGGATGCTCTCCACCGTCACGTCGCCGAACTGCAGCGCGGAGGAGATCAGGTCGCCCTGCTCCTCGTCGAGCGTGCCCTCCTCGGTCATGTCCTCGATGAGATCGTAAAGCTCGTCCTCGGTGACGGACAGCTCCGCGTCGCCGCGGGTGAGCTTCGCCGCGCCCCGGCCGACGGCCGTCAGCAGCGCCGAAAGGGGCTTGAGGAGGCCCATCAGGAAGCGCAGCATGGGCGCGCAGGAAAGCGCGATGCGCTCGCTGTATTTCTTGGCGATGCTCTTGGGGAGCATCTCGCCCGCGAAGAACACCGCGACGGTGGTGATCAGGGTGCTGACCGAAACCGCGCTCAGCCCCCAGCGGCGCGTGACCGCGACCGTCACCAGAGCGGCGGCGGCGATGTGCACGGCGTTGGTGCAGATGAGCAGGGTCGTGATCGCGCGGTCAAAGTTCTCGAGGATCCACTGAGCCTTGACGGCGCTCTCCTCGCCCCGCTCGGCGCGGAGCTTGATCCGGCTGCGGGAGACGGAGGCGAAGGCTGTTTCCGCCGCGGCGAACCACGCCGCGCAGAACAGCAAAACGATCGCTATGATCCATGGCAATCGACTGCCATCATCCATGGTAGGATATACAACTCCTTTTTGGCTGGAAAAGCACACACTTTTCCAAAATAACAGGAGTTAGTATAGCATATGCACAGCGCGCCGTCAAGTGAGGCGATTGGGAGTTTGCCGCTTCGCTCTTCAACGCAGACCCGCTGCGCTGGGCTCTGCGTTGAGAAGGATTTGCACCCCGCCGCGCGCACTCGCTGCGCTCGCACACTTGCGGGGCGAGAAGAGTTTTTCGCGAGGTACACGCCCCCGCGAAAAACGATCGGATCGTTTCGCCGCTGCGGCGACGAAAGAGTTCATCTGTCATTGCGAGGAGGGCGAAGCCCGACGTGGCAATCCGTTCTCCTCGCCAAACTCATATTTGTCGCTGCACGGCGCAGCAAAACGGAGGCTTTGGTTTCCCAAAGCCCCCGTTTTCCGTTGGGTTTGCGTTAAATGATGATCGCGTTCTTGGGGCAGGCCTCGGCGCAGGTGCCGCAGCCGACGCAGACGTCCTCGTCGAGCGTCCAGGTCTTGTTCGCGCGGTCCACCTCCAGCGCCCCGGCGGGGCACTTCTTGGCGCAGAGCGTGCAGTAGACGCACTTGTCGGGATCCTGCACGGGCTTGCCGTCGTCGCGCGGCTTGAGCTCCGGCTTTTCTTCGGCTTTGGGCGCCTCGGCGGGCTTTTCCTCGGCCTTCGGAGCAGGCGCGGCGGCGGGGGCCTCCGGCTCGTAGCCGGGCATGTAGATGGCCTTCTTCGGGCAGGCTCCGGCGCAGGTGCCGCAGGCGACGCAGAGGTCCTCGTCCAGCTTCCAGGTCTTGTTCGCGCGGTCCACCTCCAGCGCCCCGGCGGGGCACTTCTTGGCGCAGATCGTGCAGTAGACGCACTTGGCGGGGTCCTGCACGGGCTTGCCGTCGTCCCGCAGCTTCACGGCGGGAGCGGCGGCCGGAGCCGCAGCCTCGGCCTTGGGAGCGGCGGGCTTGGCGGGCGGGGCCTTCTTCACGGGCGCCTTCTTGATGAAGGTGCCGGACACCATCAGATCCTCCTCCTTGGTGGCGATCATGTGGTAGTCGCGCGTGAACTCGATGGCGCCGTGGCCGCAGAAGTCCATGCAGGTGGCGCAGAAGGTGCAGGAACCGAGGTAGAAGGTGCGGGTGACCTTGTCGTCGCCCTCCGGGGTCTTCTCGATGACGTGGGTGATGGCGTTGCCGGAGCAGACGCGCTCACACATCATGCAGTTGATGCACTTGTCCGGATGGAAGACGATGCGGCCGCGGTAGTTCGGCGCAGCCTCGCTGGGCTTGACGGGGTACATGTCGCAGCTGCTCTTCTGGAACAGAGAGGAGATCGCCTCTTTCACAAACGGGAAATCCATTACTTCATCTCCCTCCTCTTCTCCTGCAGGATCTTGGTGGCAAGCACCAGACCGTCCATGACGGCCTCGGGCTTGGGCGTGCAGCCGGCCACGTCCACGTCCACATGGACGTACTTGGACAGGGGGCCGGCGACGGCATAGCTGCCGCGGAAGACGTTGCCGGACTGCGGGCAGGAGCCCATGGTGACGATGCAGCGCGGTTCGGGGACCTGCTCGATGGCGCGCAGCACACGGTTGAGCGACTGCTGGGTGACGGGCCCGGTGACCACGACGATGTCCGCGTGGCGGGGCGTGCCGGTCAGCTTGAAGCCGAGGCGCTCGGCGTCGTAGCGGGGCGTGAGCACGCTCACGAGCTCGATGTCGCAGCCGTTGCAGGAGCCGGCGTTGATGTGGAACAGCCACGGGGATTTGCCGGTGCTCTCTTCGATCAGTTTCTTAAACATAGCCGTCCCTCCTCAGAAGCCGTACCAGGCCAGCACCAGGCTGATCAGAGCCAGGCCCGACACCACGGTCCAGTAGTATTTGAAGATCTGCTCGATCTTCAGCCGCGCGGTGACCGCGTGGACAAGGGAGATGCACACGACCGTCAGCACCACGCTGATGGCGAAGACGATCAGCCCGTCGACAAGCAGGATACCCGTGCCCAGGCCGCCCAGGAAGAGCGCCGTGAAGAGCGTCGTGAGCGTCACGAGCTTGATGCTGTGGCTGAGCTTGTACACGCCGAGCGGGGGGCCGCTGTACTCGGCCAGCATGCCCTCGCAGATCTCCGTCTCGGCCTCGGCCGCGTCGAAGGGGTGGCTGCCGGTCTCGCCGGGGATGATGAGCAGCATGGCGATGGCCGCGGGGATCATGCTCGCCTTGGCGATCAGGCAGCCGTTGGCGGCCTGATAGGCGGCGATGTCGGTCAGCGAGAAGGTCAGGCCCTTGCCCAGCGCGTCGCCCACCGTCTTGCCGACGGCGAGGAGCACCAGCACCAGCGGCAGCTCGCAGGAGATGACCGTGACCATCTCACGGCTGAGGCCGACGCCGGCGTAGGGCGAGCCGCTGGCCGCGCCGCCCATGATGATGGCCAGCGCCGGGATCAGCAGCAGGTACAGGATCACGATCACGTCCGCCACGCCGGAGAAGGCCTGGAAGGAGAAGACCGGGATGAAGAGCTGGAGCACGACCAGGGCCGCCAGACCCACCAGAGGCGCCATGAGGAACACGGTACGGGAGGCCGCCGCGGGGACGATGGTCTCCTTGCCCATGAGCTTGAAGAAGTCATAGAAGGGCTGGAGGATGGGAGGTCCCACGCGCTTCTGCATGCGGGCGACGAGCTTGCGGTCGATGCCGCTGAGCAGCATGCCTGCCAGGAAGCAGAAGAGGAAGCCGGGGAAGATCAGGATATAACCGAGAACGGTCAGTGCGTTCAATACGTTAGGCATACTTCCCACCTCCTTAAAGTACGATCTGCAGGAAGACCGTGCACAGCGCCAGGGCCACCACGGCCCACAGCGCGTAGTCGTTCACGACGCCGCTGTGCAGATCATGCATGAAGCTGAAATAGTGCCGCCAGTTGTGCTTGAAGCCCCAGAACAGATCGCCGCCGCCCACCTGGGAGTAGACGCTCTGCTCGCCGCCGAAGAACAGGTCGTACTTGCCGGCGAGTTTCTGGTCCGCGGGCTGCTCGCTGACGCGGTCGTACTTGCCGAGGATCGCCACCAGCGTCACCGCCAGCAGCATGATCGCCAGCACCAGCAGCCAGGACACCGGGTTCCACACGCCGACCTCGACGAAGGTGACGGTCTGCGCCGCCGGGGCGAGCTCGCCCATGACGCTCTCGGCGTAGCCGCCGCCCATCATGGCGTTGATGTAGTGGCCGACGCTGAAGACCGCGCGCGCGGCGGGCTCGGTGAGGTAGGTGTTGACGAGCTTCGGGAAGAGGCCGGTCACCACGCAGAGCGTGGCGAAGATGCCCATGGCGAAGCGCATCCCGAAGGGCACCTCCTTGACGTTCTCATACTCCTTGGGCAGCTGGCCGAAGAACACGGACTGGCTGACCTTGACGAAGGAGGCGAGCGTCAGCACGCTCGTGATGAGCGCGATGATCGTGACGAGCAGGAAGCCGATGTTGCCGCTCTCGACGGCCTTCTCGTAGGTGGCCTGGTAGACCATCCACTTGGAGGCGAAGCCGTTGAAGGGCGGGATGCCGCTGATGGAGGCCGCGCCGACCAGGAACAGCGCCGTCGTATGCGGCATCTTCTTGGACAGGCCGCCCAGCCGGTCGAGATCGGTGGTGCCCGTCTCGTGCAGCACGGCGCCAGCCGCAAGGAACAGCAGGCCCTTGAACAGGGTGTGGTTCATCGCGTGGTAGAGGCCGGCCGAGATACCCAGCGCAGTGCAGAGGCCCGCGGCGGTCAGCACGTAGCCGATCTGGGAGATGCTGTGGAAGGCCAGCAGACGCTTGAAGTCATGCTGCGCCAGCGCCATCGTGACGCAGACGAACATCGACAGGCTGCCGATGAAGACCAGCATGAACTGGATCGTGCCGAGGCCCATGCTCTGGAACAGGAAGTAGACCAGACGGATGATGCCGTAGAGGCCGGACTTCGTCAGGACGCCGGAGATGAGCACCGAGATGGAGGCCGGAGCCGCGCCGTGCGCGTCGGCCGCCAGCGGATGAAAGGGCACGATGAAGGCTTTCGTGGAGAAGCCCACGAACAGCAGCGCGAAGGCCACCTTGGTGGCGTTGTTGAGCTGGCCGGGGATCAGCGCGGACAGCTGCGCGAAGTTCAGGGTATGTACCTGCGCGTAGAGCATGATGGTGCCCGCGAGGATGCAGGTCGAGCCGATCGAGCCGACGACGAGGTACTTGAAGGCCGCCTCCAGCGCGCCGGTCGCCCGGTTGCGGAAGGCCGTCAGCGCCACCGCGGCGAAGGTCAGGATCTCCACCATGATGAACATGTTGAAGAGGTCGCCCGAGAGGACGAGGCCCATGACGCCGCCGGCGAGCATGAGGAACAGGGTGTAGTACTGCGGCACGTTGTCGTCTCGGTTCATGTAGCTGAAGGAGTACACGCAGGAGACGAACACGGCCACGGCCACGAGCAGCGCGAAGAACAGGCTCAGCGCGTCCACCTCGAGGGCGATGCCGATGGCATAGCCGCCGGCGGGCACGCGGCCGCCCATCCAGTAGGCGATGATCTCACCGTTGAGCATCACGCGCGGCACGAGCGCGCAGAGGAAGCTCAGGGAGCCCGCGACGGCCAGGAAGGCCAGCAGATGGCGGGCGATCCTGTTTTTCCCGAAGAGGACGATCAGGAAGGCGCCGAGGAACAGCACCATGATCGCGTAGATCGGGAAATGCTGATAAGAAAGCATCGATGCAAAGTTCATCCTCTCAGCCTCCTTATCTCACGGGTGTCGATGGTGCCGTACTGCTCGCAGAGCTTCATCACCAGCGACAGGGACATGGCCGTCACGCAGGCGCCGATGACGATGCTCGTCAGCGTGAGCGCTTGGGGGATCGGATCGACGAAGAAGCTGGAGGGATCCAGCTCGTTCCAGGTAAAGATCGGGGCGGTGCCGCCGGGGTTGAAGCCGATCGTGACGATGAGCAGGTTTGCGCCGTAGTCGCAGATCGACAGGCCGATGACGGTCTTGACCAGGTTATACTTGGCCACGATGCAGTAGAGGCCGAGCGCGATGAGGAAGAAAGCCGCGATATAGTTCATCAAAATCATGCGTCACACCCCCCTTTTCGCTTCGATGTCCTTGAGGACGCTGAGCATCAGCAGCGAGACGGAGCTGATGCCGGTGAAGACCTTGACGCCGACGGTCACGTTCATCCAGAAGATCGTGCCGGAGCTGTACACGTCGCCGATGGCGCCGTGGGTGTAGAGGATGTTCTGGCAGAACTGCGCGCCGACCGCGCAGCCCATCAGCGCCAGCGCCACATAGACCACGGAGGCCAGACCCTCGCCGTCGTGCACGAGCTCGAAGCTGATGGCGCGCGAGGCCGCCTCGTAGCCGTAAGCCAGCGCGATCAGCGCGACGACCGCGGCGACGAGCACGCCGCCCTGGAAGCCGCCGCCGGGAGAGAGGTGGCCGTGGAGGATGATGTAGCAGATGTACACGAGCGCGAGAGGAAGAATGCTGTCCACGCCGCAGGGCTGGATCACGTTCTTGACCTTGATGCCGTCTTTCATTTCTTCTCATCCTCCTTTTCTTCTTTCTTGTTGAAGAGGATGACCATGGAGCCGGCGACGGCCGTGATGAGGATGAAGGCCTCGCCCATGGTATCGTAGCCACGGAAGTCGAAGACGACGCTCGTCACGTCGTTGACCGCGTGCGCCTTGTCCAGGTTCTCCTGCACGATCGCGGCGGCGGCGCCGTCGGCCGTGCTGTCGTCATAAGCCGAGGGGTTCTGCTGCAGCTCGTAGACGGGGACCGTCGCGTTCTGCCCCTCGTAGGTCCGCGGCATGGCCGCCAGGGTGACGCTGGCGTAAACGCCGGCCACCAGGATGACGGCAAGGCAGACCCAGGTCAGGAATTTTTTCATTGATCGCCGCCTCCTTTGAGTTTTCTCAGAGTGACGATGAAGATCAGCGGGGCGAGCGCCGCGCCGACGGCCGCCTCGGAGATGGCCACGTCGGGCGCGTGCAGCAGCAGGAACTCCGCCGCAGTGAAGAGGCCCGTCACGCTCAGCGCGATGACGCTGGACAGCAGCTTCTCAGAGCTGACGGCCAGGATGGCGGAGGTCACGATCCCCAGCAGGATCAGCGCGTTCAGGATCACGATCCAAGTACTCATTCGCTGTCCCTCCCCAGATCATCTGTCTCCATGGGCGCGTCGGGGCGGATGCCCGCCTTGTAGGCGCCCTTGGCGATGGAGTGCGCGCCGATGGGGTTCGTGATCAGGATCAGCAATCCGATGACGCCGATCTTGACGGCGGAGCCGACGTCCTGCTTGAGGAAGATCGCGTACAGCAGCGCGCCGAGCGTCAGGCCGATCACGCCCATGGTGTTCACACAGGTGCTCGCCTGCATACGGCAGAAGGTGTCGGGCATGCGCAGGATGCCGAGCACGCCGACGAGCGCGAAGAACGCGCCGACGGCCAGAAGAACGTCGATAACGATGCGCAGAGCCATCCTACTCCCTCCTTCCTTTCTCCAAAAACCGGCCGACCAGCATGGTATCCACGATACCGAGCAGGGCGCCGATGATGGCGATGTCCAGATAGATGCCGCGTCCGCTGTACATGGCGAAGAGCACCATCGCGCAGCAGATGAGGATATCCGCCGCGTCCGCCGCCACCATCCGGTCGGCGGAAGTCGGGCCTTTGATGAGCCGGATCAGGCTCACCGCGGCCAGCGCCGCAAACAAAACGGCAAAAACGATCAGATCGGTTTTCATCATTGCCAGAACCTCCTGATCCATTTCTCCATGCGTCCCTTGATGGCCTCGCCGGCCTCGGCGCCGTCGGATTCGGCCTTGATCCAATGGACGTAGTAGTAAGTCTGCTCCCCTTCCTCGGCGATCTCCATGGTGATGGTGCCGGGGGTCAGGGTGATGGAGTTGGCCAGAGCCGCCTGGCCGTAGTCGCTCTTGAGATCCACCGGGATCTTGACGATGCCCGGCTTGACCTTCTTGCAGCCGCCGAGCACGAGGCCGGCCATGCTGCAGTTGGCCTTGATCAGTTCGATCGGGAACACACAGATCCAGTAGAAGAGCCCGACGAAGAACTTGGCCGGGTTGAAGAACCAGCCCGCCTTCTCATGGATGAAGAAGCGTCCTGCGAAGAGCGCGGCGAGCAGGCTCACCACGCCGCCGGCGATCAGCTCCTCCGTCGCCACCGACCAGGTCAGCAGCAGCCAGAAGGCCGCGCAGACAAGGAAGGTGGTGAGTACGGCAGGGAAGGTAGTTTTCCGCAAAGCAAACATCCCCCTTTACGATTTTGTCTTATCTGATTTTGTTATTCCACTTTCAGGTTTTCCACATAGAATTCCCGCCCGGAGACCATGCGGATCGCCGTGCCGCCGCAGGCCGGGCAGCAGGCCGCGCGGCGCTCGATCGCGCCCTCGTAGCCGCAGGCGAGGCAGCGGAAGGCGGCCGGGACCGTCTCGATCACGAGCTCGGCGCCCTCGGCCTTCGTACCGGCGGAGGCGATGGGGAAGAATTCCCGCAGGCAGCTCGGGACGATCCCCGCGTATTCGCCCATCCGCAGACGGATCTCCAGTACGCGCGCGAAGCCCTCCTTCTCCGCCTCGCTCTCCACGAGGCCGATGAGGCTCTGCGCGATGCTCAGCTCATGCATCAGCGGTCAAGGCAGCTGAAGCAGGGGTCGATGCTGGCGATGATGAGGCCGGCGTCCGCCACGGTGTTGCCGCGGAGCATGAAGGGCACCGTCGGCGTGTTCTTGTACGAGGGCACATGGACGCTGATGCGGTGGTTGTTGAGCGTGCCGTTGCCGACGACCATGTGGCTGAGCTGACCGCGCGGCGCCTCGTGGCGCGCCACGGCCACGCCCTCTTTGATCTTCGGCAGCTTGTTGCCCAGGTTGATGGGCCCTTCGGGCAGGTTTTCCAGCGCCTGGCGGAGGATGCTGATGCTCTCGTAGCACTCCAGCGCGCGCACGACCACGCGGTCGAACACGTCGCCGTTCTGGCACACGGGCACCTTGAATTCAAAATCGTCGTAGGAGCTGTAGGGCGCGTCGCGGCGAACGTCGACGTCCACGCCCGAGGCTCTCGCGTGCGGGCCGACGGCGCCCATGCGGATCGCGTCCTCTCTCTTGAGAACGCCCACGCCTTTGGTGCGCAGGGCGATGGTCTTGTCGTTGAGCACGATGTCCACGATGCGGTCCAGCGGCGCCTTGAGCTTGTCGCAGGCAGCCAGCAGGTCGCGGCGCAGATCGTCGTCCACGTCGCGGCGCGCGCCGCCGATGGTGATCATGGCGTAGTTGACGCGGTTGCCGCTCAGACGCTCGAGCAGATCCATCACGAGCTCGCGCTCGTCCCAGATGTGCATGAACATGCTGTCATGCCCGATGATGTGGCAGGCGATGCCCATCCACAGGAAGTGGGAGTGCAGACGCTCCAGCTCGGCGGTGATGACGCGCATGTACTGGCCGCGCTTGGGCACCTCGACGCCGTTGATGGCCTCGACGGCCATCGCGTAGGTAAAGGCGTGCGAGTGCGAGCAGATGCCGCACACGCGCTCGACCAGCACGAGGGTCTGGATGGCGTTGCGCTCGGTGGCGAGCTTCTCGATGCCGCGGTGGTTGTAGCCGACGAAGACCTCCGCGTCGCGGATGACTTCGCCCTCGGTGTAGAGCTTGGCGTGGACCGGCTCCTCCAATGCGGGATGGTAGGGGCCGATGGGAACGATATAGCTCATCTCACTCCTCCTCCTTCGTCTTGGCCATGTTCTCGACCAGCTCGCTCAGGGGCGTGACCATGATCTGCCCCTTGCCCTGCTCCTCGAGCATGTCCTCCGGCAGGAACAGGCGCTTGGACATGTCCAGTCCCTCGAACTCCACGCCGAAGATCTCGTTGAGCTCCCGCTCCGGCCAGGTCGCGGCCGTGTCGTAGACCTCGCCGATCGAGGGGAGCTTCATCTCTCCCACGATGTGGTAGGATTCGACGGCCGGGTCCACGGCATAGTCCCATGAGACGTCCAGCTGGCCATCTTTGTTGAGATAGCCGTGGATCATCACAAGAGCATGGCCGGCCTTCCGCATCCGCTCGGCGAGGGGTACGATCTGGTCTTTTGCGATCGGAAAAACTTTGTACTCCTGCATTCCTTTCACCTCTCTATTGCGATTAAAAAGTCTTGCGAATTATATTTCAAAAGCGTTTTGCGCTTTGAAACCTAACAAATGCGCGGCAGCTGCGCGCCGGCGAGCTTCTGCAGGATGCGGCGGCCGCCCAGCGGCGTGGCGAGCGTCAGCTTTCCCGGGAAACGCGCCGTCACCGTGCCGATCACGGCGGCGTTTTCGCCCTCGGGCCGCGCGCGCATGAGCTCCAGCAGCGCGTCGGCGTCCTCCGGGGCGCAGACGCAGAGGAGCTTGCCCTCGTTGGCGCAGTACAGGGGGTCGAGCCCCAGCATGTCGCAGGCCGCGCGGACTTCCGGCCGGACGGGGATCGCGTCCTCCTCCAGCTCGATGCCGAAACCGCGCCCCTCGCAGAACTCGTTGAGCGTCGTGGCGACGCCGCCGCGGGTCGGGTCGCGCAGGACGCGGATCGCGGCGCCGCTCGAGAGCATGGCCTCCGTCAGCCCGTTCAGGGCCGCGCAGTCGCTTTTCAGCTCGCCCTGCATCATGCCGCTGCGCGCGAGCATGACGGCCGTGCCGTGGTCGCCCGCCGTGCCGGAGAGGAGCACCCTGTCCCCCGGCCGGATCGCCGCGGGCGCGAGGCCCGGATACTTCAGCACGCCCACGCCGGCGGTGTTGAGATAAAGCCCGTCGCCCCGGCCGCGCTCGACCACCTTGGTGTCGCCGGTGACGATCTGCACCCCCGCGGCCCCGGCGGCTTTGCGCAGGGACTCAATCACGCGCGCGAGCGTCTCGAAGGGCAGACCCTCCTCGATGATGAGCGAGCAGCTGAGGTATTTCGGCTCTCCGCCGCACATGGCCAGGTCGTTGACCGTGCCGCAGACGGCGAGCTTGCCGATGTCGCCACCCGGGAAAAAGAGCGGCGTGACAACGAAGCTGTCGGTGGAGAAAACGAGCTTCTCGGCTCCCTCCAGCACCGCGCCGTCGCCGAGCTCGCGCAGGGCGGGATTGTCCAGCGCGGGCAGGATCAGCTGTTCGATGAGGCGCGAGGTCTTCTTCCCCCCGCTGCCGTAATCCAAGGTAATGATATCTTCCATGGCATCCATCCGGAACACGAAATCCAACTCCGAATTCCGAATTCCTAATTCCGAATTTCCTGATATTTGTACGCCGCGGCGCAGGCGCCCTCGGAGGAGACCATACAGGGCCCCACCGGGTCCTCCGGCACGCAGCGGCGGCCGAACAGCGGGCAGTCCGCCGGGCGGCAGCGCCCGCAGATGACCTCGCCGCAGCGGCAGCCGGGCGGCTCTTTGGCCGGGCGCGGCGGAATGGCGAATTTCTTCTCCGCGTCGTGCGCGGCGAATTCCTCCCGCAGGGCGAGCCCGCTCGCCTCGATCTCGCCGAGGCCGCGCCAGACGTCGCGCCGCGGCTCGAGGCAGCGCTCGATCATGCGCTGCGCGAGGAGATTGCCCGTCTGCGAGACGGCACGGGGATAGGCGTTTTCAAGGCGGGGGCTCCCCTCCCGGATCTGCCGCAGGAGCAGGCACAGCGCCCGCAGGATCTCCTCCGGCTCGAAGCCGCCCACCACGGCGGGCATCCCATACTCGCGCGGCAGGAAGGCAAAGCCCTCCGCGCCGATGATCGTGGCCACGTGGCCGGGGCAGAGGAAGCCGCCGATCGAGAAATCCTCCCCGGCCAGCAGCGCCCGCAGCGCGGGCTCCACCCGTTTGAGCATCGACCAGACGGAGAAGTTCTTCACGCCCCGGTCCCGCGCCGCGAGCACCGCCGCGGCCGTGCCGGGCGCCGTCGTCTCGAAGCCGACGCCGAGGAAGACGATCTCCTCGTCCGGGTGCGCCTCGGCCAGTTCGATCGCGTCCATCGGGGAATAGACCACGTCCACCTTCGCGCCCTCGGCGCGGCGGCGGAGCAGACTGTCGCCCGGGGTGCTGCCGGGCACGCGCAGCATGTCGCCGTAGGTCGTGATGCGGATCTCCGGCCGCATGGCCAGCTCCAGCACCGCGTCGATCTTCTCGCTGCCCGTCACGCAGACGGGGCAGCCCGGCCCGCTCAGGAGCTCGACGCCCTCCGGCAAAAGCGAGCGGATGCCGGCCTTTGCGATCGCCATGGTGTGCGTGCCGCAGACCTCCATGAGCTTCACGGGGCCGACGGAGAGCTTTTGCAGCTCCCCGGCCCAAAAAGCGGCGTCAGAGGGCATCGCGCACTTCCTCCCAAGCCTCGAGATCGTCCAGCGCCTGTTTTTCCGGCAGCCGCTCGATGGCAAAGCCCGCGTGCACGATCACATAGTCGCCGGGCTGCGGGTCTTCAATGAAGTCCACGCGCAGCCTGCGGCGCATGCCCATCGACTCGCCCACGGCGTCGTTTCCGTTTATTTCAACCAGCTTCAGCGGAACGGCCAGACACATGTCATCTATCCTCCATGGCGGCGGCGATCACGGCCTGCCCGAGAGAGAGCCCCTCGTCGTTGGTCGAAACGCGCCGGTGCCGCCAGACCCGGAAGCCCTCCTCTTCGAGAGCGGCCGGGAGCTTGTGCATCAAAATCATATTCTGGAACGTGCCGCCCGAGAGCGCCACGTCGTTGATCCCCGTTTTTTCGCGCGCCGCGAGGCACTGCCCGACCGCCGCGCGCACAAGGGTGTTGTGGAAGCGCCCGGCGATCTCGCCCGTCGGAACGCCCCGCAGACGGTCGGTCTCCATGGCGCGGACCATCTCGCGCCAGTCGAAGCGCAGCGGCTCGCCTTCGAGCACGACGGGATAGCTCTCCGCCGTCTCGGTCGCCGCGGCCTCCAGCAGCACCGCGCCTTGGCCCTCGTAGCTGGCGAGGCTCTTCACGCCGAGCAGCGCGGCCGCGCCGTCGAAGAGGCGGCCCATGCCGGACGAGAGCGGACAGTTGAGCGAGGCGTCCAGCATCCGCTCGTAGTTCTCGTTCTTCTCCTGCGGGCAGAGCGCCTCGCGCCGCAGCGCGTAGGCCACGCGTTCGAGCTCCTTCACCGCCCGGTCGCCGCCGATGAGCGGGATGGGCCGGATCGAGCCGAAGCGCTCGAAGCTCCGGTAGCCGCCGACGAGGCATTCGCCGCCCCAGGTCGTCCCGTCGTCCCCGTAGCCGGTGCCGTCCCACACGAGGCCGACGACCGGCCCCGCGAGGCCGTTGTCCGCCATGCAGGCGGCCAGGTGCGCGTGGTGGTGCTGCACCTGCAGCAGCCTGAGCCCCTCCGCCTCGGCGCGCTCGAGCGCGTAGGCGGTGGAGAGATAGTCGGGGTGCCTGTCGCAGACGAGCGTTCGGGGCCTGATGTCAAAAAGCCTCTCGAAGTGGCGGATCTGCGCGGCGTAGTGCTCGAAGGTCTCCATGTTTTTCAGATCGCCGATGTGCTGGCTCTGAAAGGCATAGCCGGGCTTTGTCAGGCAGAAGCTGGCCTTCTGCTCCGCGCCGCAGGCGAGGATGCCGCCGGGGCAGCCCTCGAGCTTGACCGGGAAGGGCACATAGCCGCGGCTGCGGCGGGCGAAATACTCCGCGCCGCCGAGGCACCAGCACAGCGAGTCGTCGCAGCGGGTCTGGATATCTCTATTATGCAGCAGAAAGCCGTCCGCGATGCCGCGCAGCTTTTCCACGGCGTCGTCGTTGTCCTTGAGGATGGGCGTGTCGGAGAGGTTGGCGCTGGTCATCACGAGCGCGTCGAACCGGTCCCCGAAGAGCAGCACGTGCAGCGGCGTATAGGGCAGCATCACGCCGATGAAGCCGTTCTCGCTGATGTGCTCCATGCCGCTTTCGCGCTTGCGCAGCAGCACGATCGGCCGCCGGAAGCCCGTCAGCAGCGCCTCCTCGGCCTCCGACACATGGCAGAGGCGGCGCGCGCAGGCCGCGTCGCGGCACATGATCGCAAAGGGCTTTTCGTCGCGCTGCTTGCGGCGGCGCAGACGCTCCGTGACCGCCGGGTCGTCCGCGCGGCAGGCCAGATGCATGCCGCCGAGGCCCTTGACCGCCACGATCTCCCCGCGCGCGAGGGCGTCCTGCGCGAGCGTGATCGCGTCGCCCGCCTGCTCGCGCCCCTCGCCGTCGAGATAGAAGACGTGAGGGCCGCAGTCCGGGCAGCAGTCCGGCTGCGCGTGGTAGCGGCGGTTCAGGATGTCGTGGTATTCCCGGTCGCAGTCCGGGCACATGGGGAAGCTCCCCATGGAGGTCTTGATCCGGTCGTAGGGCACGTCCTTGATGATCGTGAAGCGCGGCCCGCAGTTGGTGCAGTTGATGAAGGGATAGCGGTAACGCCGGTCGGCCGGGTCGTTGAGCTCGCGCAGACAGTCGCCGCAGATGGCGATGTCCGGCGAGATGAGCGTGTCGCGCAGCGCCTCGGTCTTGCTCTGCAGGATGCGAAAGTCCGGATAGCCTGCGAGCTCGTCCGTAAAGCGCAGCTCCGTGCGCTCGATCACGGCGAGCTTCGGGGCCTCGCGCGGCAGGCGCTCCATGAAGCTCTCCAGCGCGGCGCGCTCGCCCTCCAGCTCCAGCTCCACGCCGGAGGAGGTGTTCTTGATGAAGCCGCGCAGGCCGCAGTCGGCCACCAGGCGGTGGATAAAAGGACGGAAGCCGACGCCCTGAACGATGCCGTGTATTTTGATCAACGCTCTTTCCAAGGGTCAGCTTCCTCACATTGTTAATTTTCAAACACTATTTTATCGCAAATTGCCTTCACATGCAAGAGGAAACACGTGCGCAGCGAAAAAAATAGGCAAAAAATTCAAAGGATTTACCGGTAACCATTATAGCTTTTTTCTCCTCGCCATGCAAGTATTGTTCCGATATTAGTCGAGCTTTCGGCCGCAGGGTATTTCGCCCCCGGAACGGAAATAAAGGGTCCTATTTCCCTCCGGCTGTTCTGGAAAGTTTTTCGCCTTCAACGTATGATAAAAGCACAGAAAGGAAGCCGCCTCAGACGGAGGCGGCGACAGAGAAAAAGGAGGATATCATGCTTCTCTTCATTCTTGCCGTATTCGTAATCTTCACCGGCGTGCTTGTCGGCGTGCTCTCAAAGCGCGGCGTGATCACCGCCGCGGCGGGCATTGTGGGCGCGGCGCTGCTCGTGCTCTCCTGCGTAACCACGGTCCCGACCGGCCACACCGGCGTCGTGACGACCTTCGGCCGCGTCGAAAACTACACGCTCGACGCCGGCGTCCATCTGGTCAAGCCCTGGCAGCAGGTCGTCAAGATGGACAACCGCGTTCAGAAGCAGACCGTGAAGCTCGCCTGCTTCAGCTCCGACATCCAGGAGGTCAACATGGCCTACACGATCAACTACCAGATCCGCAAAGCTGACGCCATGACCCTCTACAGCACCGTCGGTGTGGCCTACTACGACACGGTGGTCGCCCCGAACATCGCCGAGGCCGTCAAAGTCGCCACGGCGCACTACACCGCCGAGGAGCTGGTCGGCATGCGCGACGAACTGGCCAACGCCATTGAGGTCATTCTCTCGGAGAAGCTGGAGCAGTACAACATTGAGGTCGTCTCCACCTCCATCGAAGACATGGACTTCACCGACGCCTTCACAGACGCCGTCGAGGCCAAGCAGGTCGCCCAGCAGAACAAGCTCAAGGCGCAGACCGAGGCCGAGCAGCGCGTCATCGAAGCCCAGGCCGCGGCCGAAGTCAAGAAGGTGCAGGCCGACGCCGAGGCCTACGAGGTGCTCCGCCGCGCCGAGGCCGAGGCGCAGGCCAACCGCGAGATCGCCGAGTCTCTGACCGAGGCGCTGATCGACTACAACTACGCCCAGAACTGGGATGGCCGGCTGCCCGCCATCGTCTCCGGCAGCGACGGCGCGGTGATCGTCAGCGCCGGGGATCTGATCCGCGGCGACTGATTTCCCCACACAGAAGAACAAGGACTGTGCCTCGGCACAGTCCTTGTTTTACATATGTGGAGGGAACACTTATTCTTCGGCTTTCTTTTTGCCGACAGCGGCAAAGATCCAGAAGCCCACCAGCACGATGCCGGCGAAGATGTACCACATGGTGGCCGAGCCGCCGCAGTTGCCCTTCAGCGAGCCGGCGAGAACGAAGGCCATGACAACGGGCACGATGAATTTCACGCACAGGGAGTAGAACTTGGCAAAGCCCTTGGAGCTGTTGCCGTGGCCGACCTCGTCGAGTACGATGCTCGGATCGAGCTCCCAGCCGATCATCAGAGCCATCAGCATGGCGCCGAGAGGCATCATCAGATACTCGGAGAAGGTGTCCATGAAGTCGAGCCAGTCGCCGATGACGTCGGGCACATTGCCCTGGATGCCCATCAGCGCGGCGGGCGTGAAGCTGCTCTTGCCGAGACCGTCGGCAGCGACGAGCGCGGCGGGGATCATGATGAGCAGGGAGACGATGAGAACGATGCGCTTGCGGGTATCGGTCTCGCCTTTCTGCAGATCCTTGTCGATCCAGTGGGCGCTGACGGTCTCGATCAGGGAGATGGCCGAGGAGATGGCCGCGATCAGCACCAGAGCGTAGAAGATGACGCCGAACAGGGGGCCGATCTTGCCCATGTTGGCGAACACGTCCTGCAGCGTGATGAACAGCAGACCCGGGCCGCCGAGGCCGCCGGCGATCTCAGCCGGGGACAGGCCCTGGGAGATGCCGTAGGAGACGGAGGCGGGGATGACGGCAATACCGGCGAGCAGCGCGATCAGGGTATCGGCCGCCACGATGATGACGGAGTTTTTGACTAGGTTCTCCTCCTTGCCGAGGTAAGAGCCGTAGGTCAGGATGGCGCCCATGGCCAGCGACAGCGAGAAGAACATCTGGCCGCCGGCAAGGCCGAGAACGCTGACTACGTCCGGGGCCTCTGCAACGTAGCCCGCAGCGACCGCGTAGCCGGGGACGAACATGAACTTCAGACCCTCGACGGCGTTCGGGAGCGTCAGGGAGCGGATGATGACGATCACCAGCATCACAAACAGCGCCGGCATGCCGACCTTGTTGAACTTCTCGATGCCGCTGTCGACGCCGCCCTGCACGATGACCATGCAGAGGATCATGAAGAAGACGGTGAAGACCACCGCGCCGAAGGGCTGCGTGCGGATCGCCGTGAAGGCCGCGGAGCCGGAGATGGCGATCTGCTCGCCGCCGAAGCTCAGCTCGGAGAGGTTCAGCGCGATGTACTGCATGACATAGCCGCCGAGCACCGAGTAGAAGCTCATGATCAGGAAGGGCGCGATGGTCGCCAGCCAGCCGATCCACTTGAACTTCTTGGAGATCTTCTGATAGGCGTCGATCGGGCTCAGCTTGGTCTTACGGCCGACAGCCAGCTCGGACACCATGATGATCATGCCGACGAACACGGCCAGCAGCAGGTAGATGATCAGGAAGGCAAAGCCGCCGGATTTGCCCATCTTGAACGGGAAGCCCCAGATGTTGCCCAGGCCGACGGCCGAGCCGATAGCGGCCAGCAGGAAGCCTAAGTTGCTGCCCCAAGAACTGCGTTTGTTTTCCATACTTTTTCTCCTTTCCCACATTATCCATTCAAACGACGCGCCGAAAGGTTTGCTAATTTAAATGAATAAAATATGAACTGATTGTAACATCCCTCTTGCCAAACGCAAAACGCTATATTATTATGTTAGTGATAAGTTTTTGTTATGGATTGATTGTTCGATAAGGAAGTGAAATCTTTAACATGGACAGCAAGAAATGCGCAGCCTTACTGAGGGCTGTGGAACTGGGCAGTCTCACGGCCGCGGCCGGCGAGCTCGGCTATACGCAGGCGGGGCTGACGAACATGATGAACGCGCTGGAGGCGGAGCTCGGCGTCCAGCTGCTGCTGCGCGGCCGGGGCGGCGTGCGTCTGAGCGCCGCCGGACGGCGGCTGCTGCCGGAGCTGCGCGCCTTCGTAGAGGCGGCCGGGGCGCTGGAGCAGAGCGCGGAGACGCTGCGGACCGCAAGCGGCGCTTCGCTGCGCGTCGGCGCGTACTCCAGCGTGGCGCGCCACTGGCTGCCGAGCATCCTCGCGGAATTTCGCCGGGAGTGCCCGGAGATCGACGTGGCGGTCGCCATGGGCGGCAACCGCGACCTGCACCAGCTCGTGCGCGAGGGCGAGCTGGACTGCGCCTTCGCCAGCCTGCACCCCTCGCTGCAGCACGGGCTGAACTGGCTGCCGCTGCGCAAGGACCCCCTGGTGGCGGTCCTGCCGGCCTCGCCCGGCGCGCCGGACGCGCCCTTCCCCGTCCCGGCTTTCGCCGACACGGATTTTCTCATGCCCTCGCTGGGCTTCGACCTCGACATCCTCCCGGTCTTCGGCGAGCTCGCCTCCAGCGTGGAGCCGCGCCTGCGCTACACGAACCTCGACGACGCGGCCATCGTGTCCATGGTCGAGCACGGGCTCGGGCTGACGATCCTCTCGGAGCTCGTAATGAAGAGTATGAGCGCGGACGTGCGGGTGATGCCTCTCGATCCCCCGGCCTGGCGCGAGATCGGTATCCTCACCGCCCGGCAGCGGCCGGAGGACCGCGCTCTGAGCCGTTTTGTCCGCTGCGCGGAGCGAACGGTCCATACGATGTACGAAACGCCGGGACCATGACGGTCCCGGCGTTTCCGCCCCGCGGCGAATGGGAGTTTGCAGGGGCGACCCTTGCCTTCGCCCCTGTGCGCCGACAGGCAGCGGGCGGGGCAAGCCCCGCCCCTGCGGTGCTGTGCCAACTCCCCTGCAGTTCTCCGTCTGCCGCTATCCGAACAGCACCAGCAGGACGCCGTAGACCACGCTGGCTGAGACGCCGTAGACCAGCACGGGCCCGGCGATGACGAACATCTTGGCTGCGGTGCCGGTGATGAAGCCCTCGGTCTTGAATTCCAGCGCGGGCGCGGCCACGGAGTTGGCAAAGCCCGTGATCGGCACGAGCGTGCCCGCCCCGGAGAACTTCGCGAGCCGGTCGTAGAGGCCGAGCCCCGTCATCGCCGCGCCGAGGAACACCAGCGTGACGGAGGCGGCCGTCCCCGCGGCGCGCTCGTCCAGTCCCGCCCGCGCCCACAGGTCCAGCAGGAACTGACCCAGACAGCAGATGAGCCCGCCCACGGCAAAAGCGCGCAGCATGTCCCGCCCCATGGGCGAGCGCGGCGCGTGGCGCTCGGCGTAATCCCTGTATTCCTCGTTGCTCAGGTTCATGCGATCCCTCCGCTCTTTTTTCACGCCTTAGTATGCGCGGACGGGCGCGCGGCTATGCGCTCTTTACAAAAGCCGCGGGGATGTGGTATCATGACAGCGGCAAAAAACGGCCGAAAACGACGAAAAAGAGAGTTTTATGCCATGAAAAAGCTATTGCGACCGCTTGCGCTGCTGCTGGTCCTGGCGCTGCTCGCCGGCTGCGGCGCGCCGAGCGCGCCCCCTCCCGCGTCCGAGAGCGAGGCGCCCGCCGTCTCCGCCGCACCGACCCCTGAGCCGGAGCCCACGCCCGAACCCACGCCTGAGCCGACCCCGGAGCCGACGCCGGAGCCCACGCCCGTTCCGGAGAGCTTCCCCTTCGATTTTACGCAGGTCCTGGCCGATACGGAGGAACTGGGGCTGAGCGTCACGGCGCTGGGCCTCGACGGCGACGGGAACTGGGTCTTCCATCTCTATATGGAAAACCGCGCCAAGGTGATCCTCAACATCCGCTTCCTCTATCAAAGCATCAACGGCATCGCCATCGAGCCCTTCACCTACCGGCTGGCCATCGGCGACGCGGTGACGCGCGAATTTCGCGTCTTCCACGAGGTGCTGGAGAATTACGGCAGCTCCGCGCCGGTGGAATGGGCCTTCACGCTGCGCGTCAGCTCGGCCGAGGACAACCGGGACCCCTTCATCGAGGAGCCGCTCTCCGTCTGCCCCTTCGGGGAAGACCTGGCCGTACGCTATGAGTTCGTTCCTTCCGAGGGCGACAGGCTCGTCATGAGCAACAACCTCGTCTCGGTCTACATCACCGGCTACTCGCAGACGGACTCGGGCTTCGCGATCGAGTTCGTGGCCGTGAACCATTCGGACAAGCCGCTGCGGCTGATGGTGCCCGAGCTCCACGGTTTCAACGTCAACGGGCACAGTGCCTCGGCCTCGCTGTGCGACGAGTTCGGCGCGTACAGCACGCTCATCGGCTATCTGCCTGTCGAATTCCCCCCCGGGGAGGCGCCGACTCGCGTGGAGAGCCTGCACTTCAGGCTGGCGACGGAGGACCCGACCGATCCGGACAACCGCAAGCTCGACCGCTGGCGCGTGGTGGATCTGCTGCCCGACTATCCTCTCGACTGAGGTCAAAAACAAAAGAAGACGACCCCCGACCGTATGGTCGGGGGTCGTCTTCTTTACCCGGGGCTCAGCCGCCGAAGACCGCCAGCAGGAAGCCCGCGGCGACGGCCGAGCCGATCACGCCGGCCACGTTCGGGCCCATGGCGTGCATCAGGAGGTAATTGTTCTTGTTGTAGCGCCGGCCCACGTCCTGCGAGACACGCGCGGCCATCGGCACCGCGGAGACGCCCGCCGAGCCGATCAGCGGGTTGATCTTCCCGCCGGAGGTCCTGTACATGATGATCCCGCCGACGAGGCCGCCCACCGTGGAGATGGAAAAGGCCACGAGGCCGAGGAGGATGATCTTGATGGTGTCGAGGTTCAGAAAGTTCTGCGCCACCATGGTCGCGCCGACGCTCGTTGCAAGGAAGATGGTGACGATGTTCATGAGCGCGTTTTGCGCCGTGTCGGACAGGCGGTCCGTCACGCCGCACTCGCGGAAGAGGTTGCCGAGCATCAGGCAGCCGATCAGCGGAGCGGTGGAGGGCAGGAGCAGGATGACGAAGGTCGCCACGACGATCGGGAAGAGGATCTTCTCGGTCCTGGACACCTCGCGGCTCTGCACCATTTTGACCGTGCGCATCTTCTCGGTGGTCAGCGCCTTCATGATGGGCGGCTGGATCAGCGGGATGAGCGCCATGTAGGAATAGGCCGCGATGGCGATGGGGCCCAGCAGCTCCGGGGCGAGCTTCGTGGTGAGGAAGATGGCCGTGGGGCCGTCCGCGCCGCCGATGATGCCGATGGAGGCTGCCTGCGGGCCGGTGAAGCCCAGCAGCACCGCGCCGAGGAAGGCGATGAACACGCCCAGCTGCGCGGCCGCGCCGAGCAGCAGGCTTTTGGGGTTGGCCAGCAGCGGGCCGAAGTCCGTCATCGCGCCGACGCCCAGGAAGATCAGCGAGGGATAGATGCCGGCCTTCACGCCGATGTAGAAGAAGTCCAGCAGCCCGGCGTTCGAGAGGATATGGCCGTAGCTGTGATAATAGGGGCTCGCCGCGTCCAGGAACTCCGCCCAGAGCTCCGGGTGGTACATGGCGTTGGCGCCCATGCCCACGAAGTAGCTCAGGTTCGAGAGCAGACAGCCGAAGGCGATGCCGCACAGCAGCAGCGGCTCGAACTTTTTGGCGATGCCGAGATAGAGCAGCACGAAGGAGATCAGGATCATCACGAGGTTCTTCCAGCCGCCCTCGGTGACGAAAAAGGCCGCGAAGCCGGACTCCAGTCCGAGCTTCTGCAGGACGCCCAGGATATCCATAGGCCCCTCCTTACGCGATCACGACCAGCGGAGAGCCGGTCTCGACGACGGCGCCCTTCTCCACCACGATCTGCGCCACGGTGCCGGAGCGGGAGGCGACCACTTCGTTTTCCATCTTCATGGCTTCGAGGATGAGCAGCACGTCGCCCTCCTTCACCGCCTGGCCCTTGCTGACGAGGATCTTCAGGACGTTTCCGGGCATGGGGCTTTTGACCGCCTCGCCGGCGCTCAGCGCTCCGGCGGCGGGGGCGGGGGCGGCTGCGGCCGCGGGAACGGGCGCGGCGGGAGCGGGCGCGGCGGGCGCGGACGGCACG
>JAFRLZ010000086.1 GCA_017430985.1 Oscillospiraceae bacterium
CTCGGCTCGGCCGTCGGCGCAGCGGGCTGCGGCAGCAGGGGCGCGCCGCAGCCGGCCAGCAGCAGCGCGGCCAGCAGGCACAGAAGCAGGATCTTGGCGGTTTTTCCCATGATGTCTCCTTATTCGCGGCCCTTCTCACGGGCCGCGCGGGTCAAAACAGATGTTGGATCGCGTCAAAAAACGAGGTGCTCCAGGTGTTCCAGCTGTGATCGCCCTCGATCGGCTGTCCGAAGGCGTTCTCCCCCTCGACGAGCCGGTCGATGTGGTCGACGAGGTAGTGGAAGCCCTCCTCCTGCCGCTCGCGGTATTCCTTCCGGTCCTTCGTGCCCCAGGTGGCATAGTAGCAGCGGATGTCCATATCGACGTAAGGCTCCCGGCTGAGGCGGCCGGCGAGGGGGTCGGCGTTGGACATGTTGCTGAAGCAGGCAAAGTTGGCAAAGTAGTCCAGGCACCAGGCCATACCGATGTCGTAGGTCTGAATGGATCCGCGGCTCAATCCGCCGATCGCGAAATGACCGCGCGCCTCCTTGAGGGCCTCGGCGCTGCCGTCAGCCGCCCAGGTGGAGTAGGTCTCCGCGATGTAGGGCAGGATGCCCTCGCAGATCCAGCGCCCGGCCAGAGACTCGTCCATGCCGCCGTAATTGCTGATCCCCACCACGATGAACGGATCGCAGAGGTGCTCCTCGGCGATGTGGTCGTAGACCCAGGACATGCAGTAATAGCCGCCGCCCGGCGCGGCGAGGTCCGCGTCGATCCAGGCGTTGTAGAAGCTCTTGTCCCCGGGCATGAGCAGGATGACGTTGTACTTCACGTCCTCGCTGTAGTCCCGCGGCAGCCAGATCGCCAAAGGATACTGCTGCCTTCGGTAGGTATAATACTCCCGCCGGTGGACGCCGGGATCCTCGGACTTGAGATAGTACTCGTGCGGCAGGGTCTCGGTGTAGACGATCGGCTCGCGGCCGCAGCCGGTGCAACGGCCGCTTTCGTAGTGGTGCCAGCGCTGCTGCCCGCAGATGAGGCAGACCGCGTCCTCCGTGCCGTGCGCCTCGTGCGCGCAGAGTTCCCCACAGATGAGGCAGACACCGTCACTCCAGACATGCGCGCAGGGCGTGGGCTCCGGGGTCGGGGTCGGCGTAGGCTCCGGGGTCGGTTCCGGGGTCGGTTCCGGCGTCGGCGCGGGCTCCGGGCTCGGTTCGGGAGTCTGCGCCGCGGTCTGGACCGCCGTCGGCTCCGGCGCGGCCGGGACCGGCTTTTCCTGCCCCGCGCGGCCGAACAGCAGCGCGCCGGCCGCCGCCAGCAGCGCGAGCAGCAGAAGCAGCCACGGCCACGCGGCGGGCTTATTCGGTTTTTTCCGGCTTCCGCCGCCCATAGGCGCTTCTCCCCCGCGACACAGACTATTGAATTATTGTATCACGTCTGCGCCAAAAAGCAAGTGGCGGCCGGGAGAAGGTGAACGAGGGAAGACGGAGCGCTGTCTTCCCTCGGGTTTTCGCTGTTTCTTTTTTCAGCGCTGCTCGTTGACGTAGAGACTGACCTTGCTCTGGATGAGCCGGGCAACCTCCTCGGCGCTCTTCTGCCCGGCAAAAAAGGCCTGTGCTTCGTCGCGCACGATGCCGTAGATCTGCATGTTCATGTCCACGCTGCGCGTGGAGCATTCGATCAGATCCAGCAGCTTGTCACGCTGGCGCTCGGTCATCGGCCAGATCGTGTACTCCATCACCGCGCCGCCCTCGCTCATGCCCCCGCCGCCCTTCGGCAGCGGGATGCGCTCGCCGGTCTCCGGATCAAGCTTGTACTCCCCGTTTTCGTCTTTTTCATATTCACCCTCCATTGCCTCGGCGATCAGGCGGTCGAAGGCAGCGCGGTTCATGGGCAGACCGCCGGAATAGCCGTTGGTCTCTTCCGCGCTCATGATCTGTCGGAGGAAGCGCCAGGCCGCCGCCTTGTCGTGGCAGGAGCTGCTCATGGCGACGCCGCCGTCGACGTAGAGAATGTTGCCGACGCCCTCGCTGGTGGGGAAGCCGATATAGGTGGCCTCACCGCCGAAAACCTGCTCGTTGATGCCGAGCTCATCCGGGTCGGAGACGTCCGCCTCGATCAGAAGCTGCTTGCCGGAGGCGATGCGGGTCCTGGGGTTCTCCGAGGCGTCGCCCGCCTCATAGTCGATCTCCTGCGGAAAGCGGTTCACAAAATCCAGGAGCTTGACGAAGTCCCCGCTTTCAAAGCGGCACTCGCCCGTCTCCCAGTCCACGAGATGATCCATCTCCAGGAAGAGGCACATCTGCAGCATCTCGTCGCGGCCGGTGTAGGGGCCGAGTACCGTGCAGCCCTCGGGCATCGTCTCGAGCGCCGCGTTCAGCTCGTCATAGGTCCATCCCGGCGTGTCGCCCACGACGGAGGCGGCGCCCATGAGCGAAATGACCGTGAAGCGCGGCGCCACCTGATACAGCCCGCCGCCGACCTCCATGCTTTTGAGCGCGCTCGCGAAGAAGCTGTCACGGCTGAGCTCCGGATCGGCGTCCAGGTAGGGGTACAGGTCCTCCAGCAGGCCTTTGGCCGCCAGCTGCCGGTACGGCAGCCCCTCCAGCGCCAGCAAATCCGGCATCTTGCCGGACATGATCTCGGTGCTGAGCTTGGTCAACGCCTTCTCGGGATCCTCCGTGCCGTACAGCAGATCCGAGTAATCGCGCAGCTCGATGCGCACGTCCTGCTGCGAGCGATTGAAGCTCTGGATCGCTCGGCTGAAAGCGTCGGGGTTGAGCGTGCCGAGCGTCAACACCTCGGGCTGCGCCGCGCTCTCGCGCTGCGCCGTCGTCAGCGTTACAAGCTCGCAGCGCTCCTCCCGGCCCTGCTCCCGGCAAAGGCCGCGCAGCGTACCGTCCGGCATCGCTCCCAGCAGGACCAGATCATCCGCCATCACGTCGCATGCGAGCAGATCGGCGATCTGCCGGCTCTCTTCTCTCTCCGCCGACCAGCCGTACAGCGCCGTCCCGTTGGTGAACAGCAGATCCCAGTCCCCTCCGCCCGTGTAGATCTGATAGGGATCGTCCCCCAGCGTATAGCGCCGGCCGAGGCACCGCTCCTGCGCCTCCACGACGCACAACTCCTCGCTGCGCGACCCATAAATCCTGGCCAGCACATGCCCGTCCGGCAGGCGAGCGAAATCGCGGGTCCAGCCGTCGGTCGGGATCTCTGCGGCGAGCGCCCCGCTTTCGTCAAACACGAAGACCGCGTCGTCCGAAGCGGCATAGATCCGCCCCTCGCTGTCTGTCTCGGCCCTCTGGAAATCCAGATACAGCTCCTCGTCCTGCGGGAGCTGCAGCTCCCGGGTATCGAGAACTTCGCCCCCGCCGTCGATCAGCAGGAGTCGGTACGCGCTCTCGGAACGTACATGCTGCCAGTAATCCTCGTCCTGCTCCGCCTTCTCCAGCGTGCCCTCATACCAATAGCTGTATCGCTGCACCACCGCGACCAGGCTCCCGTCCGGGCGGGCGAAGAGGTTCTCGATATGATCGGAGGAGGAGAAGTCCACGCGGCCGTCGTCTGTCTGTACAAGTCCCGGCAGCTCAAAGCCGAGAGGGTTCAGCGCGCCGTCCGCGTCCACGCGGTACAACCTACTGACATAGGCGGCCTCCCCGCCCACGCTCTCACCCGTCTGGACGTGTAAAGCGAGCGTCAGAACGCCGTCGTCCAAGACGGCCGCCTGCAGGAATGCTTCCTTCGGGAACGCAAGTTCTCGAAAGGCAGCCGTGTAGATCTTCTCGCCTTCCGTCTTCGGCTCGCCGGCCTCTTTCTGCTCCGTTTTGCCGCAGCCGGTCAGCAGTCCCAGGCCCAGGGTGAAGACCAGCAGCAGCGCAAGTGTTTTCTTCATGTCTTGTCCTTTCAAAACAGTATTTAGCTCTCTCATTGCGAGGAGCGAAGCGACGTGGCAATCCGTTCTTTTTTCATGGGGAATACGGATTGACACACCAGTGACACGGTCACTGGTTAGCAATGACAGCGGTAATTCTTTCACCGTTGCAACGGTGAAAGAATTACCGCTGTTCAAACTCCCCGACAAACTCCCGTTTACTTCGCCGCGTCGAAAGTCAGCGTGACCTTGAACAGGTCGCCGTCGACCGTGACGTCGAGCGCCGCGCCCATGAGCTGCGCGAGGCTCTGCGCGATGGCGAGGCCCAGGCCGCTGCCCTCGGTGCTGCGCGCGCTGTCGCCGCGCACGAAGCGCTCCGTGAGCTCCTTCCCGTCGACGCCCAGCCGCTCGCGGGAGATGTTGCGGAAGGTCACGACGGCCTTCTCCCCCTCCCGCGCGAGCGTCAGATACACGCGCGTGCCGCTCTGGGCGTATTTGCAGATGTTGTTCATCAGGTTGTCGAAGATGCGCCAGAGATGCCGCCCGTCGGCCAGCACCGCCACGGGCTCGGCGGGCTTGTCGGTCACGAGCGTCAGCCCGGCCTGCTCCAGCCGTTCGGCGTACTCCCCGGCGGTCTGCTCGAGCAGCACGCCCAGCTCGCAGCGCTGGAGCTCCACGGCGAGGTTGCCCGTGGAGGCCTTCGAGGCCTCCATCAGATCGTCGATGAGCTTCTTGAGCCGCGCCGACTGGCGCTGCAGCACCTCGACGTACTCCTTCGCCTTGTCGTTGTCGAGCTCCTCCCGGCTCAGCAGGTCGACGTAGCTGACGATGCTCGTCAGCGGGGTCTTGATGTCATGCGAGACGTTGGTGATCAGCTCCGTTTTGAAGCGCTCGGACTTCATGCGCTCGTCCACGGCGCGGCTGAGGCCGGCGCGGATGTTGTTGAGGTCCCCGGCGTGGTCTTTGAGGTCCCAGACGAGGCGCTTCGTGTCCACGGTCGCGCTCTCGTCGCCCGCGGCGATCCGCTTCGCGCCGAGGCGCAGCCGCCGGAAGGCCAGCGCCGCGTAGCAGGTGACGAAGCCGACGAGCAGCCACAGCAGCAGCCAGCCGGTGCTCGCCAGACCCTCATTGCGGAGGCTGCCCATGCGCCAGATCAGATCGACGAGGGCCAGGCCCGCGACGCCGACGGCCCACTTCCAGATCAGCGGCAGCTTGCCGAGCGCCCGGAAGACCGCCTTGACGGCGTTCCAGCACCAGCGCAGCAGCTTGTAGAGCAGGCAGCTTTTGAGCAGACTGCCGAGCTTGAGGCGCGTCGCGGTGCTCATGCACCAGAGCAAAAACAGCAGCCCCGCCAGCAGGAAGGCGCCGCCGCAGAGCACCAGCGCGGGCACCTCGAAGGCAAAGGCCTCGCCGATCGCGAACAGCAGCGCGATGATCCCGAGGCCGAGGATCGCCGTGAAGAGATCCCAGGGGATCCTCTCGACGAAGCCCGGCGTGACCGCGTCGGTCTCGTCCCGGTGTCCGGCGGCGCTCATCAGAAAGACGAAGAGCAGCACGCCCAGCAGCAGCGCGGCGCCCGCGAGCCAGGGCAGGACGGCGCGCAGGCCGTAGACCTCGTTAAAGAGCTCAAGCCGCCGGGCGAAGGCGTCCCGCTCCGTCATGTCGCGCAGCACGTAGCCCTGCACCTGTACGCTGTGCGCCCGCTCCCAGCCCGCGATCCCGGCGCGGTCGGTGAATTCATGGCGTTCCCCCGTGAAGTGGTCGACCAGGACGTAGACCGTCTTCGCAGGCCGCGGCGTCAGAACGGGCTCGCCGGGCCGCGGCGTGGGCGTCACGCGCGGCTCCGCGCCGTCGGGATCGCTCAGCTCCTCCGGCTGCTCTTCGCTTTTCGTCTCTGTCCAAACGTCGTACGGAGCCGTGACGTAGACAGTCTCGCTCCAGAGCGCGTTCTCGCTCTGCCAGTTTGAGTAGAGCACTTTCCCGCCCTCCGCGTCGAGGACGGCGTAGCGGAAGTTCGTGTCGCGGTAGACGTCCGTCGTGCCGTTTTCGAGCCAGTTCAGCCCGGCGTTGTTCGCATACTCCCGCCCCAGGCTGTTCAGCAGGCGGCTTACGGCCCGGTCATAGCCGCCGTCATAGGCGCCGGCGTCGTAAAGGTATGCGGTCGCAACGGTCGAGGCGGTGCAGCCGAGCGCCAGCAGGCACAGCAGCGTGATCGCGAGCACCTTGGCCCACAGGCTCCCTCTGAGTTTTTTCATAGTATTACCTCCTCTTGTCTGTCATTCCGAGCGCAGCGAAGATTTTTTAAGATCCTTCGTCGCCGCGCTCCTCAGAATGACAGCGGGTCAATCCCGCTTTTCCAGCTTGTAGCCCTGGCCCCAGACCGCTTTGATATAGCGCGGATGGGCGGGGTCGATCTCGAGCTTCTCGCGCAGGTGGCGGATGTGCACGGCCACGGTGCTCTCCGCGCCGTAGGGCTCGTCGTTCCAGACCCTGCGGTAGAGCGCGCCCGGCGAGAAGACCTCGCCCGGGTGCTGCATCAGGAGCTTGAGGATCTCGAACTCCGTCGGCGTGAGACTGACGCTCTCGCCCTCGGCCGTGACCGTCTTGGTCCTGTCGTCGAGCGTGAGGCCGCCGCAGACGAGCACGCCGCTTTTGACCTCGCCGCCGCCGAGCTGCAGATAGCGCCGCAGCTGGCTGCGCACGCGCGCCAGCAGCTCCACGGGGTTGAAGGGCTTGGTGACGTAGTCGTCCGCCCCGACGTTGAGGCCTAGCACCTTGTCGGTGTCCTCGCTCTTGGCCGTGAGCAGGATGACGGGCACGTTGCTCGTCTCGCGGAGCTTCGCCATGGCGGTGATGCCGTCCATGACGGGCATCATCACGTCCAACAGCACGAGCTGCACGTCCTCGCGCGCGAGCGTCTCCAGCGCCTCCGCGCCGGAGTACGCGGCGAGGGTGCGGTAGCCCTCGGCCTCGAGATAGATCTTGAGCGCGGCGACGATGTCCTTCTCGTCGTCGCAGATCAGGATGGTATGCATGCGCTTCACCTCACGATGAAAAGTATACCCTCCCGGCCCTTAAGAACCAAGAGGGTAAGGGATTAAGATTTGTTTAAGGGCGGAGCCGCGGCGATCCGCCTCCGCGTCATTCGTCGAGCTTGAGGACGGCCAGGAAGGCCTCCGTCGGGATCTGGACGGTGCCGAGCTGGCGCATCTTCTTTTTGCCCTCCTTCTGCTTTTCGAGCAGCTTCTTCTTGCGCGTGATGTCGCCGCCGTAACACTTGGCCAGCACGTCCGTGCGCATGGCCTTGACCGTCTCGCGCGCGATGATCTTGCCGCCGATGGCCGCCTGCACGGGCACCTCGAAGAGCTGGCGGGGGATGTTCTCCTTGAGCTTCTCGCAGAGCTTTCGGGCGCGCGGGTACGCCTTGTCCCTGTGGGCGATAAAACTCAGCGCGTCCACGCCGTCGCCGTTGAGGAGCATGTCCACCTTCACGAGCTGCGAGGGCTTGTACTCGGAAAACTCATAGTCCAGCGAGGCGTAGCCCTTGGTGCGCGCCTTGAGCGTGTCGAAAAAGTCGTAGATGATCTCGTTGAGCGGCATCTCGTAGTGCAGCTCCACGAGCCGCTGGTCGAGGTACTGCATGTTCTTGTATTCGCCGCGCCGGTCCTGGCAGAGCGGCATGATGTTGCCGACGTACTCGTTCGGCGTGATGATGCTGACCTTGACGTAGGGCTCGTAGGCCTCGGCGATCAGCGTCGGGTCGGGGTAGTTGTGGGGATTGTCGACCATGACGGTGCTGCCGTCGGACCTGACGACCTTGTAGATGACGCTCGGCAGGGTCGTCACGAGCTCGAGGTCGAACTCGCGCTCGAGCCGCTCCTGGATGATCTCCATGTGGAGCATGCCGAGGAAGCCGCAGCGGAAGCCGAAGCCCAGCGCCGCCGAGCTCTCCGGCTCGTAGCTGAGCGAGGCGTCGTTGAGCTTGAGCTTGTCGAGCGCGTCGCGCAGGTCGGGGTACTTGGAGCCGTCCTCGGTGTAAATGCCGCAGTAGACCATCGGCCGCGCCGGGCGGTAGCCGGGCAGGGCCTCGGCCGTCGGCCGTGCCGCATCCGTCACGGTGTCGCCCACCTGCGTGTCGGCCACGTTCTTGATGCTGGCCGTGAAGTAGCCCACGTCGCCCGCGGTCAGCTCGTCGCAGGGGTCGAGCCCGATGGGGCGCAGATGCCCGACCTCGACCACCTTGTACTTCGCGCCGGTCGACATCAGCAGCACCTCGCTGTCGCGCCGGATCGAGCCGTCGATCAGGCGCAGGAAGACGATGACGCCGCGGTAGTTGTCGTACTGGCTGTCGAAGATGAGCGCCTTGAGCGGCGCGTCCGGGTCGCCCTTCGGCTGCGGGACGTTCTTCACGATATCGTCGAGCACCGCGTCGATGTTGATGCCCGCCTTGGCGCTGATCTCGGGCGCGTCCTGCGCGGGGATGCCGATGATCTCCTCGATCTCGTCCTTGACGCGCTGCGGGTCGGCCGCGGGCAGGTCGATCTTGTTGATGACCGGCAGGATCTCCAGCTCGTTGTCGAGCGCGAGATAGGTGTTCGAGAGGGTCTGCGCCTCGACGCCCTGGCTGGCGTCCACCACCAGCACCGCGCCCTCGCAGGCCGCGAGCGACCGGCTGACCTCGTAGTTGAAGTCGACGTGACCCGGGGTGTCGATGAGGTTGAGGGTGTAGTCCTCCCCGTCGGAGGCGTGATAGCTCAGCCCGACGGCGCGCGCCTTGATGGTGATGCCGCGCTCCTTCTCGAGCTCCATGTTGTCAAGGATCTGGTCCTCCATGACGCGCGCCTCCACGGCGCCGCATTTCTCGATCAGACGGTCGGAGAGCGTGGACTTGCCGTGGTCGATATGGGCGATGATGGAGAAATTCCGGATGTGCTTCTGATCGCTCATCGCTCACAGCCCCCCTTCCGCCAGTTCTTCGAGGGCCAGCTCCGCCCGGTCGGCCACCGTGCGGATCTGTTCGAGAAAGGTCATGGCTGCCCGGCGGGCGTTGGCTGCCGCGTCGGGCTCGTCCGTGCGGCAGAGCAGATAATCCGCCGTCACGCCGTAATAGTCGCAGACACGGCACACGAAGCCCAGACCAGGCTCGCGCGCGCCGTTTTCATAGTGGCTCAGCAGCGCCTGGCTGATGCCGAGATCGGCTGCGGCGACGCGCTGGCTGATATTTTTCTCCCGGCGCAGGGCCGAGAGGGTCGATGCGAAGCTTCTGTCCATGGGTGTTCGTCCTTTCGTTGATAACAGTCTGTATTATAACGGGAAGGAGCCGCTTTGTAAACAGAAAGTTGTGCGCGCTTCTTGAAAAAGCCCGGCAAGCGTGGTACAGTATCTCTGTTAGGCAAACTTTCCATACTTCTCTCAGGAGGATAGACAGACATGTTTGAAAATCTGATCGAAAAGCTCAAAGCCAATCCCCGCAAGATCGTTTATACCGAGGGTACCGACGCGCGCATCCTCGAATCCGCCGCCCGTCTGAAGAAGGACGGCTTCCTGACCCCCGTGCTGGTCGGCAACGTGGAGGCCGTGAAGGCCGCGGCCGAAAAGGGCGGCTTCGACATTGAGGGCCTCGAGATCCTCGATCCGCTGACCTACGACAGGATGGACGAGATGGTCGAGACCATGGTCGCCCTGCGCAAGGGCAAGATGACGCCCGAGGAATGCCGCGAGGCGCTCAAGAAGGGCAACTACTTCGGCACGATGCTCGTCAAGATGGGCGTGGCCGACTCCCTGCTCGGCGGCGCGACCTACTCCACGGCCGACACCGTGCGTCCCGCGCTGCAGCTGGTGAAGACCCGCAAGGGCGCGAACCTCGTCTCCTCCTGCTTCATCATGGTCCGCGGCGAGGAGATCCTCGCGATGGGCGACTGCGCCATCAACATCGACTATCAGGACACCGTGGACAAGGAGGGCAACGTCGTCCTGTCCGCCGCCGCGAAGCTGGCCGAGGTCGCCATCGAGACGGCCAAGACCGCGAAGGTCTTCGGCGTCGACCCGAAGGTCGCCATGCTCAGCTACTCCACCAAGGGCAGCGGCAAGGGCGCCAACGTCGACCTCGTGCGCAACGCCACCGCCATCGTCAAGGAGAAGGCCCCCGAGCTCGCCGTCGACGGCGAGATGCAGTTCGACGCGGCCGTGTCCCCGGTCGTCGGGCAGCTCAAGTTCCCCGGCAGCCCGGTCGCCGGCTATGCCAACACCTTCATCTTCCCGGAGATCCAGTCCGGCAACATCGGCTACAAGATCGCCCAGCGTCTGGGCGGCTTCGCGGCCTACGGCCCCATCCTGCAGGGCCTGAACGCCCCGATCAACGACCTCTCCCGCGGCTGCGACGCGGAGGAAGTCTACCGGATGAGCATCATCACCGCGGCGCTCGCGTAAATTCAAAAGAAAAGCGGGGACTGCCTGTGCAGTCCCCGCTTTTTGCAAATATGGGTTTATCGAGGCGATAGCCCCCCTTGCCTAAAGGGGGGTGGCCGAGCGAAGCGAGGTCGGGGGGATATAAAAACGCCCCGCTATACCATCGTGCAGCGACCGACAGAATCCCCCAGTCGCCTCCGGCGACAGCCCCCTTTAGGCAAGGGGGCCTGAGAGGAACAATGGAAATCCCCCAGTCGCCTCCGGCGACAGCCCCCTTTAGGCAAGGGGGCCTGAGCTCGTCAAATCCCCGTCTGCATCGGAGGTCCTTATGAACGAAGACTATATGCTCGAGGCGCTCGCGCTGGCGCGCGAGGCGGCGGAGGCGGGCGAGGTGCCCGTCGGCTGCGTGATCGTCGATGCGGACGGGCGCGTGATCGGCCGGGGGCGCAACCGCCGCGAGGAAAACGGCGACGCGACCGCCCACGCCGAGGTCGAGGCCATCCGCGAGGCCTGCGCGGCGCTGGGCGACTGGCGGCTTGCCGGCTGCACGCTCTACGTCACGCTCGAGCCCTGCCCCATGTGCGCCGGGGCGATCCTCAACGCCCGCATCCCCCGCGTCGTCTTCGGCGCGCGGGACCCCTCCGTCGGCTGCTGCGGCAGCGTGATCGACCTCTTTTATGAAAAGCTGGGCCACCGCCCCGCCGTCACGCCGGACGTGCTGGCCGTGGAGAGCGCGAACTTGCTGCAGAGCTTTTTCAAGGAAAAACGATAAGCCCGGACCTGTCATTCCGAGCAAAAAAGCCGCCAATCGGCGGCTTTTTGCGTGGGAATCCGCTTTCCAAAAGGAGACGGATTGCCGCGGCTCCCTGCGGAGCCTCGCAATGACAGATCCGGGCTTTCTTCGAAGGCGTCTTACGCCTTGACCGTCCCGTCGGGGTTGAACAGGGGCAGCGGGGCGAGGAAGATGATGTCGTCTCGCTCCTGCGCGGCGCCCTCGGCCAGCACGGCCATCTTGCCCGCGATGATGCCGCCGGCCTGTCTGACCAGCTCCTCCATCGCGCGCAGCGACTCGCCGGTGGAGATCACGTCGTCCACGATCAGCATGCGCTTGCCGCGGATCATCTCGGCGTCGGCCGTGTCGATAACGAGGCGCTGCACCGCTTCGGTGGTGATCGACTTGACGTTCACCTCGAACACGCCCTTCATATAGGCCTTGGGGCCTTTGCGGGCGAGGAAATACTTGTCGGCGCCGCTCTGGCGGGCCATCTCGTACAGCAGCGGGATAGACTTGGCTTCCGGGGCGATGATATAGTCGTATTCGGGGGCGCGCTTCAAGAGCTCGGCCGCGCAGTGCACGGTCACTTCCACGTCGCCGAACATGACGAAAGCGCCGATGTACAGGTCGTCGGTGACCTTGCACAGAGGCAGATCGCGCTTTAAGCCGGCGATGTCCATCTCGTAAGTCATTTTTTCATTCCTCCTGAGAGTAAGATCAGAACAGAACTATTGTACCGCAACGGCGGAAAAAATCAAGGGCATATTCCAAAAAACCGTGATTTCTGTGTAGAATGCACCCTTTACAAGCGCGGGAAATATAGTATAATCCCTATGTGACGTTTTGCGCGTCGGTGTGCGCGTTTTTTTGAGATCAGGCCTGTCTCCGGCCCGGTCTCCGCAGAAAGGGGTATATGTGGTGAAAGATAAGATCCTGGCCTTCTTCCTTGGACGGCGGCTTGAGGATACCGAGCTGAGCGAGGAAAAATTCAACGTCCTCTGGGGCATCCCCATTTTTGCCAGCGACGCGATCTCCTCCGTCAGCTACGCCGGAGAGGAGATCCTGCTGGTGCTGATGCCCGTGCTCGCCATGGCGTCCTTCCGCGTCTTTCTTCCGATCGTCGCGGCGATCATCTGCCTGCTCGGCATCCTCGTGTTCTGCTACCGACAGACCATCGAGGCCTACCCCGAGGGCGGCGGCGCTTATATCGTGGCTTCGGACAACCTGGGAGAGAAGATCGGCCTGATCGCCGGTGGATCTCTAATCATGGACTACATCCTGACCGTGGCGGTCAGCTCCTGCGCGGGCGCCGCCGCCATCACCTCCGCTTTCCCTTCCCTGCTTCCATACAAGGCGCTGCTTGCCTTCGCGATCATCTGCCTGCTGACCTGGGGCAACCTTCGCGGCATCCGTGATTCCTCGGTGATGTTCGGCGTGCCGACCTATCTGTTCATCCTGACGATGCTCAGCATGCTCGTGACCGGTCTTGTCAAGTACAGCCTCGGTCTGGTCACGCCCGCTCAGGAGGCGGTCGTAGCCGCCAACACCGCCGAACTCGCGACCGACGCGATGGTGATTCTCGTCCTCAAGGCCTTCGCCTCCGGCTGTACGGCGCTGACAGGCGTGGAGGCCGTTTCCAACGGCGTGCCCAACTTCAAGGCGCCCGCGCCGCAGCACGCCAAGAAAGTGCTGCTTGCCATGGCGGGCTTCGTGTGCATCATCTTCTTCGGGGTCAGCCTGCTGATCTCCCTCTACAAGATCGTGCCCAGCGAGGACGCGACGACCGTCAGTCTGCTGGCCGCCGCCGTCTTCGGCAAGAACAGCGCCATGTTCTACGTCGTACAAGTCATGACAGTAGTCATCCTCTCGCTCGCGGCGAACACCGCCTTCGCGGATCTGCCGCTGCTGATGAGCCTTATCGCAGGGCACGGATATCTCCCCAAGCAGCTCGTCAACCGCGGCTCCCGCCTGAACTTCTCCAACGGCATCCTGTTCCTCTTTGCCATGGCTTCCGCGCTCGTGTTCATTTTCCGCGGCAGCCAGCATCTGCTGCTGCCCCTGTACGCCAGCGGCGTATTTATCTCCTTCTTCCTGAACCAGTTCGGCATGTTCACGCACTGGCGCAAGCGCAAGGGACCGCGCTGGAAGCTCAAGGCGGCGATCAACGGCTTTGGCAGCGTCCTGACCGGCACGGTGCTGATCATCATCGTCGTCATGAAGTTCATGCGCGGCGCCTGGGTCGCGCTGCTGCTGATCCTCTCGTTCATCCTGATCATGCTCCGGATCAAGAAGCACTATGAAAAGGTCAGCGCGGAGCTGACCGTCTCCAGCGTGGAGGACGCGCGCAGGGAGATCAACCGCGACAAGGCCGCGCGGGTCATCATCCCCGTGCAGTCGCTGAACAAGTCCTTCATCAAGACCCTCAACTGCGCGCTGAGCTGCGGCTTTACGTCCATGGAGCTGTACAGCGTCTGCAGCACGGAGGAACAGGCGCTGAAGATCCGCGAGCAGGTCAAGGCGCTGGGCGTCGACTGCGAGTTCCGCTATGACGTCACGACCCTGCGCAACACCAACGACATCCTGCTCGCCCATATCCGGCAGGAGGCCGACGCGCTGGAGAGCCAGCGGCTGATCGTCATGATGGGCGGTCTCGTGGTGACCTCTCCCTTTGCCAAGATCCTGCACAACAGCACGACGCACCGCCTGATGCGGAAGATGGAGACTTATCGGAACGTCTACGTCTTCTCCGTTCCCTATGTGATCGAATAAGCTCTTATGGCAAATAAAGCAAAAAACCGTGAGGCGCCTGCCTCACGGTTTTGCTTATGCGCGTGTTTATTCCCCGGCCGGCTCTTTGGTCTGCTCTCCTGTCGGCTCCTCCGGCTCCTCCGGCTCGTCCTCCTCGTCGAGGAAGTCCTCGGGCAGCACGGCCATCAGCGTATCCTTGTCCGGATCCTCGAGCGCCGCGATGCGGTTGGACTGTCGCACGACCATGTCCTCAAAGCGGTTGCGCACGTCGCGGCCGTTGCCGAAGTTCGCGTCCCGCTCCTCATAGAGTTCGTCGAAGAGCGCACGCGCGGCCTTCTCGCTCTCCTCGGTGAGCACGTAGCCGTTCTTTTTGCACTGGATCTTGAAGATCGCCAGCAGCTGCTCGCCGGTGTAGTCCGGGAAAAAGAAATACTTGTTGAAGCGCGATTCCAGGCCGGGATTGGAGGTCAGAAAATCGGTCATCGGCCCGGTGTAGCCGGCGACGATGACGATCAGATCGTCCCGGTGATCCTCCATGGCCTTGAGGAGCGTCTCGATGGACTCGCGGCCGAAGTCGTTCTCCCCGCCGGAGGACAGGGAATAGGCCTCGTCGATGAACAGCACGCCGCCGAGCGCGGACTTGATGACCTCCTGCGTCTTGAGCGCGGTCTGTCCCACATAGCCGGCTACGAGGCCGGAGCGGTCCACCTCCACGAGCTGGCCCTTGCTCAGCACGCCGATGGCGGCGTAGAGCGAGCCGACCAGCCGCGCCACGGTGGTCTTGCCGGTGCCGGGGTTGCCCATGAAGACCATGTGCAGGCTCATGGGCGGCACGGGCAGATCGTGCGCCTCGCGCAGCTTGCGCACCTTGATGAGGTTGATGAGGCTCTTGACGTCCTTCTTCACCTCGTCGAGGCCCACCAGCTCGTCAAGCTGCTCCATCAGCTCATCGAAGCTGGGTTTTTTCTCCTCTTCCTCGGCCTTGATCTCCTGTTTCTGCTCACCGCCGGAGGTCTGCGTCTGGGGCGGGTGCTTCTCGACGAAGCTCGGCTCGCCGCTCGTGACGAAGTCGAGGGGGTTGAGGCCCTCGCGGCTCTTGCGCACGCCGTTGGTGTCGCAGATGGCGGTGAGGCGGTCGGTGCACTCGGTGATGTACTCGGCCTCGGCAAAGGTCACGTCGTCGTCGACGGCGGCCAGGTACAGCAGGATGTTCGTGAGCATGCGGATGAAGGTGCGCGAGGTCTCGGTGCCGCGGCGCGCGTCGCTCTCCGCGAGGTTCCAGAAGAACACGGGCGGGAGGAACACGTCGCTCTCGCAGACGGAGCTCGTCAGCGTCCAGAGCATCCAGGTCGGCCGGGGCCGGTTCTTCGAATAGATCTGATTGGCCATGTCCACATGGCTCTGGGTGACCGCCGCGGCCTTGCTCCAGAGGCCCAGCGCGCACTTGGTCATGAAATCGTCCAGATCCGGGGCGAGATTGGTGCTGCCGAGGCGGTAAAAGGCGTCAGTGTTGGCGAGATAGATCTTATGGAATTCCTCGGGGGAACGGTTCCAGGTCGTAGGCATGGCTTTTCTCTCCTCTGTATCGATGAACTCGTGCTTTATCTATTATAATCCAAAAAACAGACGGGTCAAGTGCGAAACTCGACCCGTCCCATATCCTGCAGCTCGTTTTGTCATTCCGAACCAGTGACCGACGTCACTGGTGTGGGAATCCGCTTCCCCTATGGATCGTTCTCTGCGTTTTTCAGGAACGGATTGCCGCGTCGGGCTTGCGCCCTCCTCGCAATGACAGCTCCGGTCCCGTCCGCAAAATCAACTATCCCCGAAAACCTCTTCCGCCGAAGCGCGTCCCGCGGCAGCAGCCCGGCCCCGGAGGAGGGGGCGGCGGAAGGGGTCTGAAGCCCGGCCCCGGTCTTGGCGGCAGCGGAGGCCATGCTCCGGGCCGCGGCGGAGGAGGCGCCGGCCGGCCCCCGGCGACCCGATCCCACACCCGCTCAAAGCCCTTCAGGCGATTTGCCCAGTCTCGTTCCACTTGCGCTCTCTCCTTACGGCCGATGATTTCGGCCTCTCTATGCTATGCTTTCTCTTGCAAAGCGGTGCCGGATATGCGATAATTGGAAAAGACCAAGTGCAAAGGACGGGATCTGTGATGCCGAGATTTTTCATTGCCGGGACAAATCTGGCCGGAGGCATGGCCATCTTGAAAGGACGGGACGCCGAGCATGTGCGCGTGCTGCGCCTCAGGCCCGGTGAGGACGTGATCCTCTGCGACGGGCAGGGCACGGATTACAAGTGCCGTCTCGTCTACGCGGACAAGGAGCAGGCCGAGGCCGAGATCCTTGAGGTCGTCCCCTGCTCGGCGGAGCCGAGCGTAAAGGTGACGGTGCTCTGCGGTCTTCCGAAGGGCGACAAGACTGACTATATCATCCAGAAATGCGTCGAGGCCGGTGCCTCGGAAATTGCGTTCTTCCTGTCCGACCGTTGCGTGGCGCGGCCGGGCGAGCCGGAGAAAAAGCTCGAGCGCTGGCAGCGCATCGCCGAGGAGGCCGCCAAGCAGTCCGGCCGCGGGATCATCCCGCAGGTGAGCTGGGCGGGCGACTTTGCCGGCGCGCTGGACGCGGCGATCAAGACGGAGCTGCCGCTGTTCATGTACGAGACGGGCGAGCGCGAGGCGCTCAACGCCGTGCTCGAGGCCAACAAGGAGGTCAAGACCGCCGCGATCGTCACCGGTCCGGAGGGCGGCTTCGCCGAATTCGAGGCCAAGCTCGCGAAGATCGCGGGGCTGCGCGTCTGCTCCATGGGCGAACGCATCCTCCGCTGCGAGACGGCGCCGGTCGTGGCCGTGAGCGCCCTGATGTACGCCACGGGCAACCTCGGGTAAAAACGTATACAAAACGGCAAAGGCCCGCTGCGAAACGCAGCGGGCCTTGTCATATCCCAATTTCTTACTTGATGCCGTACTTCTTGTTGAACTTGTCCACGCGGCCGCTGGTGTCGACCAGCTTCTGCTTGCCGGTGTAGAAGGGGTGGCACTTGGAGCAGATCTCAACGGTGATGTTCTGCTTGGTGGAGCCGGTCTCGATCACGTTGCCGCAGGCGCAGCGGATGGTCGTCGGCTTGTAGTTGGGATGGATTCCTTGCTTCATTGGTACAGTCTCCTCGTCAAAGGCTGCCTTGATTGTGCCGCAGGCATAGTTACAAGGCGCAGAGAAGACTATAACACAGGGTTTTCAAACTTGCAAGTGTTTTTTTCGCAAACGTGAGTTTATCGCTGCGCTCTTCAACGCGCACCCGCTTCGCTGGGCTGCGCGTTGAGGGGGATTGCAGCCCGCTGCGTGCACTCGCTGCGCTCGCACACTGGCGGGCTGAGAAGAGTTTTTTGCGAGGTACACGCCCCCGCAAAAAACGATCGGATTGCTTTCGCCGCTGCGGCGGCGAAAGAGTTGGCCTGTCATTGCGAGGCTCCGCAGGAGCCGTGGCAATCCGTCCCCCTAAAAACTAATCGATAAACTCCCGTTTATC
>JAFRLZ010000087.1 GCA_017430985.1 Oscillospiraceae bacterium
GCTCGAACGGCGGCACGTGGCCGCCGCGCTGCGCTTCGCGCAGGGCGAGGGGCTCGGCTTCCTGGACCTGCCGGGGCTGCGCCTGCGCCGCGAGCAGGGCCGCCTCTGGTTCGACGGCGAGAGCGCCGGGCCGCTCCCGGAGCGCCTCATCCGGCCCGGGACGGTCACGGAGATCCCGGAGGCGGGGCTGCGCGTGCGCGCCGAGACGGGCGTGTTTCCCGGCGAAGAAATTAACGATTCGTTCAAAACTTATTGGCTGAAGTATGAGAAGATAAAGGGCGATATCGTCTGCTCCTCCCGCCGTCCGGGCGACCGGATCGCGCCCGCCGGGCGCGGCCTGAGCAAGAGCCTGAAGCAGCTCTTCCTCGAAGCCGGGACGACGCAGGCCGAGCGCCTGCTCACCCCCGTCTTCCGCGACGGGGAAGGCGTGCTCGCCGTATACGGCCTGGCCGTCGACCAACGCTGCGTCCCGCAGACGGGCGACCAGGCGCTGATCCTGACCGTTGAAGATATTGAGAAGAAAAGGATAGGAGAAAAGGCATGATCAATGACATTGAACGTGTTCTGATCACGGAAGAGGAACTCCGGGCGAAGGTCAAGGCCGTCGGCCGCCAGATCTCCCGCGATTACAGGGAAAAGGACCCCATCTTTGTGGGCGTGCTGAAGGGCTGCTTCATCTTCATGGCGGACCTGATGCGCAGCGTGGACATCCACTGCGCCATGGACTTCATGGCGGTGTCCTCCTACAGCGGCACCACCTCCACGGGCGCCGTGAAGATCAACAAGGACCTGAGCGAGGACATCCAGGGCCGCCACGTCATCATCGTCGAGGACATCCTCGACTCCGGCGTGACGCTCAACTATCTCAAGAGCTTCCTGCAGCAGCGCGAGCCGGCCTCTATCCGCATCGCGACGCTCATGGACAAGCCCTCGCGCCGCAAGGCGCCGGTCTACGCGGACTATTCCTGCTTCGAGGTGCCCGACGCCTTCGTGGTCGGCTACGGGCTCGACTACAACGAGCGCTACCGCAACCTGCCGTACATCGGCGTGCTGAAGCCGGAGATCTACGCATAATCAAATGAGAGAAACCGGAGCGGAGCGCGCCGCGCGCCGCGCCCCGGCGGAGGGAGACCGCGAGACACACAGGGCGGCCGCCCGAAAAATGAGGTGAACACTGCTTGAAACCAAACCGCAAACGAGCCCGCGACCTGAGCTTTTACCTGATCCTGCTGCTCATCCTCGTGATGGTCATTTTCAGTCTCAACAGCCGCAACGCCAACGACAAAATGATCTACTCCGAGCTGAGCGACCTGTTCACGCAGGACAAGGTTCAGTCCTTTGTTACCGAGAACAACGTCATCACGCTGCAGGTGCGCACCGGAGAGACGGATGAAACCGGCAAGGAGATCACCGAGGAGCGCAGCTATGAGCTCTACAGCTTCTCCGTCTTCTACGAGGACTTCCGCGACCTGATCCTGGAAAAGCACGCCGAGGGGATCATCGAAGAGTACGACTACGTTCCCAGCGTGTCCATCCCCTGGTGGGTGAGCATCATCCCCTATGTGCTGCTGATCGGCGGCGCCTTCGCGCTGTGGTATGTCATGATGCGGCAGCAGGGCGGCGCGGGCGCCGGCGGCGTCGCGCGCTTCAGCAAGGCCCGCACCCGCCTCGGCAGCGACGAAAAGAACAAGAAGACCTTCAACGACGTGGCCGGCTGCGAGGAAGAGAAGGAAGAGCTGGCCGAGATCGTCGACTTCCTCAAAGACCCCAAGGCCTATACCGCGATGGGCGCGCGCATCCCCAAGGGCGTGCTGCTCGTCGGCCCTCCGGGCACCGGCAAGACCCTGCTGGCCAAGGCCGTCGCGGGCGAGGCCAACGTCCAGTTCCTCTCCATCTCCGGCTCCGACTTCGTCGAGCTCTATGTCGGCGTGGGCGCCGGGCGCGTGCGCGACCTGTTCGAGCAGGCCAAGAAGGCCGCCCCGGCCATCGTCTTCATCGACGATCTATCCTCTCGGCGCGACGAAAGAGACGATTGCCGACGCATACGGCGTGGAGTTCAAGATACCCTCCGTCACCGGAGAGGACGCC
>JAFRLZ010000011.1 GCA_017430985.1 Oscillospiraceae bacterium
GATTTGAACCTCCTACCCCTCGCTTAGGAGGCGAGTGCTCTGTCCTGGTGAGCTACGTGGGCAAATATTTCGAAACTTGGATGAATAAGAGAAAAAACACACGAACGACCTACCGTTTAGGAGGCGAGTGCTCTATCCTGCTGAGCTACGTGGGCGTATTCACCGGGAAAGCTTGTTTATTTTAGCGCAGAACACGGCGTATGTCAACAAGGAAAGGGTCCTCCGAATGCTGAAGCTCAAGGGCATCAAAAAAGACTATATCAGCGGCGATATGGCCGTGCACGCGCTCAAAGGGATCGATCTTGCTTTCCGCGAGAGCGAATTCGTCGCTGTGCTTGGACACTCCGGCTGCGGCAAAACGACGCTGCTGAACATCATCGGCGGCCTGGATCATTACAGCGACGGAGATTTGATCATCAACGGAAAATCCACGAAGAACTTCACGGACGCCGACTGGGACGCGTATCGGAACCATTCGATCGGCTTTGTCTTTCAGTCTTATAATCTGATCCCGCACCAGAGCGTGCTGGCCAACGTCGAGCTGGCCCTGACGATTTCCGGCGTGAACAAGGCGGAGCGAAAGCGCCGCGCAAAAGAGGCGCTCGAAAAGGTCGGGCTGGGCGATCAACTGAACAAGAAACCCACTCAGATGTCCGGCGGTCAGATGCAGCGCGTGGCGATCGCCCGCGCGCTTGTCAACGATCCCGATATCCTGCTGGCCGACGAGCCGACCGGCGCGCTGGATTCCGAGACCTCCGTGCAGATCATGGAGATCCTCAAGGAGATCTCGGTCAACAAGCTGATCATTATGGTCACGCATAACCCCGAGCTGGCGGAGAACTACGCGAGCCGCATTATCCGCATCAAGGACGGCGTGATCATCAGCGACAGCGATCCGATCAAGGCGGAAGAGGAAGAAGCTGCAGCGCCCGGGGGCAAGCGCCTGCGCACTTCCATGAGCTTTCTGACCGCGCTCTCGCTTTCTCTGAATAATTTGATGACAAAAAAGACCCGGACGGCGCTGACGGCCTTCGCCGGCAGCATCGGCATCATCGGGATCGCGCTGATCATGTCGCTGTCGAACGGCATCCAGAATTATATCGACAAGGTCCAGGCTGACACGCTCTCAAGCTATCCCATCACGATCCAGGCCGAGAGCGTAGACATGACCAATCTGATGACCTCGCTGATGGGGGTCCGCTCTCAGACGGAAGGCGGCCAGCACGACAGAGACGCGGTCTATTCCAGCACGGTCATGTACGATATGATGAACTCGATGATCTCGGCCGACAAACAGACCAATAACCTCAGACCCTTCAAGGCATACATCGAGGACGAAAACAGCGAGATCGCGCAGTATATCAGCTCCGCGCAGTATTCTTACGATCTCGACATGAATCTCTATGCCGAGGATGTGGACGGCACGATCGCCAAGACGGACGTCGTACAGCTGATGCAGACGGCCATGAGCAGCCTCTACGGTGGCGATTACAGTTCTTTTTTCAGCACCTACGGCTCCTATTATTCGATGATGGACATCTACCAGGAAATGCTGCCGGGAGAAAACGGAGAGACGATCAGCCCCTTCTTGAAAAAGCAGTACGATGTACTGTACGGCAAGTGGCCGGAGAAATACGACGAGGCCGTCCTGATTGTCAATGAGAACAACGAGATCTCCGACCTCGTGCTCTACGCGCTTGGCCTGAAATCCAACAGCTCGATCGCCGAGGATATGCAGGCCTTCGTCTCGCAGGAGACCGTCGAGAGCAAGGTCGAGAGCTGGAGCTACGAGGACGTCTGCAAGATGAGCTTCCGCTATATCTTCCCGGCGGATATGTATCGCTATGACGAAGAGGAGGGCGCGTATATCAACCTCGCATCCGAGGATCTCGGCCTGCGCACGCTCTACAACAACGGACTCGAGCTCAGGATCGTCGGCGTCATCCGGCAGAACGAGGACGCGGTCTCCGGCATGATGAGCGGCGCGATCGGCTATACGCACGATTTTATCGAGCACATCGTCCGCGCGGCGGAGAATAAGGACCTCGTCAGAAAGCAGCTTGCCGACGAGGAGCACAATGTCCTCACGGATCTGAAATTCCTCGACACCGAAGACGAGGCGCTGACGAACGACCGAAAGCAGCAGGCGGCGCGTGATTACGTCGCAGATGCCGAAGCTGCGACGATTGCCGACATTTACGTGAAATTCATGTGCCATCCGAGCGATGAGTACGTCTCCGAAATGGTAGAGGAACAGCTCGAGGGCACGACGCGGGAGGACATCGAAAAGCAGATCCTCGAAAATTATCCGCAGTATGCCTCCATGCTGGAGGATATGGACGATGAGATGCTCTTCGACTATATCAAGCGGATGGCCTCCCAGCAGGTGCGCGAGGAGTACGCCGCCGAAATGGAAAAGCTGTACCGCGAGCTCTCCGATGAGGAGCTTGTCGAAGACTTCGGACTGCTTGTGCTGGAGGACGAGGATTATCTCTGGATCTACAACAACGCGATGCCTCCGGTATACTCCGAAACGAATTACAAAGAGACGCTCAAAAAGCTGGGCTATGTCGATCTGGACAATCCCAGCGTCATCAATCTCTACGCTTCCTCATTTGAGGATAAGGACAGCATCGCTGCCGCGATCAAAAACTACAATAACAGCGTTTCCAAAGAGGACGAGATAACGTATACGGACATCGTCGCGCTTCTGATGAATTCGATCACCTCGATCATCAACGTCATCAGCTATGTGCTGATCGCCTTTGTGGCGATCTCGCTGGTCGTTTCCTCGATCATGATCGGAATCATCACCTATATCAGCGTGCTGGAGCGGACGAAGGAGATCGGCATCCTGCGCGCGATCGGCGCCTCGAACCGCGACGTCTCTCACGTTTTCAACGCCGAGACGGTCATCATCGGCTTCTCCGCCGGTGCGATCGGCATTCTTCTGACGCTTTTGGTGAACATCCCGATCAATATGATCGTGCACGATCTGACGGGGATCTATTCGCTCAATGCCTCGCTGCCCGCGGCCGGCGCGGTCGGGCTTGTGCTGATCAGCATGATCCTGACCTATATCGCCGGGCTGATCCCATCGGGCATCGCCGCAAAGAAGGACCCCGTCGAGGCGCTGAGAACGGAATAAGCGAGAGAAAAAAAGCTCCCACCCCGCGGGGTGGGAGCTTTTGCGTTACATGGCTTCAATTTCTTTTATGTTGTACTCGTTGCCGGTGAGAAGATAGGTGTGTTCGCTGCCGCAATAGGGACAAATCTTCTTGTACTTGAGCGTCGGATAGGTCCTCTGGCAGTCCTCACAGAAGGTGACGGCCTCGAGATTCTCGACCTTGAGTTCAGAGTCCTTCATATACTCGCTTCTCTTTTTTGCCCAGTTCCAGCAGTCAATGATATAGGAGGGGATGATCCCGCTGACCTCGCCGATCTCCAGCGTGACGCTGCCGACTGTGGTCAGATCGTTCTCCTTGCAGATCTTCTCGACCTGCTCGATCACATAAAAGACGGTTCCGAGTTCGTGCATCCTTACTTCTTGCGAATGATGCGGACCTGCTTCGCGGCATACTTGAGCATCGGGCCGACCTTATCCTCGCAGCGGACCATGTTCGAAGCCTCCGGCACGTCACGCTGCAGGTGGATCGCGTCGAACATGCAGCGCGTGGTGCACAGGCCGCAGCCAATGCAGCGATTGCGGTCGACAACGCTGACGCCGCAGCCGAGGCAGCGGCTGGCCTCCGTCTTGATCTGCTCCTCGGTAAAGGTCAGGCGGTCATGCTCGAAGGAACGGGCTTTGGCCGGATCGTGGAGGATAGGCTGACGGTCGGGCTTGTCAAAGCTGTCAAGTCCGAAGACGAGGTCTTCCTTGTTCAGCTCGTAGAACTCGCGGAGGTTGCGGCCTCTCGTCAGGCTCTGGCCGTCCTGCACGAAGCGGTGCAGAGACTCGGCGCCCTCGCGGCCGGCCGCGATCGCGTCGATCGCGAACTTGGGTCCGGTGTAAACGTCGCCGCCGACGAAGATATCCTTCTGCGCGGTCTGGTAGGTGATGGGATCGGCAATGGCGTTGCCCTTCTTGCCCTTCTCAAGGTCGCCGACATCCAGTCCGCCCCAATCGATGGCCTGACCGACTGCGGCGAGGACGGAATCGACCTCGATGGTCTCGAATTTGCCGGTGCCGACAGGGGAACGGCGGCCCTTTTCATCGGGCTCGCCCAGCTCCATGATCTCGACCTTAAGCGCGCTGACCTTGCCGTCGGTGCCGATGATCTCGGCGGGAGCGTTGAGGAAGCAGAACTTCACGCCCTCTTCCTTCGCCTCAGCGATCTCCTCCTTGTCAGCGGGCATCTCTTCCTCGCTGCGGCGGTAGACGACATAGGTCTCCGCGCCGAGGCGGACAGCCGTGCGGCAGACGTCCATCGCGACGTTGCCGCCGCCGATGACCGCGCACTTTTTGCCGAGCTCGGGCTTCTCACCGAGGTTGACCTCGCGCAGGAAGTCGACGCCGCCGTAAACGCCGGCCAGATCCTCGCCGGGGATGTTGAGCTTGGAGCTCTTCTGAGCACCGATAGCGACGTAGAAGCCCTTGAAGCCCTGCTGGCGCAGCTCTTCGATCGTGACGTCTTTGCCGACCTCGGTGTTCATCTGGAACTTGACGCCCATCTTCTCGAGGACTTCGATCTCGCCCTTGAGGGCGCTGCGGTCGAGACGGTAGCTCGGGATGCCCATGATGAGCATGCCGCCGGGCTCCTTGTTGCGGTCGAACACGGTGACGTTGACATAGCCCATGCGCGCGAGGTAGTAGGCGCAGCTCAGGCCGGCGGGGCCGGCGCCGATAATGGCGACCTTCTCCTCATAGGGCTTGTCGATCGGGCGGCGATAGAGCGGGGCGGGGACGTAGCGCTCTTCGCTCTTGAGATCCTGTTCGGCGATGAACTTCTTGATCTCGTCGATAGCGAGAGCCTTGTCGAGCGCGCCGCGGGTGCAGGCGTCCTCGCAGCGGCGGTTGCAGACGTAGCCGCAGACGGAGGGGAAGGGGTTGTCCTGCTTGATGAGCTTGAGGGCGTCGAGGTAACGGCCTTCCTTGGCGAGCTTGATATAGCCCTGGATGGCGATGTGAGCCGGGCAGGCGGTCTTGCAGGGCGCGGTGCCGGACTCGTGGCAGTTCTTGCGGTTGTCGAACACATAGTTCGGGTTCCACTTGTCCTTACCCCATTTGAGGCCGGAGGGGAGCTCCTGCTGCGGGTATTTGACCTCGCCGCTCTTGGTGCAGAGCTTCTGGCCGAGCTTCACGGCGCCGGCCGGGCAGACCTCGACGCACTTGCCGCAGGCCACGCAGTTGTCCTTGTCGACGTGGGCGCGGTAGGCGGAGGCGGAGAGGTTCGGCGTATTGAAGTACTGGCTGGTGCGCAGCGCAAAGCAGACGCCGACATCGCAGTTGCACAGGCCGAAGATCTTGTCCTCGCCGTCGATGTTCGTGACCTGGTGGACATAGCCGTTCTCTTCGGCGCGCTGGCAGATGGCCAGGGCCTCTTCCTTGGTGATGGGACGGCCCTTGCCGGTCTCAAGGAGATAGGTGGCGAAGTCGCCCAGACCGATGCAGCAGTCGTCCTGGATCTCGCCGGAGCCCTCGCCGAAAAGACGGCGGGCGTTGCGGCAGGAGCAGTAGCCGACGGAGAGCTTGCCGTCGTACTTGTCCAGCCAGTGAGAGATGTGCTCGATGGAGGCGGACTGGCTGTGCGCGGGGATAGCCTTCTCCACGGGGAGGACGTGCATGCCGATGCCGTCGCCGCCGGGAGGGATCAGGTGGGTCTTGCCCTCGAGAGGCAGGAAGGTCATCTTATCGAAGCTGTCAGCCAGCTCCGGATACTTTTCGACCTGCCAGAGGACCATGTTCGTCATCTCGGCGATGCCGGGGACGAAGAGCTGAACATACCATTTCTTCTCGTGCTCGGGATTTTCCCAGTTGTACTCGACGATGCCGTGCTCGGCAGCGTCGGTCAGGAGCTCGACGATGCGCTCCTCGGACTTGCCGGTGAGCTTGGCGATCTCCGCCGTGGTCTTGGGCTTGCGAAGGCCCATCTTGAGCATGATCTCCGCGATCTCGTCGTTGGAGCATGCGCGGTCGAGGATGATGTACTCCGGATCGGTCTCCGTCAGCCGTTTCAGACCGAGCTTGTACGGAATACGGTCCGTGATCATCTTGCCAAGGTCAAATAAAATCTCTCTTGCCATATGCTGTCCCCCTCAAAAGTATTATGTGAATGGTCATACTCACTTTGTATTTTACCATACCATACAAATGCGGAAAAGTCACGAAAAATGTTTCCCGCGGGAGGGAAATATTGTCATATGTGTAAAAAGCCGGAGCTCTATGAGCTCCGGCTTTTCGGACGGCCGATTTTATTTGCAGAACAGCTTGAGGATCTGTACGGCGTTGGCCGCCGCGCCCTTGCGGATCTGGTCGCCGCAGCACCAGAGAGACAGACCGTTTTCACAGGTGAGATCCTCGCGGACGCGCCCGACCCAGACGAGATCCTGCCCGCTGGTATCCAGCGGCGTGGGGTAGCAGCGCCCCTCGTAGTCCTCGATCAGACGAACGCCGGGGAAACTGCGGATCGCGGCGTTGGCTTCCTCCACGCTGATCTTCCGATCCGTGCGCAGCGTGGCGGAGATGGAGTGCGAGCGCATGACCGGGACGCGAACACAGGTGCACGTCACCTTCAGATCCGGCTGGTGGAGGATGCGCTGGCCCTCGTTCTGCATCTTCATCTCCTCGTCGGTATAGAGGTTGTCGAGCTGAGACCCGATGAAGGGGATGACGTTCAGCGCGATCTGGGCGGGGAAGACCTTGCGCTCGACGCTCTCGCCGGCGGCCAGGGCTTTCATCTGCTGTTCAAGCTCGCGCAGACCGTTGATCCCGGCGCCGGAAACGGCTTGGTAGGTGCTCGCGACCATCGAACGAATGGGGGAGAGCGCCGCGATCCCGGCTACGGCCATCATGGTGATGATGGTCGAGCAGTTCGGGTTGGAAATGATCCCCTTGTTCAGAAAGGCGTCGCCGCCGTTGATCTCGGGTACGACGAGAGGCACGTCCGGTTCGAGGCGGAAGGCGGAGCTGTTGTCGATATAGACCGCGCCGCTTTTCTTGATGGCGGGCGCGAAGCGCCGGGACATGTCAGCCTCGACCGCGCCGAGGACGAAGTCCATCCCGTCGAAACTCGCGTCGGTGGCCTCTTCGATCAGAACGTTTTCGCCGCGGAAGCGGACGGTGCCGCCCGCGCTGCGCGCGCTGGCCAGCGGAAGCAGACGAGAGACGGGGATCTCGTATTCCTCCAGGACCTTCATCATTTCCTGTCCGACGGCGCCGGTCGCACCGAGAACGGCTACCTTGAATGTTTTGCTCATGCTGTTTGCCTCCTGTCCTGTTATCCGGCAAATCCGTCGTACATGACGCGGATCGCGGTCTCAAAATTTTTGTTGTCCACGCCGACGATGATCGAAAGCTCGTCGGCGCCCTGCGCGATGGTGCGGATGTTGACGCCGTTTTCGCCCAGCGCCTTGAAGAGCCGGCCGGAAATACCGGGCCGGAAGGTCATGCGGCGGCCGACAGCGGCGACCAGCGCGATCTCGTCCTGTATCTGCACGTCGTCCGGACGGCAGGTCTTGCGGATGTCGGCGATCACATCGTAAACGCCGTCTCCCAGCGCAGCCGTGCCGGTGACCAGCGCAAAGCTGTCAAGACCGAGCGTAATATGCTCCACGCTCGCATGATAGCGGTCGAGGATCTCCAGTGCCTGCCGCAGCGTGAGCGAGGTGTTCATGTTCTGCTTGCTCACGGTCAGGATCGTGAAGTTCCGCCTGCCGGCGATGCCGGTGATGAAGCGCTCGTCGCAGGGCTCGTCGCCGGCGCTCGAGACGATCATGGTGCCGGGGTCCTCCGGTCGGTTGGTGTTGCGGATGTTGAGCGCGATCCCTTTTTCGCGCACCGGCGCGATCGACTCCTCATGCAGCACGGAGGCGCCCATAAAGGCCAGCTCCCGCAGCTCGGCGTAGGTCGCCGTGGCGATGGGGCGCGGATCTTTGACGATCCGCGGGTCGGCCATCAGGATGCCGGACACGTCCGTCCAGTTCTCATACACACCGGCGCCGACGGCCGCGGCCGCGAGAGCGCCCGTGATGTCGCTGCCGCCGCGCGTCATGACCTTGACGCGCCCCGTCGGGAGCTTCCCGTAAAAGCCGGGAATGACGATCCTCTCATTTTTTTCGAGCGCGGCGGCGATGGCCGCGTAGGTCTTTTCCCGGTCGATGCGGCCGTCCAGACCGAAGAACACGCACTCGGCCGCGTCGACAAAGCTGTAGCCGAGATATTCCGCCATCAGACGGGAAGTGAAGTATTCGCCGCGAGAGACGAGATAATCCACAGGGAGGTCCTTGCTGAGTTTTCCTCGCAGCGCTGCAAGCTCCGATTCCAGCTCGAGCTTCAGACCCAGTTCGTCCCGCAGTTCGAGAAAACGCTGTTCAATGGTCTGGAAGATCTCGTCGCAGGAGACGCCGTAGTCCAGATGCGCGTGGCAGAGATAGAGCAAGTCCGTCAGCTTATGATCGTTCTTGTCCCGCTTGCCCGCGGCGGAGACGACGACGACACGGCGCTCAGGGTCTGATTCTATGATATGCCTGACCTTGCGGAACTGTTCCGCGCCGGCGACGGAAGAGCCGCCGAATTTAGCGACTTTGATCATGCTCAGTCCTCCAGCGCCGCGAAGAAGATCGGCATACCGTCCTTGCGCAGCCTCGACGCTGTCTCATGCATGAGCTTGACGGAGACGGGCTTTGTCACGCCGCGCACGACGACGTTGTCGTCCTCGATCTCGGCAAAGGGGAAGAGCGCCGCGGCTTTGCGCTCCGTGCGCACATAGTAGCGGCAGAGGACCTCGGCGTTGTCCGCGCAGGCGGCCGCAAGGCCGGCGGGGAACATGGCGCGGCGGCCGCTGCGGATGTCCGAAAGATCGCGCAGCACGGCGGACGCGGTGGGGTAGCGCCCCGCGCCCTGCCCCATGAGCAGGATATCGCCGGAATTGACGCCGTGATATTTCGCAAGGTTAAAATTCTTTTTCACCGAAGTCTCCGGCGCGCCGGCGGGGAACAGCATCGGCTGCACAAAGGCGCAGAGCTTGCCGTTTTCGGAGATCGAGGCGGAAGCCAGCAGACGGCACACGAGACCCTTGCCCATGAAGTGCGCGACGTCCTCCGCCGTGAGCGATTCAATGCCCTCATGCAGCAGACCCTCGACCGGGAGCTTGCCCCAGGCGACGGCGCAGGCCAACATGATCTTGCGCAGAGCGTCCAGACCGCTCACGTCGGCGCTGGGATCGGCTTCGGCATAGCCGAGCTGCTGCGCCTGTCTGAGCACGTCGGCATACTGGCTGCCGTCGGTCTGCATGGCGTCGAGCATGAAATTCGTCGTGCCGTTCAGGATCCCGCCGACGGAAACGATGCGGTCACTTTCAACGGCGAGGGCAAGATTGTGCAGGAAGGGGATCGCTCCGCCGCAGGCGGCGGAAAACAAAAAGCCGACGCCTTTTTCTCTGGCCAGCGCTTCGAGCTCGAGCCCGTGGGCAGCCACAAGAGCTTTATTGGAGCTGACGACATGCTTCCCGGCCATGAGACAGGCGGAGACATAGCTGTAGGCCGGTTCGACGCCGCCCATGACCTCGACGACCGCATCGATCGTCGGATCCGACAGGATCCTGTCGAGCTCGCTGGTTTTGAAGGGGGCGTCGTCCTTTCCCGGGCGGACAAAAACAAGGCCGACATCCAGACCGGGGGCGGCCTGCAGCATTTCATATACCCCGACGCCGACGGTGCCGAAACCAAGGATCGCAGCTTTCATATCACACCTCAAAAACATTTATCTGTCCGTCAAATAAAAACACTTGTTTTTTTGACAGAAACAATGTATCATATGGGGCGTGGAAAAACAAGCTTTTTTTCAACGAAATTGATCGGTTTTCGGAGGTGATCTTTATGGATAATTACCTGCTCATCCATAAAAGCATCCTGCCTGAGTATTATGAAAAGGTGATCGAGGCGCGCCGTCTTCTGGAAAGCGGCGAGGCCAGAGACGTCAGCCACGCCGTTCGACTGGTCGGCATATCCCGAAGCACTTATTACAAATACAAGGATTTCATCCTGGAGCCGGATGAAAAGGCGGTAGGACAGAGGGCTGTTTTTTCGGTCATGCTGTCGCATCAGCCCGGCGTACTGAGCGCGCTGCTCGCGCAGATCTCGGCCGCCGGCGCGAGCGTCCTCACCATGACGCAGAGCCTGCCGATCCGCGGTTACGCGAGCGTCACCGTCTCCATGGATATGAGCCGGGCGACGCTGCCGCTCGGGGAACTGATAGAGAAGCTCAGCCGCTGCCCCGGAGCGGAGCAGTGCAAGCTCCAGGCCGTCGAGTGAGGTGAAGAAGATGTTGTATCAAAGCACGCGCAGCTCCTATGTCACAGACGACGTACACGCGCTTCTGACGGGACTGGCGCCGGACGGCGGTCTGTTCGTCGATCCTGCTCTCGGCGCGGGAGCGTTTGACTGGCGAGAATGTCTGCGGCTGCCTCCGCTCGGTATGGCGTCGATGCTGCTGCGGCATCTCCTTCCCGGCATAACGGAAATGGACGAGCTCGTCCGCAGGGCTTACAGCGGGAAGTTTTCCAGGGACGAGCTCACGCCGCTCGTTCCCGTGGGAGATCAGTATGTTCTCGAGCTGTTCCACGGGCCGACCTCGGCCTTCAAGGATGTGGCGCTGTCCATGCTGCCGCAGCTGATCCGCGCGGCGCGCGGCCAGCTGGGCGAGACGGGCGAGACCCTGATCCTGACGGCGACCTCCGGCGATACGGGGAAAGCGGCTCTGGAGGGCTTCCACGACGTTGAAGGGACGCGTATCGTGGTGTTTTACCCCGAAAACGGCGTGTCCGACGTTCAGAGGAAGCAGATGGTGACGCAGAAGGGGAACAACGTCAGCGTCTGCGCTGTCCGCGGGAACTTCGACGACTGTCAGCGCGGCGTGAAGCTCGCGTTTTCTCATCTGAGGGAACGGTCCGATCTGCATTTGTCCTCGGCTAATTCCATCAACATCGGTCGCCTTGCCCCGCAGCTTGTCTATTATTTCATCGCCTACGCACGGCTGCTCGGGATGGGGCGCATCTCTCTCGGCGACAGGGTCGACTACGTCGTCCCGACCGGCAACTTCGGGGACATCCTCGCGGGCTATATGGCCAAACGCCTCGGCCTGCCCGTCGGCCGCCTCGTCTGCGCGTCCAACGCGAACCGAGTCCTCACGGATTTCTTCCGGAGCGGCGTCTATGACCGCCGCCGCGATTTTGTCCGCACCTCGTCGCCTTCCATGGATATCCTGGTCTCGTCCAATCTGGAGCGCCTGCTGTTTTATGCCTTTCATGGCGATACGGATGCGGTGTCCGCAGCTATGACGAAGCTCGACACAGAAGGGTGTTATGCTGTGGACGGCGCCGTTATGGACGCGCTGCGCGAGGATTTCGCGGCCTTCTGCTGCAGCGAGGAGGAGACCGCGGAGACGATCGGGAAGGTGTATCGCCGCTGCGGCTATGTCTGCGATCCGCATACGGCCGTCGCTTTTCATGCCGCCGAGCGCTATTGCGCGGAGGCGGGAGGCTGCGCGCCGCTGGTCGTGCTCTCCACCGCGTCTCCGTATAAATTCCCGGGCCGGGTCCTGCAGAGCCTCGGGCAAAGCGTGCCGGAGAACGAATTCGATCAGATGGACGCGCTGCATGAGTTAAGCCGTATCCCGATCCCGGCAAATCTGGCCTCACTGCGTACGGCCGAAGAGATCCATCTGGATGTGATCGACCGGGACCGGATCTGCGCCTACGTGGAAAACGCCGCGAAAGGAGACAAGAGATGATCGTACGCGTGCCGGCCAGCTCCGCCAATCTGGGGCCTGGCTTTGACAGCTTCGGGATCGCCTGGAAGCTGTATAACGAGATCCGTTTTGAGCTCGCGGAAGAGGGCTTGTCCATCAGCGGCTGCGACGAGCGCTACCGCGGTGAGGACAATCTCGCCTGCGTCGCTTTCACGCGCGTTCTGCAATCCTGTGGACGCGAGCGCTGCGGGCTTCGGATCAACTTTGAAAAAACGGAGATCCCGGTCTCGCGCGGGCTCGGGTCCTCGGCCGCGCTCATCACGGCCGGCGTCCTCGCCGCCAACGCGCTCTGTGATTTGGGATTGGAGAAGTCAGAGCTTTTCGACATCGCGACCTCGGTCGAGGGGCACCCGGACAACATCGCGCCTGCTATGTTCGGCGGCCTGACCGTCTCCCTGCTGGACGGGGAACACGCCGTCACGCGCCGTTTCCCGCTGAGCGGCAGCCTGTGCTATATCCTGCTGATCCCGCCTTTTGAGCTCTCGACCGCGCTGTCCCGCAGCGTGATGCCGAAGGAGATCGGCATGCGCGACGCAGTATTCAATCTGTCCAGGGCGGCGCTGCTGCCGCGTGCGCTGGCCGACGGGGACGCCGAGCTGCTGCGCCTGGCGCTTGACGACAGACTGCACCAGCCGTACCGCTTCCGGCTGATCGAGGGAGCCGACCGCGCGTCGGCGTTTGCCCATGCGTTCGGTGCGACGGGCATGTGCATTTCCGGCGCGGGCTCCACGCTGCTGTGCATCGCGGAGGATCCGGGTTTCTGCCCGCAGATGAAAACGGCGATGAGCGCAGAATTGCCCGGCTGGCGCGTCATCGAGGCACAGCCCGATCTGACCGGCGCGGTGATCGTGTGAAAGCACGGATGTATTCGTAACAGGGAGATGATTTTTTGAAAAAAGTGGTCGTATTCGGAGGCGGGACGGGGATCTCCTGCCTGCTGTCCGGCCTGAAGCTGTTCCCGATCGACGTGACGGCGATCATCACCGTCAGCGACAACGGCAGCAGCACGGGCGTTCTGAAACGGGAGCTGGACATCCCGGCTGTCGGCGACGTGGGGAAGGTCCTGCTGGCGATGGCCAACGTGGACGACGATTTCATCCGGCTGCTGCGCTATCGTTTCAGCAAGGAGGGCAGTCTTCATAACCACCCCGTGCGAAACATCCTGCTCGCCGCGCTGATCGACCTCAAGGGAAACCTCACAGAGGCGACCAAATACATGGCCGGTCTGCTCAATATCAAGGGGACCGTGCTGCCGCTGACGGAGGAGAAGGTGGAGCTCGTCGGTAAAAACCGCAGCCGCGAGTTCTTCGGGGAGGAAGAGGTCAGCGCCAACGTCCGCCATATCCGACGGCTCGACTATGACCACAGCTTCCATGTCGTCGACGAGGTCACCGAAAAGATCGCGGAGGCCGATCTGATCATCTTCAGCCCCGGCAGCCTCTATACCAGCATCCTCCCGCATCTTCTGGCGCCGGAGGTCTGCGAGGCCATAGAAAAAACGGCTGCGCCGATCCTGTACGTCTGCAATCTTGTCACGCAGCCCGGGGAGACCGACGGTTATACGGTCGGCGACCATGTCCACGTTCTGAATCGCTATCTCAAGGGGCGGCATGTCGATCTGGTCGTTGCAAACGATCAGGAGATCGACCCGGACATTCGCGAGACCTATCTGACGAAAGAAAACAAGCGCGTCGTCGCGCTGGATCCGGAGCGGATCGAAAAACTGGGCGCGGAGATCATCCGGGACGAGATCTTCTGCATCGACGAGGCCGGGTCGATCCGGCACGACGCGATGAAGACCGCCTTCCTGATTTTTTCCTATCTGATGAGATCGCAGAAGGAAGAAAAGTAATTATGGAGACAGAAAGACCCGGGATGGAGCTTCCGAACAGTTCCGTCCCGGGTCTGATGCTCTATGCGGCGTTTTGCCGACCCGTGTGGTCGATGGTATAGTCGCCTTGCAGCAGGATCTGCGATACCGGCACGACCGTATAGCCGTCGGCTAGCAGCGCGTCGAGGATGCCGGGCAGGGCCTCGGGCGTGTTTTCCGCCGCGTTGTGGAACAGAACGATACTGCCCGGACGGATGCTGCGCAGCACGCGTTTCTGGATGTCCGCCGCGCTGATCCCTTTCCAGTCCAGACTGTCGACGTCCCATTGGATGGCCGTCATGCCCAGGCTGCTGACAGCCTGGATCACGTGGTCGTCATACTCGCCGTAGGGGCAGCGGAACAGAGTGGGCTGGACGCCCGTCAGCGCGGCGATCTTCTCGTTGCAGGCCGTTACGTCCGCCGCGATCTCGTCCTCGCGCAGCGTCGAAAAGTGCGCGTGATGGAGCGAATGGTTCATGACCTCGTTCCCGGCCGCCGCAAGAGCTTTCACAGACTCGGGATAGCGGTCGACCCAATCGCCGACAACGAAAAAGGTCGCGGTCAGACCGCGCTCCCGGAGGATGTCGATGAGGGCCTGCGTGTCCTCGTTCCCCCAGGCCGCGTCGAAAGAGATCGCAACGATCTTGTCCTCGTGCTGAACGCTGTAGATGGGGAGCAGGCGCTGCGTGGCGGACGCTCCGACGATGCGGGGATTGTTTACGGTCCAGAAGATCAGCACGACGACGGCGACGAGCGTCAGGGCCGAGAGCGTGCTTCGATACCTCTTGATGATGGTTCTCAGATCGATCATGCGGATCCCTCCCTTTGTTTCATAGCTATGATAGAAGAGGTGGGATCATACCGCGCGTGAATAAATCACTTGGTGCTTGATTTGTTCATAATTATCGCATATACTGTAGTCTGCTTATCTTTGGGGGGTGCGCTCGTGAGGAACGGTCCTTTTGAGATCGAACGCAGATACCTGATCCGTCGGCCGGACGAGCTGTGGTTGGACGGGGCGGCGGAGCGCTCCGAGATCGTGCAGACCTATCTGACCGGTGACGACGGCGCGACAGAGCGCGTGCGCATGCGCCGAAACGGAGAAAGCACGGCCTATACCCATACGATCAAGCATCGCGTGAACGATCTGCGCTCTGTGGAGATCGAAACGGAGATCGAAGCGGACGAGTATGCCGAATTGCTCAAGCGGGCCGACCCGCGGCGCGCCGCGATTTGCAAAACGAGGTACTGTCTGCCGTACTGCGGGCAGACGTTTGAAATAGATCTCTATCCGTTCTGGAAGGATCAGGCGCTCATGGAGATCGAACTGACGGACGAAGGGCAGGCGGTGTCGCTGCCGCCCGGGATCGAGCTGCTGCGAGAGGTGAGCGGAGACAGGCGCTACAGCAACGCCTCCCTCGCCAGAGAGCTTGCGAAACGAAGTCAAGGTCCCCTGATTGGAAAGGAAGAATGATATGAAGAAGCTTTTGTCTCTTGTCCTGGCGCTTGCGCTGGCGGCTTCGCTTTGCGCCTGCACGGCGCTCAAAACCGTGGAAGGAGACCCGAACAAACCCGCGGATAACGGCACCGACGTCCAAAACGCAGAGCCTTCCGAGCAGGGCGGGCAGGTGTCTGAGATGGATACGGCGCTGGAAGCGCTGGGCAGCCAGGTCATCGTCGATATTTCCAAGAAAGAAGAGATCTTCAAAGCGCCCGACGGGACGGATCAGACCATCCTGACCTTCTCATACGACACGGCAACGGCGCACATCGAAGGGAACGACGCCGCCTCCGAGCGCATCAACGGGAGCCTCGCCGTTCTGGAGGAGACCTTCTATTCCGGGACCGGGATGGGCGACGGCGTGAACGGCATGCTCGAGCAGGCGACCGACAACTACGGCGTCGCGCTGCAGACCGGGGATCAGAGACCGCTGGAGTTCACCTCCTCGCGCTCGGCTTTCGTGACGCGGTCCGACAGCCGCGTCCTTAGCCTCGTCTACGAGACGCAGGTCTATAACGGCGGCGCCCACGGCACCTATCACCAGCGCGCCTATGTCTTCGATACGCGGACCGGCGAGCGCATGACCTTCTCTTCACTGTGTGATTCTGCCGAGCTGACGGAGGCCATGAAGGCCTATATCGCCGCCAAGATGTATGCGATGGCGATCGAGCCGGACAGCGGCGTGGATCTGTCGCTTTTCCCGGATGAAAACAGCCTGGTGACAAAGCTGAACGCTTTGATCCGCGAGGCCTCCTGGTACCTCGACGACGAGGGACTGGTCATCTTCTCCGACGTGTACGAGCTCGGCAGCTATGCGGCCGGGATCATCCGCTTCCGCTTCAGCTATGACGATCTGCGCGATTTCCTCAGCACGAAATGGCTCCCGACGCCCAGAGAGGGCGACGGCAACTTCTCCGTGGCGTATGTGAGCGACGTTCCGCTCGGCTCTGAGACGATCCTCGCCAGAGTCGAGGTCGACCCGGCGGCAACCGAGCTCTGCCTGTCGGCAAAGGGCACGGTCTATGACGTGACGGTCGTCTCCGTGAACTACATCAGCGACGACGTCGGCTTCTACGAGACGGCGCAGCACTGGGCCTGCAGCTATATGCATGACTGCGCCATCCAGCTCGTTACGATCCTGCCGGACGGCATGCCCAAAGTCATGATCCGCTACACGTCCGCGGACGGGAGCCTTCACAAGCTCCTTGTTACCCAAAGCGGTGAAGACGGCAGCCTGATCCTCACGGACGACAGCATCGTCGCTGTCGGCTGAGCAATAACAGACCGCAAATCAGAAGACCTCCCGCCTTGTCCGGGAGGTCTTTTTATTCCGCATGAAAGCATCGCTTTCGCTTGCAAAGCAAAGGCGCTTTGTGTATAATGACATAGATATATCCGCCACCACGAACGAAGGAGAAACGAACATGATCAAAATTGCGCCGTCGATTCTGTCTGCTGATTTTGCAAGGCTTGGAGACGAGGTCGCCGAGATCCGCGCGGGCGGCGCGGATTATGTCCATTTTGACGTGATGGACGGCCTGTTCGTGCCGAACATCTCCATCGGTATCCCGGTGTTGAAGTCGCTGAGACGTGCGACGGATATGTTTCTCGACGTCCACCTGATGATCGACCGCCCGCTGCGCTATGCCGAGGCCTTCTGCGACGCCGGAGCCGATCTGGTGAACTTCCATGTCGAGGCTGACAGCGAAGAAAACATCAGGGCCGCGATCGAAGCGGTGAAGGCCCGAGGGAAAAAGGCCGGGATCACGCTCAAGCCGAAAACGCCGGCCGAGGCTGCGTTCGCGTTCCTTCCGCTTGTGGACCTTGTTCTTGTCATGACGGTCGAGCCGGGCTTCGGCGGGCAGAGGTTCATGGCGGATCAGATGCCGAAGGTGGCCGAGCTCCGCCGCAGGATCGACGAGCTGGCCCTTTCCTGCGAACTGGAAGTGGACGGCGGAGTCGACGAGCATACCGCGGCTACGACCAAGGCGGCCGGCGCCGACGTGCTGGTAGCCGGCAGCGCCGTGTTCGGGCGGCCGGATCGGGCTGCGGCCATCCGCGCGATCCGCGAAGCATAAATTGATTTGAGGAGACAGCATCATGTCGTTTTTTCCCGCTTCTCTGGAGACATTGATCGATAAATTCGCCTCTCTGCCTGGAATCGGCAGGAAGAGCGCGCAGAGGCTCGCGTTTCATGTCCTCTCTCTGCCGGAGGAGGAGGCCCTGGCCTTTGCCGACGCGATCACGGACGCGAAGAAAAGCGTCCATTGCTGCAGGATCTGCCAGAACCTGACGGAAGGGGACGTCTGTGCGATCTGCGCCAGCGACCGGCGCGACAAGTCCACCATCTGCGTCGTGTCCGAACCGCGGGATGTGCTCAGCATCGAGCGCGGCAGGGAATACAACGGCACCTACCATGTGCTGCACGGCGTGCTGTCGCCCATGAACCACATCGGACCGGACGATATCCGCATCAAGGAGCTCCTCGTGCGCGCGGCCGAGGACGAGGTGGAGGAGGTCATCATGGCCACGAATCCCGACACGGAGGGAGAGGCGACGGCCATGTATATTTCCCGTCTGCTCAAGCCCTTTCAGATCAAGGTCACGCGCCTGGCCTACGGGATCCCGGTCGGCTCCAACCTCGAGTTTGCCGACGACGCGACGCTCAACCGCGCGATCGAAGGGCGCACGGAAATGTGAACAGCGCGCTTTTTTGAAACCGTGAAAACGGGTATAATCCCAATACTTACATATATCATTATTGAATGGAGAATCTATGACATCAAAACTGAAAATCATTCCTCTGGGCGGTCTGGGTGAGATCGGAAAAAACATGACGGCCTATGAATTCGGCAGCGACATCATCGTCGTGGACTGCGGCATGGGCTTTCCCGATGAGGATATGTACGGCGTCGATATCGTCCTGCCGGACATCAGCTATCTCAAGTCCAACGCGGCCAATATCCGCGGTCTCATCCTGACGCACGGCCATGAGGACCATATCGGGGCCGTTCCCTATGTCCTCAAGGAGCTGGACATCCCGATCTACACGCTCCCGCTCACGGCCGCGCTCGTGGAGCTCAAGCTCGAGGAGCACGACCTGCTTTACAACACGCAGATCTTTACCAAAAAGGTCGGCTCCGTGTTCCGCCTCGGCTGCTTCACCATTGAATTCATCCATGTGAACCACAGCATCCCCGACTCGGTCGCGCTTGCGATCAAAACGCCTGTCGGCACGGTGATCCAGACCGGCGACTTCAAGATCGACCTGACGCCGATCTCCGGCGGCATGATCGACCTCGCCCGTCTCGGCCAGCTCGGCAACGAGGGCGTCCTGGCGCTGCTGAGCGACTCGACCAATGTGGAAAAGCCCGGCTACTCCGACTCCGAACGCAAGGTGGGGGAGAGCTTTGACAAGCTGTTTGCCGGCTGCGACAAGCGCATCATCATCACGACCTTTGCCTCGAACGTGCATCGCCTGCAGCAGATCATCAGCGTCGCCGCAAAGTACGGCCGCAAGGTCGCCATCACGGGGCGCAGCATGGAAAACGTCCTGCGCGTGGCGATCGTGCTCGGCTATATGGATATCCCGAAAAACGTCCTTGTCGATCTGGAGCATATCAATTCGCTCCCCAAGGACAAGGTCGTCATCATCTCCACCGGCAGCCAGGGCGAGAGCATGTCGGCGCTCTACCGTATGGCCTTTTCGGAACACAAGCAGGTCAAGATCGACGCGGGAGACCGCGTCATCATCTCCGCTTCGGCGATCCCCGGCAACGAGAACACCATCAGCCGCGTGATCGACGAGCTTTTCCACAAGGGCGCCGAGGTCATCTATGACCGCCATACCGATCTGCATGTGTCCGGCCACGCCTGCCAGGAAGAGCAGAAGATGATGCTGGCGCTCGTCAAGCCCAAGTATTTCATCCCGGTCCACGGCGAGCACCGCATGCTCGTCAAGCACGCGGAGCTGGGCCAGCTCATGGGCGTTCAGCCGAAAAACATCGTGATCGCGGAAAACGGCCAGGTCATCGAATTCAGCAAGAAGGGCGTCAGCTGCGAAAGCACGGTCCCGGTCGGGGCCGTCCTGGTCGACGGGAGCGGCGGCGGGACCGTCGGCAGCGTCGTCATGCACGACAGGCAGCGTCTGGCCGAGGACGGGATGATCGTCGTGGTCCTGCCGTACTCCTCCGACGACCACAGGATCCTCTCCGAACCGGAGATCGTGACCCGCGGCTTCATCTATGTGAAAGAGGCCGAGGAGCTCATGGACGAGCTCAAGCGCGTAACGATGGAAACGGTAGACGCCTGCGACGCGCAGAATATCAGCGATTACACCGCGATCAAAATGCGGGTGAAGAACAATCTCTCCGGTTACCTCTACAAGGTCACGCGGCGAAGCCCGATGATCCTTCCGGTCATCACCGAGATATAAGAAAACGGAGCAGCACAGCTGCTCCGTTTTTTTGCTTTTTTTCAAAAGTTTAGAACAGGCCCGTGATGACCCCGTTTTCATCCACGTCGATGCGCTCGGCGGCGGGGACCTTCGGCAGCCCCGGCATCGTCATGATATCGCCGGTCAGAGCGACGATGAAGCCAGCGCCGGCGCAGACCTTCAGATTGCGCACCGTGATCGTAAAGCCCTTCGGCGCGCCGAGGAGAGCGGGATTGTCCGAGAAGGAATACTGCGTTTTGGCCATGCAGATCGGCAGCTTGTCAAAACCGAGCTCGGTCAGCTGCTTGAGCTGCTTTTTCGCATTGGCGTCGAGCTCCACGCCGTCGGCGTGATAGACCTTTGTGCAGATCGCTTTGAGCTTTTCATCGATCGAGGTGTCGAGATCATAGGAGAAACGGAAATCGTTCGGCTGCTCGCACAGACGCACGACCTCCTCGGCCAGCGCCCTGCCGCCCTCGCCGCCTTTGGCCCATACCTCGCTGAGCGCGACGTTGACGCCGAGATCGCGGCACTTCGACTCGACCATGGCGAGCTCCGCGGCCGTGTCCGTGGGGAAGGCGTTGACTGCGACGACGCAGGGAAGACCGTAGACGTTTTTGACGTTGGACACGTGCTGCAGAAGATTCGGAAGACCCTTTTCAAGCGCTTCAAGGTTCTCCGTGCCGAGCTCGGCCTTGGGGACGCCGCCGTGGTATTTCAGCGCGCGCACGGTCGCCACGATCACGACTGCGCTGGGCTTGAGCCCGGCCATACGGCACTTGATATCCATGAACTTTTCCGCGCCGAGATCGGCGGCGAAGCCGGCCTCGGTCACGGCGTAGTCCGCGAGCTTGAGCGCCATGCGCGTGGCCATGATGCTGTTGCAGCCGTGGGCGATGTTGGCAAAGGGGCCGCCGTGGACGAACGCTGGCGTTCCCTCGAGCGTCTGGACGAGATTGGGCTTGATCGCGTCCTTCAAAAGCGCCGCCATCGCGCCCTCGGCCTTGAGATCATGGGCCGTGACGGGCTTTCCGCCGTAGGTATAGCCGACGATGATACGGCCGCAGCGCGCCTTGAGATCAGAGATGCTGCTCGAGAGGCAGAGAACGGCCATGACCTCGCTTGCGACGGTGATCTCGAAGCCGTCCTCGCGCGGCACGCCCTGCATGCGGCCGCCGAGACCGTCGACGATATGCCGCAGTTGACGGTCGTTCATGTCCACAGCGCGCTTCCAGGTGATGGCCTTCGGGTCGATCCCGAGCGCGTTGCCCTGCTGGATATGGTTGTCGAGCATGGCGGCCAGCAGATTGTTGGCGGCTCCGATCGCATGGAAGTCGCCGGTGAAATGAAGGTTGATGTCCTCCATCGGCACGACCTGCGCATAGCCGCCGCCGGCAGCGCCGCCCTTGATGCCGAAGACCGGACCGAGACTCGGCTCGCGCAGCGCGACAACAGCGTTCTTCCCGATTTTCCGCAGCCCGTCGGTCAGGCCGACGCTGGTCGTTGTTTTGCCTTCTCCGGCGGGCGTCGGCGTGATGGCGGTGACGAGGATCAGCTTGCCGTCCGGCCGTCCGGCCAGATCTTTCAGAAGAGAATAGTCGACCTTGGCCTTATAGTTGCCGTATTGCTCCAGGTACTTTTCATCGATCCCGGCGGCTGCGGCGATCTCGGTGATCTTTTTCTTCTCGCAGGCCTGGGCGATCTCGATATCGGTCAAAAAGCTCATGATATCCCTCCGTGGATCCTTTTTACCTATCATACCATTCGCGTTCGGAATGGACAAGTCATCAATTCAAAAAAACCCCGGGTGCAGGCGCACCCGGGGCATTGCCGTTGGACAGGGAGATCAGAAACTGCCGAAGAAGCCGACAAGGCCGGTGATAACGACGACCAGCAGCAGGATCGGGCAGATGAACTTGACCAGGAAGAACCACACATCGTAGATCTTCTTGTGGGCAAGCGTGCCGCGGTTGGTGACAGCGTCCATAGCGTTCTTTTTGCCCCAGACCCAGCCGACGATGATGGCGGTGCAGAGGGCAATCAGAGGATAGGCGAAGATGCAGATGAAGTTGTCATACAGGCTGAAGATATCCTGACCCAGGATGCGGACGTCGCCCCACATACCGAAGCTCAGGCTGACGGGGATACCGAGCAGCAGGCAGAGCACACCGCCGAGGATGGAAGCCTTGGTGCGGTTGAACTTCTTGGGGAAGGTCTCGGTCATGAAGGGGACGAAGATCTCCAGGATGGAGACGGAAGAGGTCAGGGAAGCGAAGAGCAGCAGCACGAAGAACAGGAAGCAGAAGAAGCCGCCCGCCGGGAGCTGCGCGAAGAGGGAAGGCATGGTGACGAACAGGAGCATCGGGCCGGAGCCGACGTCGATGCTGAAGGCAAAGGCGCTGGGGATGATGATAAGGCCGGCGAAGAAGGCCACGCCGAAGTCCGTGAAAGCGACCTGCATGGTGGACTTGAAGACGTTCTCGTCGTCGCTCAGGTAGCTGCCGTAGTTGACCATGCCGGTGGTGCCGACGTTCAGGGAGAAGAAGCACTGACCGACGGCAGCCGCGATGATCGGAAGGGTGATCTTGGAGAAGTCGGGCTTGAGGTAGTAGACGATGCCTTCGGCCGCGCCGGGCAGGGTGACGGCACGGAAGATCAGAACGATCAGGATAACGATCAGGGCGGGCATCATGAACTTGCTCGCCGCCTCGATGCCCTTCTTGATGCCGCCGCAGACGATGACGACGGTCAGCACCAGGAAGATCAGCGTGCCGAGGATCGGACCCCAGACGTCGCTGACGAACGCGCCGAAGAAGCCGCCGACGTCAGCCGGGTTGATGTGCGCGAGCGTGGTGAAGGAGTGGAGGATGTAGTGGAGCATCCAGCCGCCGAACACCGCGTAGTAGGACAGGGCCAGCATGGCGGAGAAAATGCCCAGGTAGCCCATCCAGGTGAAATGATTGTTGCCGAGGAGCTTGCGGTAGGACGCAACGGCGTTGGCCTTGCCGTTACGGCCGATGAGGAAGTCGCAGAGCAGCATGCCGATACCGATGATCAGCATCACGATGATGTAGGTGAACAGGAATGCCGCGCCGCCGTTCTGTCCCGTCATGTACGGGAATTTCATGATGTTGCCGAGGCCGACCGCCGAGCCCGCCGTAGCGAGAACGAAGCCTAAGCGCCCCGACCATTGCTCACGGGGTTTTTTGTTGTCCATGGTTTACCTCCTTATGTTCTCTTTTCCCGAATTATCAACAACAGCCTCTCTGACTGTGATTGAACGATCAGCCCACGACCTCGTGGTAGATCTTGATATACTCCTCGTCCTTCAGGTCGCGCTTGACGGCCAGCGAGAGCTTTTTGACCTCGGCGAGGATCGCCTTGACGAGCTCTTTGTCCTCCACCGGCGGCAGACCGAGGCGCTCGTTGACGAGCGCGACGTTGGCGCCGCCGCTCTTTTTGCCGATGAAGATGTGCGGCGGGTTCTGACCGGTCATCGTGTACAGATAAGGAAGCATGATGAGCGGATTGATGTCCTTGGACTTCTGCCAGTAGCCGACGGGAAGACCGGTCTCCCAGCCGAAGAGACGGTCGCCGACGATGGCCTTGGTGGAAGGAATGGGTTTGCCGGAGCGCTTCTCGACTTCCTTGGCCAGATCAATCAGGTTTTCCGTCTTGATCCCGGTGTCCTGCCCATAGAGGCAGAGCAGGCTCATGACCAGCGGCTCGATGGGGCAGCTGCCCGCGCGCTCGCCGATGCCGTTGACCGTGACGTGGGCGCAGAAAGCGCCTTCCTTCAGCGCGGCGATCGTCGTGGCGACAGACAGGCCGAAGTCCTCGTGGAAGTGAGCCTCGATCGGCTTTCCGACGCGCTTGAGCAGCTCGCGCGTATAGAGCGCGGCGCCCTCGGGAGAAAACGCGCCGAAGGTGTCGACCAAGGCGATGGAATCCATCCAGCCGCCGCCGGCAAGGATCGCGTTGAGCAGATCGATGAGGAAGTCCAGCGACGCACGGGAGGCGTCAGAGGGGAAATACGTGACCTTCAATCCGAGCTCATGCGCGTGCCGGGTCGCCGCGATCGCGGCCTCGACGGCCTTCTCGGGCGTCCAGCGCATGCCGCCGGACAGCATGTGCTCGCTGCCGGGGATCTCGATGATAACGCCGTCCACGCCGCATTCCTTGGCCAGATCCTGATCGGAGAGCACGCCGCGCACAAAGCAGTAGATGTCTGCGTTGAGGCCGGCGGCGCAGATCTCTTTCAGAGCCTCGGCGTCTTCCTCGGAGGTGGCGGGGCAGCCCGCGTCGATGCGGTGAACACCGGCCGCGTCCAGCTTTTTGGCGATCGCCAGCTTATCCTCTTTTGTCAGAATGATGCCGGCTTCCTGCTCGCCGTCGCGCAGGGTCGTGTCAAGGATCTCGATCTTTTCCGGGAAGCGATACTCGCGGGTGACGGCTTCGTCGTAGTCGCCGGGACTCACCCACCATTTTCCCTCGTTCTTGTAGCCCATGTGTTCATTCCTCCTTAAATAGTATTCAAGGCGAAAGCACAGCTCTGGCGTCGAGAACGCAGATGCCGTCTTTCGTAATACGACAGGGGTTGATCTCCAGCTCGCCGAGACGCGGGAAGCGCTCCATCAAAGCGCTCATAACGGAGAGGAGCGAGAGCAGGGGCGCTTCATCAAAACGCGGCGTCCCGTCAGCGGCATAGAGGACCGGCGAACAGCGCAGGGAACGGAGCATGCGCTCCAAGGTCTCCCGCGAGGCCGGAAGGAGGCAAAAGCTCCGGTCCTGCAGAGCTTCTGCATAGCGCCCGCCCATACCGGCCATCAAAAGCACGCCGAGCGGAGAACGGACAGCGCCGAGGATCAGCTCAAAGCCGTCGCCGGCCATGGGCTGCACGCTCAGAGCTGCATCCGGATCGAGCGCACGAAGACGGGGAAGCATCTCCGCCGCAGCGTCAAAGACAGCCTGTTCGGAGCAGAGTGAAAGCCTCACGCCGCCGACAGCGCTTTTGTGTGTGATCCGTGACGAGTCGAGCTTGAGCGCGACCGGAAAGCCGCGCCGCGCGGCCTCGTCAGCGGCCTCGTGCGGTGTTTCGACGCGGGGCGGGACCATGAGCTCTACACCGGAGCGCAGCAGCAGCGTTTTGCTCTCGCGCTCAGACAGGATCGTCCGAAACGACCCGAAAGAAGCCAGATGATCGGAAACGGCGGATATACGATCCGCTGATAAAGGAAGCAAAGGGGACTCGGTGCGGCGCAGAGCCTCGCCGTAGGAGAGGATGGCCGAGCAGGCGACAGCGGCGTCGTGCGGATCGCAGAAGCAGGGGATACCGCTTTTTTCAATGGTGAGCGGATAATTCTCAAAAGTGCTTTGGGCGGCCAGAAAGCAGGCAACAGCCGGTTTTCCGGCTTCTCTCGCGGCGGCGGTCAGCTCGTGTTCGGGCAGCTTCAGATGCGCGTTGAGGGAGAAAAAGCCGAGCAGCAGATCGTAGGCGTCAGAGGAGAGGAGCGCTTTGGCGGCGATCCCGTAATTGCGGGGAGAGAGGCCGTTCGAGGAGATGTCCGCCGGGTTTTTCAGCTCCATGGCAAGGCCGGAGGCTTCGTCGATGGCACGGCTGAGACCGTCCGGGACGGGCGGGAGGGAAACACCGTTTGCCTCCATGATATCGGCGGCCAGAACGGAAGGCCCGGCGGTGTTCGTCAGGAGCACGGCGCGCTTTCCGGCGGCGCGGGGAGCCAGGCTCAGCGCCTTGAGCATGACGGCGCAGTCGCGCGTCCAGGAAGCCTCCAAAAGCCCGAACTGCCGGAACAGAGACGGCAGCACATTTCCCGCGTAGACCATGGCGCCGGTGTGCGACGCCGCGGCGCGCAGCCCGACGCCGCTTTTCCCGTCGCGCAGAAGAACGACCGGTTTGTTCCGATTGACCTCAGAGGCTCGGCGCAGAAACGCACCGAGATCGCGCAGCCCCTCGAAACACACGGCGATCGCTTTCGTCGCCGGATCGTCGGCCAGATAGTCGAGCGCTTCCAGCGCGGTGACGCCGGCCTCGTTGCCGATCCCGACCCATTTGGCCAGACCGCAGCGCTGATCTCTCAGCGCAGACAGCAGCGCCATCCCGACGCCGCCGGACTGGCTGATGACGGAGATCGGACCGGAGGAGAGCTCGGAAGGAAGAAAAGTCCCGTTGAAACCGATAGCGGTATGGATAAATCCCAGAGTGTTCGGCCCGAGGACCGACATCTCTTCCGCCGCGGCAAGCTGCCGGATCTTCTCCTCCAGCGCGGCGCCGCGAGCGTCTTTTTCCTTAAAGCCCGCGCTGATGATGACGACGTTTTTGACGCCGAGCCCGGCGCATTCCCGCAGATAGGGCAGTACGAGCTCGCGCTTGACGGCGATAAAGGCATGGCTCGGCAGCTTCGGCAGCTCAGACAGGCTGTGATAACAGGGGAGGGAGAATATACTGTCGTAGTTTGGGTTGAGAAGCAAAAGCTCGATCCCGCTCGGCAGCATGCTCTGAACAAGACCGCTGCCGATGCGCCCGGCCGATGCCGACGCGCCGATGATCACGATCGAGCGAGGATGAAAAAAGCTCTCGTTGATCAAGCAATCATCGCCTTCCCAAACCATAAATCTTCCCATAAAAACTATAATATAAAGGGAAAACCTTGTCAACTATCCAACTAATGTTAGTAGAACTATTTCAACGTTATCGACAAATCCACCTGAGGATATTTATGCAGATTCTACATGTGATCTTGCTTTGATGGAAAAAAACAAGACATAAGCGACAAAAAGATGGCGACTGTTTTGTTCAATACGGATAGCTCGCGGGCAAAATGAGCCGTTCTGCCATGTTTCCTAAGCTTAACAAGCAGATTGACATGTTTTTGGGGCCTTGTTATACTGATAACATAGAAGCGAGCGCCATGCTCGTCCAGACGGGAACAAACTGTTTTTTTACAGAAAGGAGCCGTTCGCCATGAATTATACCTTTTCCGACAACATCAGCAGCGTAAAGCCGTCCGCGATCCGTGAGATCCTCAAGATGGTCGCCGCCAATCCGAGCATCATTTCGCTGTCCACGGGCAGCCCGTCCAACGAGGCCATCCCCGTCGAGGAGATCCATGAGATCTGCGAAAAGATCTTCCGCGAGCGCCCGATCGAGGCTTTGCAGTACAGCATGACCGAGGGCTATCCCGCCCTGCGCGAAACGACCAAGAAGCGCCTGCACGAGGTCTTCGGCATCGATCCCGAAAACAACGACGTCATCATCACCACGGGCGGTCAGCAGGGCCTGTATCTCACGCCGGAGGTCCTCGTCAACCGCGGCGATACCGTGATCTGCGAAAGCCCCTCCTTCGTCAGCGGCATCATCGCCATGAAGACCTGCGGCGCCAACGTCGTCGGCGTCGAAATGGACGACGAGGGCATCCGTCTCGACAAGCTCGAGGAAGCGATCCGGACGGAAAAGAACGTCAAGCTCCTGTACCTGATCCCGACCTTCCAGAATCCGCGCGGCTCGACCATGAGCCTGCAGCGCCGGAAGGATGTGTACGAGCTCTGCGTCAAGAACAACATCATCATTCTGGAGGACAATCCCTACGGCGAGCTCCGCTTCCGCGGCGAGGACATCCCCACCATCAAATCCATGGACACCGAGGGGATCGTCGTCTACAACGGCTCTTATTCCAAGGTGCTCTCGGCCGGCATGCGCATCGGTTTCGTCTGCGCGCCGAAGCCCATCATCCAGAAGGAGATCATCGCTAAACAGGGCGGCGACTGCCACTCCAACATTTTCTTCCAGATCGTCGTGGACGAGTTTTTCCGCCATTACGATGTGGACGCGCATATCCGGAAGATCCGCGGGATCTACCGCGACAAGTGCGATTTCATGCTCGATTGCCTGGACAAGTATCTTGACAAGCGCGTGACCTGGACGCATCCGGACGGCGGCCTCTTCCTCTGGTGCTCGCTGCCCGAGGGCTATGACAGTCTGGATTTTGCCAGAAAAGCGGCGGAGAAGGGCGTGGCTTTCGTGCCCGGCTGCTCCTTCATGGTCAAGGACGACGAGCCCTGCCCGGCCTTCCGCCTGAACTACTCCACGCCGAGCAAGGAGAACATCGAGCGCGGCATCAAGATCCTGGCCGAAGCCGTCGACGAATATCTGAAATGATCGGAGAGAGGAAGCCGTTATGCTGAAACCTATCATCAATCCCGCCAGAGGGAAGCTCCGCGTGCTGGGCTACTGCTCCGGCTCCGGCAACACGCTCTGGAAGGCCTATGAGCTCCAGAAGGAGATGGAGAAAACGCCCGAGGGCTGCCCCTTTGAGATCGTCGGCATCTTTGCGGACAAGCCGGACTCCAAAGCCGTCGCCGCCGCGCAGGCTTACGGCGTGCCCTATGTGGCCAAGGATATCCGTCAGTACTACGCGGAGCGCAATCGACCGCTGAAGGACCGCGAGCTGCGCGCGCAGTTCGACCGCGAGGTTCTCGAGGAAGTGGAGCCCTTCGGAGCCGATATGATCCTGCTCGCCGGCTATGTCTGGGCTACGACTGATATCGTGCTGGACCGCTATACGGTGGTCAACGTCCATCCGGCCGATCTCGCCGTGACGGGCGAGGACGGGCGCCGACTGCTCGCCGGCGCCAACGGGATCAAATCCGCATTTGCGAACAATATGGATTATCTCCGCGCGAGCTCCCATATCGCGACCAAGGAACTCGACGCTGGCCCGCTGCTCGTCCGTTCGCCGAAGATCCCCGTGGATTACAGCCTCTTCACCGATGAAGAGGAGCGCTTCCGCCACTACCTCAAGCTCGTCAACGAGCAGAGCCGCCTTGTCGGCGCGCGCACGGTCCTGGAGCTCGCGCTCGGCAGCTTTGCGACCGATGAGGAAGGGAAGCTGTACTACAAGGGCGAGCCCGCGCCCACCGGCCTCTGCTTTGAGAGCTGGGAGGAAAACAAGCCTTTTTTTGAACGAGACCGCTCGAAGCTTTTTTACCCGGACTCCGTAGCGGTCATCGGTGCCTCCGCACGTCCGGGTATGGGGAACGCGATCGTCTATAACATGGTGACGCTCGGTTATACCGGCCGGCTGTACGCGGTCAACCGCAAGGGCGAGCCAGTGCACGGCGTTCCCGGTTATCAGTCTGTTCTGGACATCCTCGACGAGATCGACACGGCCGTTCTGGCCGTGCCCTCCGGCGGTGTGCTGGACGTCGCCGAGCAATGCGGGAAAAAGGGCGTCAAGGCCATGATCTGCATTACCGCTGGCTTCCGTGAAGTCGGCGGCGAGGGCGTGGAGCGCGAGAAAAAGCTCATCGAGATCGTCGACAAATACAACATGTGCGTCACGGGACCCAACTGCATGGGTCTGGCCAACACCAACGACAAGGTCCGCCTGAGCGCCACGATCCTCGACAAATCGCCGCGCAAGGGCCACGTCGCATTCCTGACGCAGTCCGGTGCGCTGGGCGCGAGCCTGATCGACTTCGCCGACGAGCTGGACGTTGGCTTCAGCGTGATCGTCTCGCTCGGCAATATGGCCAACATCAATCCCTGCGACCTTCTCCCGATGCTCGAGGCGGACGACAACACGGAGATCATCTGCATGTACATGGAAACGCTGCCGGAGCCCTATCGCTTCGAGCGCGTCATGCGGACGATCACAAAGCCCGTCATCATGGTCAAGTCCGGGCGCACCGCGGCCGGAGCGAAAGCGGCAAGCTCCCACACCGGCAGCCTCGCCTGCAACGATGATCTGGCCGACGCGCTGCTGCTCAAATGCGGCGTGATCCGCGCCGAAAACCTCGAAGACGCCTTCCTGCTCGCATCGGCCATGAGCAAGATGCCGCGCATCCGCGGCAGGCGCGTGGGGATCATCTCCAACGCCGGCGGTCTCGGAACGCTCACGACCGACGTGCTCGTCAAATACGGCTTTGAGCTTCCGGAGCTCAGCCCGGAGGAGCAGGCGGCGCTGGCGCCGCAGCTCCTGCCGGAAGCCTCCACGCACAACCCGCTCGATCTGGTCGCGCCCGCGCCGCCCGCGCACTATGCCGCCGCTGCGCACGCGATGATCGACAGCGGCCGCTACGACGCGATCATCGTGGACTGCGTGCCGCCCGCGCTGATCGACACGGGCGAAGTCGCGCAGGCCATGGTCGATATCCTCAAATCCACCGACATCCCGATCTTCTCCTGTTTCTTTGGGCCGAATCTCGGCGCCCGCGGCAGAGAGGTCATGAAGAAGGGCGGCATCCCGACCTTCTCGTTCCCGGACCAGATGGTGCGCACCATGGCCTATATGGTGGAAAAGGCGCCGCTTGCGGCGATGTCTTTCAAGCCGTCTCTGGCTTTGGAGGAGCGGATTGAGGCCAATGCGATCCTGGAGCGCACGCCGAAAGGGGAATATCTGCAGCCGGAGGACTGCTTCCGCCTGTTGAGCCTCTATAAGATCCCGGTCGCGGCCAACGCCTCGCTGCCCTGCGGCGCGGACCCCGCCTCTCTGGAGCTGCCCTATCCGGTCGTCGCCAAGATCGACCACCCGGAGATCGTCCACAAGTCCGACGTGGGCGGCGTGCGCCTCAACATCAAAAACGCAGACGAGCTGCGCGCATTGATGAAGGAGTGGGAGGATAAGTTCCCCGGCCTTCGCGGTATCCAGGTACAGCAGCAGGTCTGCGGCTCTCTGGAGATGATCATCGGGGCGACGCTGGATCCGGCGCTCGGCCACAGCATCCTGACCGGCCTCGGCGGGACGCTTGTCGAAGTCCTGAAGGACGTCGCCTTCGGGCATGTGCCGCTGAGCGATACCGACGCCGAGCGCATGCTTTCCTCGCTGCGCTGCGCGCGGCTCCTGGAGGGCTACCGCGGGAGCAGGGGCGTGGACCGTGAAGCCTTCAAACGTATCCTGTATTGTGTCAACGCGCTGCTGCTGGATCATCCGGAGATCGCGGAGATGGACGTCAATCCGCTGCTGTTCGACGAAGAGCGGGAAGCCTTCTTCGCCGTTGACGCGCGTATCCGTCGAAGCTGAAAAACAAAGGAAAACGAGGCCGTCTTTTCGACGGCCTTGTTTGTTTTCTTGACAATCATTTCTTCATCCCGTAAAATACCAACATCAAGCGCATGAGAGGCGGCAGAGCCATGGATCATACCGACAATCTGACCTTTTCCATCAGCCAGGTCGCAAAGATGCTGGGCGTCGTTCCCGGCACCATACGCAACTGGGAAAAATGCGGATTGATCTCCGTCAAACGGTCCGAGAACAATTACCGCATGTTCACGCTCAATGACCTGAACAAATTGAGAAAGGTCAAGGAATATTCCGTCGACAGACACATGGGAGCACATGCGATCCGTGTTCTGCTCGGCTCGGGCGACGACAATGAGAGCGAATTGGAGGATTCTGTCCGCCAGAAGCGGGAGAGACAGGTTTCCAAGAAGCTGATGAGCGAGAAGTGGCGGGAGATCCGCAAGGAGCAGGGCTACACGCTCGAAGAGGTAAGCCGTGCGGTCGGCATCTCGGTGGCCCATCTGAGCAAGCTCGAAAACGGCGGGAACGTCTCGCTGGAGCTTTTACGCGATCTCGCGCATTTTTACGGGAAGAGCCCGCTGTACTTCCTGGAGCCCTCGTCTGAAGAGACCTATCTTGTCCGCCGCAACGAGGGCGACGAGCTCGACGTCAACGGCGATCCCGGCATCGAGATGCACTCTCTGTGCGCCATGCGCGAGCATGTGATGTATCCGGTTTTGTGCGAGGTGGAACCCGGCTCCGGCAACAAAACGCCTCACACGCACAACGGTGAGGAGTTCATCCACATGTTTTCCGGCATGCTCGAGGTGCATTTGAAGGATGAGCAGCCGTACGTCCTCCGCTCCGGCGACTCATTCTATTACAAGGGCGGCGACCAGCATTGGTGGTGGAACCCCGGCAAGCGGCCGGCCCGCTTCCTCTGGGTCCATTCCTCCGTTTCGAAGTAACGGGAAGGAAGCTGATATGAACATTCAGATTTTCGGCAAA
>JAFRLZ010000088.1 GCA_017430985.1 Oscillospiraceae bacterium
CCCCCATGCCTAAAGGGGGCTGTCGCCGCAGGCGACTGGGGGAATTCCATTGTTCCTCGCAGGCCCCCTTGCCGAAAGGGGGCTGTCGCCGGAGGCGACTGGGGGGATTTCCATTGTTCCTCTCAGGCCCCCTTGCCCAAAGGGGGCTGTCGCCGCAGGCGACTGGGGGATTCTGTCGGTCGCTGCACGATGATACGGCGGGGCGTGTTTATATCCCCCCGACCTCGCTTCGCTCGGCCACCCCCCTTTAGGCAAGGGGGGCTATCGCCTCGATAAACTCTGATTTGCTGCCGGCGGGGCGGGCGTTTCCCGAATTCCGAATTCACACAATGAACCCGCCGCCGAGCAGGCGCTCCCCGTCGTAGAGCACTGCGCTCTGTCCCGCGGCGGGGGCGCGCACCGGCGTGTCGCAGACGATGCGCGCGCCGCCGTCCGGCGTCGGGTACACCGTGCACGCGGGCTCCTCCCACTTCGTGTGCCGCACGCGCACGCTCGCGCGCAGCGGCCCGGCCGGCGCGTCGATCAGCCAGCTCACGTCCCGCGCGCGGAGCTCCGTCTCGAACAGCTCCTCCCAGAGCGCGGCCTCGATCGTGTTCTGCGCCGCGTCGATGCGCCTGACGTAGAGCTTGCGCCCCTCGTACAGCCCCGGCAGGCGCTGCCCGACCGTCCAGCGGTGCACGCCCTCGTGCCGCCCGATCACCGCGCCGTGCCGCACGAAGTCCCCCGGCGGGGGCGTCGCGCCGCGGCGGGCGAGCCAGCCGACGTAGTCCTTGTCCGGGATGAAGCAGATCTCCATGCTGTCCTTCTTCTGCGCCGCGGGCAGGCCGAGCTCCGCGGCCAGCGCGCGGGTCTGCGTCTTCTCGAAGCCGCCGAGCGGCAGCACGAGCCGCGCGGCCTGCTCGCGCGTCAGACGGCAGAGCATGTAGCTCTGGTCGTTCGAGGGCCGCCCCTTGAAGAGCGCGCCGCCCTCGGCGCGGGCGTAATGCCCCGTGGCGATCCGCGGCGCGCCGAGCCGGTCGGCCTCCGCGCAGAGCGCCCGGAACTTCAGCGCCGGGTTGCAGAGGATGCAGGGGTTCGGCGTCTCGCCGCGCAGATAGCTCGCGGCAAAGGGCGCGCAGACCGCTTCCTCCAGCGCCGCGTGCACGTCCAGCACGGTCAGCGGCAGCGCATAGAAGTCCGCGGCCGCGCGCGCGTAATCCCGCGCGGCCTCGTCCGCGTTGTCGAGGTACAGCCCGTGCACCTCGAAGCCGCGCTCGCGCAGGAGCGCCGCGCACACGGCGGAGTCGACCCCGCCGGAAAAACCCAGTACGATCTTATCCATGGCTCTCGACGTAGATCATCAGCACCGTCACGTCCGCGGGGGACACGCCGGAGATGCGGCCGGCGCGCCCGAAGCTCTCCGGGCGCAGCTTCTTGAGCTTTTCGCGCGCCTCGAGCCGCAGCCCGGGGATCGCGTCGTAGTCGAGGTCGGCGGGCAGGGGCTTGTCCTCCAGCCTCGTGAAGTCCTCCACCTGCTTCAGCTGCCGCTTGATGTAGCCCGCGTACTTGAGGCGGATCTCCGCCTGCTGCCGCACGGCGCGCGGCAGCGCGGGGCGCTCCGGGTCAAAGGGCGCGAGGTCGTCGTAGCCGATCTGCGGCCGCCGGACGAGGTCGGCCAGCGAGACGCCGCCCGCGGCGGGCGCGGTGCCCTTGGCCGCGCACAGCGCGTCGAGCGCCGGAGACGGCGCGAGGTGCGTCTTCTCCAGCCGCGCGATCTCGCGCTCGACCGCGGCGTACTTGTCCAGCACGGCTTGATGCCGCGCCTCGCTGACGAGGCCGATGCGCACGCCGATCGCGCTCAGCCGCTCGTCGGCGTTGTCCTGCCGGTGCAGGAGCCGGTACTCGCTGCGGGAGGTCATCATGCGGTAGGGCTCGTTCGTGCCCTTGGTCACGAGATCGTCGATGAGCGTGCCGATGTAGCCGTCGCTGCGGCGGAGGATCAGCGGCGGCTCACCCTTGAGCTTCAGCGCGGCGTTGACTCCCGCGACGAAGCCCTGCACGGCGGCCTCCTCGTAGCCGGAGGAGCCGTTGAACTGCCCCGCGCCGTAGAGCCCGGCGATCTTTTTGCATTCGAGCGTCGCGGCCAGCTCCGTCGGGTCGACGCAGTCGTACTCGATGGCGTAGGCCGTGCGCGTCATCTCCGCGCGCTCGAGGCCGGGGATCGTGTGCAGCAGCGCGAGCTGCACCTCCTCCGGCAGAGAGGAGGAGAGGCCCTGGACGTACAGCTCCTCGGTGTTCAGGCCCATCGGCTCGATGAAGAGCTGGTGGCGCGGCTTGTCCGGGAACGACATGATCTTCGTCTCGATGCTCGGGCAGTAGCGCGGGCCAACGCCCTCGATCACGCCCGCGTAGAGCGGGCTGCGGTCGAGGTTCCGGCGGATGATCTCGTGCGTGCGCTCGTTGGTGTAGGTCAGATAGCAAACCGCGCGGTTTTCCGGCGGCGTCTCGGTCGAAAAGGAGAAGGGCTCGATCTCGGCGTCCCCCTCCTGCTTTTCCATTTTGGCAAAGTCCACGCTCCGGGCGTTGACGCGCGGCGGCGTGCCGGTCTTGAAGCGGCGCATCGACAGCCCCAGCTCCCGCAGCCGCTCCGCGAGCGGGTAAGCGGCGGCGAGCCCGTCCGGCCCCTCGTCGCGCAGCACCTCGCCCACGACCGTGCGCCCGGCCAGATAGGTCCCCGTGGCCAGCACGACCGCGCGGCAGGCGTAGACGGCGCCGTTGCGCGTCGTGACGGAGACGACGCGGCCGTCGGCCACGCCGAGATCGACGACCTCGGCCTGCTTGAGACGCAGGCGCTCCTGCTTTTCGAGCGTGTGCTTCATGACCTCCTGATAGCGCCGCCGGTCGGCCTGCGCGCGCAGGGAGTGCACCGCCGGGCCTTTGCCGAGGTTGAGCATCCGGTACTGGATGCAGGCCGCGTCGGCCGCGCGCGCCATCTCGCCGCCGAGCGCGTCGAGCTCGCGCACGAGGTGGCCCTTGCCCGTGCCGCCGATGGCGGGGTTGCAGGGCATGTTGCCCACGCTGTCGAGGTTGACCGCGAAGCAGATCACGTCCAGCCCCAGGCGCGCGGCGGCCAGCGCGGCCTCGATGCCCGCGTGCCCAGCGCCGACGACGGCGATATCGCATTGTCCGGCCTGATAGAGCTTCATGGCAGTCCGTCCCGTTGTTTTCAGTATACAAGACATTATACTAGACGCGGCGGAAAAAAACAATGCTTTGCGCCTCGACGCGCTCCGCGTCTTTTTTACAAAAATTTATAGTTTTTTCTTGACCCTCATGGGCATGCGGAATATAATATTATCTTAGAAAACTATCCTCTGGAAAAAGGAGGTTTGCCGCACATGAGAACGGTCTTATCGAAAGCGCTGATCCTGCTGCTGACGCTGTGCCTTCTCCTCTCTCCGCTGCTCGGCGCGCCCGCCGCGCGGGCCGACGATCCGCCCCCCGACGAGGAGATCGCCAAGGTCACCATCCAGCTCACGCGCACGCCCGTCACGCTCCTGGCCGTGTCGGAGAGCGTCGCGAAGGTCAGCTCGGCCAACGCGTCGCTTGTCAGCCTGAAATGGTACGACCCGAACGGGAACGTCGCCAGCGGCGCGTTCGAGCACGTCAAATACCGCATGGAGATCGTCGTCCAGGCCAACGACGGCTATGTTTTCGCCCCCGGCCTCAAGGTCTATGTGAACAACTCCAACGAGGGGCTGAGCGTGGCGGTCGCCGGCAAGACGGCGACGATCACGCGCGAGATGATGGCGGCGGTCTGGTCCCCGAACATCGTCAAGCACCCGGGCGACGAGCCGGTCAACGAGGGTGGCCTCGTGTCCTATGTGTCCACGGCGCTCTACGCCACCGGCATGAGCTGGGAGTTCACGAGCCCCGACGGTACGGAGACCATTGCCGCGAAGGACGCGCCCTCCCGCTTCCCGCCGCTGACGGTCCATGAGAACGGCACGGACAAGATCATCCTCAACAGCGTGCCCCTGTCGCTGGACGGCTGGTCGGTCCGCGCGGTGTTCTACGGCGCGATGAACACGGTCACGCGCAGCCGCGCCACCGTGATCAAGGTCATCCCCGACCCGAACAAGGCGGCCGCTCCGGCGGAGCAGCCCGCGCCCGCCGAGGAGCCCGCCCCCGCTGAGGGCGAGGCCCCCGCCGAGGGCGAGGCCCCCGCCGAGGGCGAAGTCCCCGCCGAGGGCGAAACTCCCGCCGAGGGCGAAGCCCCCGCCGAGGGCGAAGCCCCCGCCGAGGAGCCCGCGCCCGAGGAGCCGGAGGAGCCCGTGCATCAGCACGTCTTTGCCGCGGAGTGGTCCATGGACGAGACGAAGCACTGGCACGAGTGCCCGGACGACGGCGAGCGCGCCGGCGAGGCCGAGCACGACTTCAAGTGGACGACCATCACGGCCCCCACGCGCAAGGCCCCCGGCGAGGAGCGCGGCGTCTGCTCGGAGTGCGGCTATCAGGTCCTGCGCGAGCTGCCCTTCGGCGGCAGCGACGATCTGATCAGCGCCATCCCCATCGAGTACCCGCTGATCGCCATCCCCGGCCTGATCCTCATCCTCGTGGGCGTCCAGGAGATCCGCGTCGTCCGCCGCCGCAACAGAGGCGAGTAAGACGAAGACCATAAAAAGACCGAGTCGAACGACTCGGTCTTTTTTTTGCGCGATTTTTCGCTGTAGGGGAGGGGCTTGCCCCTCCCGCTTCTCTGTCCTTGTGAGGCGGGCGAAGCCCGCCGCGGCACTCCGTTTCTCTTGCTTGACCGGGAAGGGAGAACACTCCCTTTTCTCTTTGCTCGTGCAAAGAGAAAGTTCTCGTCGTAGGGGCCGATGCCCTCATCGGCCCGTGGAAAAGGCAGCTGTTCATGCGGGGCGACATAGGCATCGCCCCCACCGGCATCCAGCATAAACGCCCCTGCGAAGCGCGTTTCACAGCTCATAGCGCCCGATCAGCGACACCGTGCCGCAGAGCCTCACGCCGCCGGGACCGCCCGCCGCGCGCAGCACGCCGGCGGGCTGCGCGATGCGCAGGTCCACGGACCGGCCCGCGCGCGCCGCCAGGAGCATCGCGCAGGCGGCCGTGCCGCTGGCGCAGGAATTTTCCCAGAAGAGCGTCCCACTGCCCGGCACCCAGACCAGCGGCGTCAGCCGACAGCCGGCCGCGTCCGGCTCGAGGAACAGCAGCCCCATGCACACCGCGCCGAGCTCCGCGCAGAAGGCGCGCAGCGCCTCCCCGGCGCGGGCGCGGTCCCGCAGCAGCGCGAAAAAGGGGCTTTCCGGCTCGACGACGGCGTGGCAGACGCCCTCCATCCGGACCAGCGGCAGCGCGGCGCGCAGAGGGCCGAGGGCAAAGTCCCGCTCCTCGACCGCAAGCGCGGGCGGCATGTCCACCGCCGCGGCGAAGCGGCCGGGGCCGTCCCGCCTGATCCGCGTCTCCACCGGCTGCGCCGCGCCGGAGACGCGGAGAGCGAGCCTTTGCTCCGCCGCGTCCGCGTCCCCGGACAGCAGGGCGGCGGCGCACAGGCAGGCGTTGCCGCAGAATTCGCCCCCGGCCATGCGGAGCGCCCCCCGCACGCCCGGCTCCTCCGCCGGACGCAGGAAGCCCACCTGCTCCACCGCCGGATGCCGCCGCATGACCGCCGCGGCGGCCTCCGGCTGCTCCGGGATCGGCACGAAGCTCTCGACCAGGGCCGTGACGTTCCCCGTCGGGTCCCAAAGACTGTATCGCATCATCGTTCAAACACGCGCAGGAACTGCCGCGTGCGTTCCTCCTTCGGATCGTCGAAGACCTCGCGCGGGCCGCCCTGCTCGACGATGACGCCGTCCGCCATGAAGATCACGCGGCTGCTGACCGCGCGGGCGAAGGGCATCTCGTGCGTGACGACCACCATGGTCATCTTCTCCTCCGCGAGCTGCCGGATGACCTTGAGCACCTCGCCGGTCAGCTCCGGGTCGAGCGCGCTCGTCGGCTCGTCAAAAAACAGGATCTCCGGCCGCATGGCCAGCGCCCGCGCGATCGCCACGCGCTGCTGCTGGCCGCCCGAGAGCTGGTAGGGGTAGGCGTCCTCCTTCCCCGCGAGGCCCATCTTTTTCAGCAGCGAGAGGGCGCGCTCGCGCACCTCCTCCCGGTCCTCGCCGTGGAGCAGCGGCGCCTCGCTGACGTTGCGCAGCACCGTGTAGTGCGGGAAGAGCTGGAAATTCTGAAACACCAGCCCGAACTTCGTCCGGAAGCGGTTCAGCTCCTGCTTCGGGGCGAAGACCCCGTCCCGCAGCGCGTACTGCCCGTCGTACAGGATGTCCCCGCCCTCGGCGCGCTCGAGGAAGGTCGCGCAGCGCAGCAGCGTGGACTTTCCCGAGCCGGACGGCCCGATGACGGATACGACATTCCCCCGCTCGACCGAGAGGGAGATGTCCCGCAGCACGTCCAGGGTGCCGAAGGACTTCCTCAGGTTCCGGATGCCGAGGATGCTCGGCGCGCCGCCCTCCGCGGCGGCGAAGATCTCGTCTGCCATGCGCTCTCCCTCCTCAGCGATAGTAATCGAGCCGCTTCTCGATCCGGCCCATCACGGCGTCCACGATCGCGTTGAAGAGATAATAGAACACGCCGGCGACCAGAAAGGGCACGAAGCTGGTCTCGGAATTCGCGATCTGCTTGCCGATGGTGAACATCTCCTGGTACGAGACAGTGAAGGCGATGGAGGTGTCCTTCACCAGCGTCACCACCTCGTTCGTGACGCTCGGCATGATGCGCTTGACCACCTGCGGCAGGATGATGCGCAGGAAGGTCTGGGCCCTGGAATAGCCCAGGACCGCCGCGGCCTCGTACTGCCCGACGGAGATCGACTCGATGCCGCCGCGGTAGATCTCGGCGAAGTAGGCCGCGTAGTTGACGGCGAAGGCGATCACGACCGGGATCAGCTTGTTGCGGGCCACGCCGGCGCCGAACAGGTAGTACGGCCCGTAGGTGACCGCAAGCAGCTGCAGCATCAGCGGGGTGCCGCGGAGCACCGTGATGAAAAAGCGCGTGACCGCGGAGACGGCCTTCAGCCGGCTCATGCGCAGCAGCGCCACGAGCATACCCAGCGGCAGCGAGAAGAGCAGCGTCAGAAAAAAGATGGCGCAGGTCTTGCCCAGACCTTCGCTCATCTTGACGATCATGGTCATCAAGGACATAGGGGGACCCTCGTTCCAAACATAGAATGCCCCGGAGGCGCGATGCGCCGCGCCTCCGGGATGCTTTTATATGGGGGGGATACAGGGGGAACTTTATTTGTTGAGGAAGAGGAGGTTGTTCACGATCTCGGCGTAGTCCTCTTTCGCGGCGATCTCGGCGTAGGTGCCGTTGTCGACCAGAGCCTGGAGGGCCTTTTCGACCTGGGCGCACAGCTCCGCGTCGCCGGAGCGGAAGGCGATGCCGTACTGCTCGGCGCCGAGGTTCTCGTCGATGATCTTCAGGCCGGCGTTGTCGGCGACGTACTTGGCTGCGACGGGCATGTCGACGAACACCGCGTCACAGGCGCCGCCCTCGAGCTCGGTGAAGCAGGTCAGGAAGCTGTTGCAGGTCATGACGCTGCCGAAGGTCGCGGAGAGCTTGGCCAGGTCGCCGGCCAGCAGCGCCTCGCCGGAGGTGCCCAGCTGCACCGCCACGATCTTCCCGGCCAGATCCGCCGAGGAGTCGAAGCCGCTGTCCGCCTTCACGACCAGCACCTGGGTGCTGTCGTAGTAGGGGGCGGAGATCACGTAGCCGGCCTCCTTCATCGAGTCGAGGATGGTCATGCCGGACCACACGCAGTCGCACTCGAAGGAGTCGAGCTGCACCAGCTTCTCATCCCAGTTCACGGCAAAGATCTCCAGCTCCCAGCCGAGATAGTCGCAGACGGCCCGGCAGATCTCCACGTCGAAGCCGGTGTAGCTGCCGTCGTCGCCCAGATAGCTGAAGGGCGGGTACTCCGGGTCGATGCCCATGATGAATTTCGTCTTCTCCGCGGGGGCGGCCTGCTGTCCGCAGGCGGCGAGCGCGAAGAGCATCGTCAGCGCGAGCAGCGCGCAAAGCAGCTTTTTCATGTCCTTGTCCTCCTTGGGAGTTTAATATGTTAGCATGATAACACATTAGCGTGATAAAGCAAGAGGGAAAATGAAAAAGCGTTGTGCAGTTTTTGCACAACGCGTCGTCGGGTTTCGCCGTAGGGGAGGGGCTTGCCCCTCCCGCCGGATCCGCGCCGTGTCTGCGGGCGGCTGATAGCCGCCCCTACGACGGGAACGGACGTTTCTGCTTGTAGGGGTCGGCGTCCCGCTGTGCAAAAAATGCACAGCGGGACGGGGCGGGAGCCCGTTAATTCCTACTCTTTTTGTGGTATATTACCACTGCGGAAGGCAGGTGATCC
>JAFRLZ010000089.1 GCA_017430985.1 Oscillospiraceae bacterium
AGCTAAGGCCCCCTTGCCTAAAGGGGGCTGTCGCCGCAGGCGACTGGGGGATTCTGTCGGTCGCTGCACGATGATATGGCGGGGCGTTTTTATATCCCCCCGACCTCGCTTCGCTCGGCCACCCCCCTTTAGGCAAGGGGGGCTGTCGCAGCGATAAACTCAAATTTGACGAATCCATCGTCCTTACAGCCAGCTGCGTTTCGGGCGCTTGCGGCGCTGGACGCTCTCCTGGATGTCCACGAGCACGATGTCGCTGCCGATGCGCACGATGCTGCCCCAGGGCAGGACGTAGTCGTCCTCGCGCCCGAGCAGGCCGAAGAGCTTTGCCCGGCCGGGCGTGACGAGCGAGCAGAGCCGCCCCTCCGCGTCGTCGAATTCCGCGTCGCAGACGTAGCCGAGGCGGAAGCCCGTGTGCACGTCGATGACCTCCTTATAGCGCAGCTCGGAAAAATAGCCGATCATGAAAAAGCCCCCTCTCCTTTATCCATTGCGAAACTCGTTTCGCAATGGAGGGCTCGCGCTTATCGCGCGCGGCTTACGAGGGATAAGCCGCGTTTGGTCGGCGCGAGGGCTCGCTTGGCTCGCCTCAGGGTGTTTTTGAGACGGCAAAGCCGCCTCAAAAACGATTTCGATTCCCTTCGGGGAGAAAAACCAAGCTTGTTTGCGAGTTACGCAATCGGCTATGTCATATTATGCAGAGGGGGCGCGCTTTATGTCTGCGCGCCCTGCGCGGCGCGGGCCTTGGGGATGGAGATGGTGAGGATGAGCGCGTCCGCGGTCTCCTCGCGGCTGAGATCGGCGTCGATGCCGCCCTGCTTCATCACGTCGATGCTGCGCGTCAGGCTGTTGAGGAAGACGCGCACGTCCTTGAGGATCAGCGCCCGGCGCGGACCCTCCTTCCGGCCCTCCGCCGCCTCTTCCTCCGGATCGTCCGGTTGCTCCTCCGGCTCCCGGAGCAGCGCGTCGATATAGGCGTCGGTCGCGGCCACGTTCAAGTCGTTTTCGATGATGTGGCGCAGCGCCGCCCGCTGGGCGTCCGCCCCCGTCAGGCGCAGCAGCGCGCGGCCGTGCCGCTCGCTGAGGCCGTTGGCGAGCAGCGCGTCCAGCACGTCCGGCGTCAGCCGCAGCAGGCGCAGCTTGTTGGCGACCGCCGACTGCGACTTGCCGATGCGCCGCGCGGCCTCCTCCTGGCGCATGCCGAAGGTCATGATGAGCTGGCGGATGCCGTTGGCCTCCTCCACGAAGTCCAGATCCTTCCGCTGCAGGTTCTCCACCAGCGCGATCAGGCTCGCGTCCTCCATGCTCACGTCCACCAGGATGCAGGGCACCTCGCGCAGCCCCGCCAGCTTCGCCGCGCGCAGCCGCCGCTCGCCCGCTACGAGCTCGTAGCGCCCGCCCCGCAGCCGGACCGTCAGCGGGTTGAGGACGCCGTAGCTGCGGATGCTCTCGCTCAGCTCCCGCAGCGCGTCCTCGTCAAAGCTCTTGCGCGGCTGCACCGGGCTCGCGCCGATCTCGTCCGTGCGCAGATAGAGGATCCCGCCCCGCCGGACCCCGGGGCGGCTTCGCAGTGCTTGCATGGGATCTCCTCCTTTATGTTGTGGTCACGGCCATACCATACACTATATCTTGTGAAAAAGAGCGCGAAGGCGGGCGGGAAATCCCCGATCGTCCGAGAGGAAAAAATAGCTCTTGTCAAATCTCTAATTCCTGTTATACTAATAGGGAATGGAAGCGGGAAAGGAGGAGAAACATGGAGATCACGAAAGAGACTCTGATCGGTGAAATGCTGGAGTACGACATGGGCATCGCCTATATCCTGATGCAGTGCGGGATGCACTGCGTCGGCTGCCCGTCCTCCGTCGGCGAGTCGCTGGAGGAGGCCTGCGCCGTACACGGGCTCGACGTCGAAACCGTTCTGGCCCATATCAAGGACTATCAGGAGAGCGTACAGTAAGCGCCTGCAAAAAACGACAAAACAGGTCTGCAAACGAGGGTTTGCAGACCTGTTATTTTTTATATTGTATCGCGCGTTCAGCCGACCAGCTCCAGGAAGCCGGGGAGCGGCTCGATGTGCACATGGTCGAAGTGGCCGGGGAATTCGCCGTCCACCGTCCAGTCGAGGTCGGCGGGGCAGTCGACGTCGAGCGTCTTCGTGTGGAAAAACTCCAGCAGCGGCGAGGAGTAGTCCTGCGTCAGCAGGCCCGTGACGAGCTCCTGGAACTCCGCGAGGGTCTTGGGGTTGCGCACGAGCAGCACCTCGAACACGCCGTCGCAGCTGCCGACCTGATCCTCCGGCAGCGTGAGCGTGCCCGCGATGGACAGGGTGTTGCACACCGCGCCGAAGAGGAAATCTCCCTCGTACACGGCGCCGTCCGCCGACAGGCGCAGGCGATAGGGCTTGACCTTGGGCAGATCCTTGATGCCGTCGAGGATGTAGGCCGTGTGGCCGAGCAGGTTCTTGGCGGTCTGGTCGGTGGTGTAGCTCAGCCAGGAAAAAGCGCCGAAGGCCGCGACGTAGGAGAAGAAGCTGCTGCCGCAGAAGCGGCCCACGTCGTAGCGGCGGCTGCGCCCGGAGGCGATGTTGGCCGCGGCCTCCGCCGGATCGGAGGACAGGCCGTGCGAGGCGGCAAAGTCGTTCGTGCTGCCGCAGGGGATATAGCCGAGCGGCACGCGCTGCCCGGCGCGGGCCAGACCCGTCAGCGTTTCGTTGAGCGTGCCGTCGCCTCCGGCGCAGCAGACCAGCTCATAGCGGCCGCCGAACGCCTCGGCCAGCTCCGTCGCCTCGCCGCGGCGGGAGGTGACGCAGAGCGTGACGAGGTAGCCCGCGTCCATGAGAGAACGGACGACGTCCGGCAGGACGCGCAGCACGCGCTTCTGACCGGAGACGGGGTTGACGATCAGCAGCGCGGGCCGGGAGGGAAGGGAGGAAGTGTTCATGAAGGCTCCTTTGATAAACGGGAGGTTAGTGGGATGTTGGTTTTTTAACCGTAGGGGCCGATGCCCTCATCGGCCCGCGGAAAAGATACCTGTTCATGCGGGGCGATGAAGGTATCGCCCCCACCATCATCCGATTTAAACGCCCCTGCAACCTCAACTATGCAGCGGTCACAGGATGAAGCGCTGCGCAAGCTCCAGGCAGAGGTAGGTCGTCGGGATGGAGAAGAGGAGACTGTCCGCCCGGTCGAACATCCCGCCGTGGCCGGGGATGAGGTTGGAGAAGTCCTTGACGCCGATCATGCGCTTGACGAGGGATTCCGCCAGATCGCCCATCTGCCCCAGCGAGGAGGCGAGGAAGGCCGTCAGCAGGCAGACCCAGAGGGGATAGGCCGGGAAGATGAGGGACATGACCCAGCCCACGGGCAGCGACGAGAGCGCTCCGCAGACCGCGCCCTCCACGCTCTTGTGCGGGGAGACCTCCGGCGCGAGCTTGTGTTTGCCGAGGCGGATGCCGCCGAAGAGGGCAGCGCTGTCGCAGATCCAGGTGGCGGCCGCGGCCATCAGCAGAGTCTCCTTCCAGAGCGGCGTGACGCTGATGCGCATGAGCAGCACGAAGAGGAAGCCCGGATAGGCCACGCCCGAGACCGTGTAGAACGCGCCCGGACCGGAGACCTTTTTGTGGAGGATGCCGGAGAACATGGCCAGATAGATCGCCAGCGAGAGCGCCGCGATGCAGAAGACCGCCTCGGCGTGCAGCAGCGTGAGAACCGCCTGCAGCGCCATGTGGGTATACATGACCCAGGCGCAGCAGTAGATCTCCAGCTTTTCCAGATTGCGGCTGAGCTCGTAGCTGCACAGCAATCCGGCGACGGCGAAGAACAGCACGCGCGTCGGCTCGGACAGCAGGATGCAGCCGAAGGTGATCGTCAGCAGGATGATGGCGGAGGTGAAGCGCTGTTTCACGGGAAGGCCCCTTTCTCTCTGTCGTTTGGGACAAATCAAGGATACCACAGTTCCCGGCGCAACTCAATACGGAAAAATTGCGTCTAAACGGGGATAATTTTATTGTACCCCACAAGAAACTGTGGTATGATACCATCAGATAAATATGAAGGAGGCGTCCTCATGCTCAAAGACAACAAACTCTGGATCGCCAGATCCGATAAAAACCTTTACCTGCTCCCGAACATGGCCAACCGCCACGGCCTCATCGCCGGCGCGACCGGCACAGGCAAGACCATCACCATGAAGGTCATGGCCGAGGCCTTCTCCGATATGGGCGTGCCCGTGTTCTTCGCGGACGTGAAGGGCGATCTGACCGGTATGTGCCGCCCCGGCGCGGATACCGACAACATCCGCGGCCGCATCGAGCGCTTCGGCCTCGAGGGCTTTGAGCTCAAGAGCTATCCCACCCGCTTCTGGGATATCTTCGGCGAGATCGGCACCCCCGTGCGCGTCACCGTCAGCGAGATGGGCCCGACCCTGCTCGGCCGCCTGCTCGGCCTGACCGAGATCCAGACCGGCGTGCTGAACATCGTCTTCCGCGTGGCCGACGACAACGGCCTGCTGCTCCTGGACCTCAAGGACCTGCGCGCCATGCTGCAGTACGTCGGCGACAACCGCGCCGAGTACACCACGCTCTACGGCAACGTCTCCGCCGCCAGCGTCGGCGCCATCCAGCGCGCGCTGCTCGCCTTTGAGAGCGAGGGCGGCGAGCTCTTCTTCGGCGAGCCGGGCCTCGACATCCGCGACTGGATCCGCACCGACGGCCAGGGCCGCGGCTACATCAACGTGCTTTCCAGCCGCCGCCTCATCCAGAGCCCGCTGGTCTACTCCACCTTCCTGCTCTGGATGCTCACCGAGCTCTACGAGAAGCTGCCCGAGGTCGGCGACCTCGACAAGCCGCGCATGGTCTTCTTCTTCGACGAGGCGCACCTCCTGTTCAAGGACGCCAACAAGGCCCTCGTCATGAAGCTCGAGCAGGTCATCAAGCTCATCCGCTCCAAGGGCGTGGGCGTGTACTTCATCAGCCAGAGCCCCTCGGACATCCCCGACGCGATCCTCGCGCAGCTGAGTAACCGCGTGCAGCACGCACTGCGCGCCTACACCCCGGCCGAGATGAAGTCCGTGCGCGCCGCCGCCAAGGCCTTCCGCGTCAACGAGGCCTTCGACTCCGAGTCCGTGCTGATGGAGCTCGGCGTGGGCGAGGCGCTCGTCAGCTTCCTCGACGAGTACGGCGTGCCCAGCATCGTCGAGCGCGCGAACATCCTGCCGCCGCAGAGCCTGATGGGCGCGGCCGACGAGGACGTGGTGAAGGCGATCATCGCCTCCGACGAGTTCGAGCTCAAGTACCGCCAGGGCGTCGACCGCGAGAGCGCCTATGAGATCCTGATGCGCGCCAACGCCGAGCTCGAGCGCCTGCGCCAGGAGGAGGCCGAGGCCGCCGCCGCCGCGAAGGCCGCCGAGAAGGAGGCCGCCGCCGCCGCGAAGGCCGCCGAGAAGGAAGCCGCCGCCGCCGCGAAGGCCGCCGAGAAGGAAGCCGCCGCCGCCGCGAAGGCCGCCGAGAAGGAGGCCGCCCGCGCCGCCAAGGAGGCCGAGAAGGAGGCCGCCAAGAAGAAAAAGATCTTCGAGCGCGCCGCCCAGAACGCCGCGAGCAGCGTGGCCAGCTCCGTGACCACGAACATCGTCAACACCGTGACCGGCGGCAAGACCGCCTCGGCCGGCACGATCGCCAAGCGCGCCGCCTCCAACGCCCTGCGCAGCGTCATGCGCTCGGGCGCGACGAGCATCATCCGCGGCCTCTTCGGCACCGCGAGAAAGTGACACAATAAAAAAACAGGAACAGGGGCTCCCCGCCGGGGAGCCCCTGTTCTTGTCGGGTTGATTGGGAAGTACGGAAAATGGAAGTTTGCAGGGGAGATAGCCCCCCTTGCCTAAAGGGGGGTGGCCGAGC
>JAFRLZ010000090.1 GCA_017430985.1 Oscillospiraceae bacterium
CCAAGAAGAGCCAGGTCTTCTCCACCGCCGCGGACAACCAGACCTCCGTCGAGGTCAACGTCCTGCAGGGCGAGCGCGAGAGGGCCGCCTACAACAAGAGCCTCGGCCGCTTCCAGCTTGACGGCATCGCCCCGGCGCGCCGCGGCGTGCCGCAGATCGAGGTCACCTTCGATATCGACGCCAACGGCATCGTGAACGTCTCGGCAAAGGACCTCGGCACCGGCAAGGAGCAGCACATCACCATCACCTCCTCCACCAACATGTCCAAGGAGGACATCGACAAGGCCGTCAAGGAGGCCGAGATGTACGCCGCCGAGGACGCCCGGCGCAAGGATGAGATCGACACCCGCAACCAGGGCGATCAGATGGTCTACCAGACCGAGAAGACCCTGCAGGAGATGGGCGACAAGCTCGATCCGGCCGACAGGAGCGAGGTCGAGAGCAAGCTGCAGAGCCTCAAGAGCGCGCTGACCGGCACCGACACGGCCGCCATCAAGCACGCCACCGAGGAGCTGACGCAGGCCTTCTACAAGGTCAGCGAGAAGATGTACCAGGCCGCGGGCGCGCAGGGCCAAGGCTTCGACCCGACCCAGGGCGGCCCCAATCCCGGCGGCGGCGCGGGCGGCCAGGACTACTACGACGCCGACTACACCGTAGTCGACGACGACAAAAAGTAAGTTTTAAGATTTTAGTTTATACTTTTCAGCAAGCGGAGCCGCTCAACGGCGGCTCCGCAGCGCTCTATAACCCGGGCCGAAGCCCAGCGCCAGCGGGTTCGGACCGGAGAGGAGGAGCAAGGGAGCGAGCGCAGTTTTTGCGCGGCACATATGTGACGGGCGAAAACGGAGACGAGCGGACTTTGCGACGACGACATGTCTGAAAAACGGGATTACTACGAGGTGCTGGGGCTCCAGAAGGGGGCCTCCGCCGAGGAGATCAAAAAAGCATACAGAAAGCTGGCCAAGGCCAACCACCCCGACCTGCACCCCGGCGACAAGGCCGCCGAGGAGCGCTTCAAGGAGATCAACGAGGCCTACGAGATCCTCTCCGACGACGACAAGCGCGCCAAGTACGACCAGTACGGCCACGCGGCTTTCGACCCGAGCGCCGGCTTCGGCGGCGCGGGCTTCGACGGCTTCGGCGGTTTCGGCGGCTTCGGCGACCTGGGCGATATCTTCGGGGACATCTTCGGCTTCGGCGGCGGCACGCGCTCCAACCCCAACGCGCCGCGCCGGGGCGAGAACATCCGCGCCACCGTCAGCGTCAGCTTCGAGGAGGCGGCCTTCGGCTGCAAGAAGGACGTCACCGTGGCGCGCGTAGAGCCGTGCGACGCCTGCAAGGGCAGCGGCTGCGCCCCCGGCACCACGCCGGAGGTCTGCCCCGACTGCAAGGGCAGCGGCACCGTGCGCACCACGCAGCGCACGCCCTTCGGCATGGCGCAGTCCACCGGGCCGTGCAGCAAGTGCCGCGGCACCGGCCGGATCATCCACCAGCCCTGCCCGAGCTGCCGCGGCATGGGCAGCGTCCGCCGCCAGCACAAGGTGAACGTCAGCGTCCCCGCCGGCATCGACGACGGACAGACCATCTCCCTGCGCGGGCAGGGCAGCGCGGGCTCGAACGGCGGGCCGCAGGGCGACCTGCTGGTGAGCGTGATCGTGCGCCCGCACGCCCGCTTTGAGCGCGACGGCAACTCCGTGCTGCTCGAGCAGGACATCAGCTACGCGCAGGCGGCGCTCGGCGCGGAGATCGAGGTCCCCACGCTCGACGGCCGCGTGAAGCTGACGATCCCCGAGGGCACGCAGCCCGGCGCGGTCTTCCGGCTGCGCGGCAAGGGCATCCCCTATCTGCGGGGCGGCGGCCGGGGCGATCAGTTCGTGTCGGTGAACGTCGCGGTGCCGAAGAACATGACGAGCTCGCAGAAGGAGCTGCTGCGGCAGTTCGCGGCCTCGATGGGCGATCTCGACAACAGCGGCATCAAAACGAACGGCATCTTCGGAAAGAAGAAGAAATAGTTTGCAGTCTTTGGTTTATAGAAAAGGAGACGGGGGAAATCCCGTCTCCTTTCAATGTTTAGACAAACCTCAAGACTGTCATTCCGAGGCCGGTGCGCACACTGGCCGTGGGAATCCGTTCTGTCAAAAGGCCAGAAAATCATGGCGTTTGGGAAATACGGATTGCCGCGTCGGGCTGCGCCCTCCTCGCAATGACAGCGATATGCTCCCGTTTTTCCTCAGAACGTCACCGTACGCGGTGGCTCGGTGAAGGAATAGAAGGTGGCCGTCGCCTTGCGCAGATACCAGACCTCGGTGTTCCCGTCGTCCGGATCGTACATCCCCTTCAGCGCGGGATAGGCCTCGAGCATGCTCACGCGCGCCTCGCGCCGGTCGTCCTCCACGGCGCTGGCCGTCACGCGCAGCCAGCGGCCCGCCAGCATGGCGCAGATCTCCAGCCGCGGATCGGCGTGCAGCTGCCGCGAGACCGCCTTCACCTTACCCGTCTGGAAATAGAGCTTGCCGTCATAGAGATGGATGGTGCCGAAGGGGCGAACGTGCGGCTGCCCGCCCTCGTTCGTCGCCAGATAATAGGCGCCTGCCTGCTTCAGAAATTCAAGTACCTCCTGCATTGTCGCGTCCTCCTTTTCAAGTCGTCTGGAACAAGTTTGCCCATTCATACGTCTCAATCATAACAGAGAAACGGCCGCAGTCCTTGACTTTTTTGTAAATTTGCTCTAGGCTTAGTAAATACGGACCCCGGCCGGTTTTCCCGGGCGGCGTTCGTATCCGCTAAGCTACCATATTGCCGCAACAAAGGAGCTCTGTCATGGATTTTTGGGAACTGCTGCTGATCGCCGTCGGGCTGAGCATGGACGCCTTCGCGGTGTCGATCTGCAAGGGTCTCGGCACCCGGAAGGTGAAGCCGCGCCACGCGCTGCTGGCGGGCCTCTGGTTCGGCGGGTTTCAGTTTCTGATGCCGGTGATCGGCTATCTGCTCGGCGCGCGCTTCGAGGCGCTCATCCAGAGCATCGACCACTGGATCGCCTTCGTGCTTCTGGCAGCCATCGGCGCCGGCATGATCTGCGAGGCCTTCAAGGAGGCCGACGAGCTCAACGACGACTACGGCGCGAAGACCATGCTGCTGCTCGCCGTGGCCACCAGCATCGACGCGCTGGCCGTCGGCGTGACCTTCGCCTTCCTGCAGGCGAAGCTCCTGCCCTCGGCTGGGCTGATCGGCGTGACGACCTTCCTGCTCTCCGGCGCGGGCATCTACATCGGCGCGGCCTTCGGCACGCGCTTCAAGGCCGCCTCCGAGATCGCCGGCGGCGTCATCCTGATCCTGATCGGGCTGAAGATCCTGCTGGAGCACCTGGGCGTCCTGGCGCTGTAAATCCTAACAATTATTAAACTTTATGGAAAAGGGTACAAACACGCCGCTTTTTGCGGTATAATGCAGAATATGATCGAACGAGACCGGAAGGAGGGGCGCTGTTGAACGAGACGAAAAAGAAACCGCTGAAAAACAGGCGCGGCCTGCTCGCGCTGGTGATCGGCCTGGTGCTGATCGCGGCGCTCATCCTCCTGTTCCTGGGCCTGCGGGCGAGCCGCTGGGCCGCGCGCGGGAAAAACCTGGAGCTGCTGACGCTCGTCAACGCCGAGCACCCCGCGCCGGACGACCGGCAGCAGGAATACGAGCTTATGGACGAGGGCTGGATGCTCGACGTCCGCTGCGCGGGCGAGCTGCAGCTGCTGCTGGACGACTGCCGCCGCGCGGGCTTTTCCCCGGAGATCCGGGAGGCGCTCGTCACGCGCGCCCTGCAGAGCGAGCGCTTCGAGGCGCGGCGAAGCGAGCTGCTCGCCGAGGGGCTGAGCGAGGAGGCCGCCGATGCGGAGGCCGCCAAGACAGTCCAGCGGCCGGGCTACAGCGAGCACGAGCTGGGTCTGGCGGTCGATCTGATCGACCCGGCGCTCCCGGACGGGGAGCAGGGCGCGTCGGCCATGCAGGCGTGGCTGGCGGAAAACGCCTGGCGCCGCGGCTTCATCCTGCGCTATCCGGAGGGGAAGCGCGAGGCGACCGGCGCGGACTATGTGCCCTGGCACTACCGCTACGTCGGTCAGGAGGCCGCGCAGCAGATCTGGGAGCTGGGCTTGACCCTGGACGAATACATAGACCTGTTCTACCCGGAACAGACTGACTGAAAAACCCGAGGATGTGTGAACATCCTCGGGTTTCAAATTTGAGTTTATCGGGGAGATAGCCCCCCTTGCCTAAAGGGGGGTGGCCGAGCGAAGCGAGGTCGGGGGGATATAAAAACGCCCCGCCATACCATCGTGCAGCGACCGACAGAATCCCCCAGTCGCCTCCGGCGACAGCCCCCTTTAGGCAAGGGGGCC
>JAFRLZ010000091.1 GCA_017430985.1 Oscillospiraceae bacterium
AGCTAAGGCCCCCTTGCCTAAAGGGGGCTGTCGCCGCAGGCGACTGGGGGATTCTGTCGGTCGCTGCACGATGATATGGCGGGGCGTTTTTATATCCCCCCGACCTCGCTTCGCTCGGCCACCCCCCTTTAGGCAAGGGGGCTATCGCCTCGATAAACTCAAATTTGAAAGGAGCCGGTCATGGACGTTTCCTTCGTCTCCGGCCTGGAGCATCCGCGCGAGATCGCGGCGCTGTTTGACGAATACACGGCCATGCTCGTCGCGGGCGACGCGAGCTTCGCCGCCTATCTGGCGCTGCAGCGCTACGACGACGAGCTGCTCCACCTTGAGCGGAAATACGGCGGGCCCGGCGGGCGGCTGCTTCTCGCGCTTTGCGGCGGCGAGGCCGCCGGCTGCATCGCGCTGCACCCCCTGGACGCGACGCGCTGCGAGCTCAAGCGCCTGTACGTCCGTCCGGCCTTTCGCGGCCGCGGCCTGGGGCGGCTTCTCAGCGAGCGGATCATCGCCGACGCGCGGGAGATCGGCTATCGGGAGATGCTGCTCGACACCCTGCCCTTCCTGACGGAGGCCGTCGCGCTCTACCGCAGCCTCGGCTTCGAGGAGATCCCGCAGTACAACGACAGCCCCATGACCGAGGCGATCTACCTCAGACTGGAGCTGTGAGCATGGAGAGACTGCTGCTGCATGTGCCGTTCTTTGAGGAGCTGAGCTACCGGCAGAGGCTCCTGTCCGACCCGGAGACGATGGCCTACGACCGGGGCTATGAGGCCTTCGACGGCTACCACTCGGACACCGGCTGCATCGACTTTCCGGAGAGCGCGTGGCGGGACTGGTACGACTGGTTCGTCGGCGCGGAGCCGGAGCGCTGGTACGCCTACATCGTCCGCCGCGCCGACGGCGCTTTCCTCGGAGAAGTGAACCTCCGCCGCGCGCCGCGCTCGGCGCACTATGACATGGGCATCGTGCTGGAGGCGCGGTATCGCGGACAGGGCTATGCGGAGGAGGCGCTGCGGCTGCTGCTGGCGCAGGCCTTCGAGGCGCTCGGCGCGGAGGAGGTCCGCAACCGCTTCGAGGAGACGCGCATCGCCGCGCTGCGGACGCACCTCGCCTGCGGCTTCCGGGAGACCGGCCGCGATAAAGGCCTGGTCGCGCTGCGGATCACGCGGGACGCGTACGACAGACGGAAGAGCGCATCGGCTGAAGACTGAAGAATAAAAACTGCGGGAGTGAAAAGCAACGCTTTTCACTCCCGTTACTTGTTTACCACTTGTTTTCGACCTTCTCGGCGAAGCCGGGGAGGTCTTTGATCTGCAGCTCCGTCCCGTCGTCGAGGACCGCGCGGCCGGTGAAGCGGCCGAAGACCTGATGCTGGTCGGATTTGAGGACCTTGAAATCCGTGCAGCTGGCGCGGTCGAGCACCGGAACGAAGTCCATCTCGAAGCGCCCGTTGTCGGAGCTGAAGCGCCAGGGGGAGAGAAAGTCCTTCTCCTCGCCGGGGATGTGGAACTTCACATGGTTGAGCTTGTGCGCCTTGCCGTTGTAGAACAGCATGTTCTCCGTCGCGGCCGAGGTGTCGCCGAAGCCGTAGCCGATGTTGAAGCCGAAGGGCACGCCGTCCACCACATACGAGGCCGAGCCCCAGTACCAGGTGTTGTGATAGGTCCACACGCCGCGGCCCCAGTCGAGCACGGCGAAGCTCTCGGCCGGGTCGAAGCGGTAGACGCGGCTGCCGTAGCGCACCTCGCCGCGGGCGCGCATGCAGTTGATCTTCTGGTTGAAATAGAAGTGGCCGGGCTTGTCGAAGGGCGTGCAGATGACCATGCTCTCCTCCGGCTCGTCCGTCAGCTCGATCTCGGCGCTCAGCTCGCCCTCCGGGCCGAAATCGGCCATGCGCGCGGTGAGCACGCGGCGGCCGGCACCGTCGTTTTCAAAGGAGAGGCTGTGATCCTTCCCGCCGTGGCGGACGTCGCCCTGAACGGAGCTCTCCGGCATGTGGAGCTTGCCGAAGGGCAGCCAGTTCATCGGGCTCTTGGTGATCTCCCAGACCTCTTCGAAATCCAGCAGGGAGACGGAGTCCATCCCCATGTAGCCGTTGTCCGCCACCGTGAGGGCGAGGGCGAAGCGGCCGTTGGAGATCAGGTAGTAGTCCCATTCCTTGATGCGGCTTTTGCCGGCGTGTACGTCGCGGCGGCGGTAGACCGGCAGGAGCTTTTTGGCGTAGCCCGGTTCGGTCAGATCCCCGTGCTCGTCGAGCAGGGGGATGACGCGCGTGATCTCATGCTGCATGGGGAAGCCTCCTTTATTTCAGTAAACGGATGTCCTGTCCGATAAAGCGCAGGTGCAGGAACTCGCCCTTCAGACGCGAGCAGATCTGAGCGGTGTAGCACTGCTGGAGCTGCTCGTCCGTGAGGTTCGTGCTGATGATGATCGGCTTTTTCCGGGTCAGGCGCGTATTGAGCAGCGTATAGAGCGCGCTCATCGTCAGCGAGGTGATCATCTCGGTGCCGAGGTCGTCAAGGATCATCAGATCGCAGTCGAGCATGCGCTTGACGCGCAGCGCGGCGGCCTCCGCCGTCTCGGGATCCCGCGCGAAGCGCTGCTGCTCGAAGGCCTCGAAGGCGGCCGCGGCGGAGTCGTAGCAGACCGAGCAGCCCTTTTCGGCCGCGACGCGGGCGATACAGGCCGACAGATAGGTCTTGCCGAGACCGGGATTTCCCTGGAAAAGCAGGTTGCTGTTCACGTCGGGGAAGCTGTCGGCAAATTGGCGGCACACCCGCAGGATGTTGCTCATGGCGCGCCGCGGCGCGATGCTGTCTCCCTCGAGGGGCGTTTCGCTGTAATAGCTCAGATCGAAGCGCTCAAAGCTCTCGTCCCCGTGCTGCAGCAGCGTGCCGAGCTCGCGCGTCAGCTCCTGGTTGTAGAGCTTTTTCAGGCAGCCGCAGACCTGGCCGTCCACCATGCCGCTGTCGCGGCAGAGGGGACAGCTGACGATCTCGTCCAGATAGTCCAGCGGCCAGCCGTGCTCCGTCAGCAGCTCCGCCCGCCGCATCTGACAGTCCAGATTGGCGCTGCGCAGCGCCGAAAGGCGCTCGTTCAGATCGGCCGGATGGCTCAGCGCGAGGCGGGCGAGCTCCGCCATCTGGCGGCGCAGCTGCGCGTCGATCGACTGCAGCTCCGGGACGCGGGCATATACCTGCTCCGTCCGGCGCTGCCGTTCAGCCTCGTTTTCGATGCGCCGCTCCTCCAGACGCCGACGCGCCCGGGCCAGCAGCTTTCCGTCGTATGCCATGTCAGAGCCTCCTTAGAGCTTATCGGGGAAAACGTAATCCTCTTCCGTGGCCCCGGCGCTCTGCGCCGCGGTACCGGGCTGCGCACGGCGCGGGGCGCGCCGGATGCCGGCCTCGATCTCCTCGCGCGTGTGCAGCCTCCGGCCGTGCCAGTCGAGCAGGATCTTGTCCATATAGTTCCAGTTGAATTTGTGGATCTGCGTCACCGTGCGGTCATACGCGAGGGCGATCGCGTCCTCGTCGAAGCCCATGTCCAGCCAGGCGCCGATGTATTTCTTCTCCGTGGCGACCGGCTGCCGGTCGTGGATGCCGAGCACGGGCAGCACACGGCGTATGGCGTCCTGTCGGGCGCGCTGGGCGCGGATGTGTTCCTCGGCCTGCTCCAGCGTCAGGACCTCCAGATCGTTCCAGCGATAGGCCTCTTTTTCAACGGCGCGCGCCGAGAGCCGCTGCCGCCGGGAGGCGGCTTCTTCCGCGCAGTAGTGCAGCAGCTCGCAGATGACCTCGGCCGGCAGGGCGAGATGGTCGTACATGCCGCAGAGCGTGCGCATATCGGCGCCGGAGAGCTTGCGGCCGAAGACCTGTTCGGCCTCGCGGAAAACGTGGGAGAGCCTCCCGTCCTCCGAAGAGCGGCGCACCAGCTCCTCCGCCGTGTATTCCGGCAGCTCGTCGGCCGGCGGCAGGGGCTTGTCCGGCGCCTTGGCCTCCGCGCCCGGCAGAAGGCCCAAAAAGGCGAGCTGGCGGCGGGCGGTCTCCAGCTGCTGCGGCGTGCGTTGCAGCTCCCGCGCGGCGCGCTGCACATCGTCCGTGCCCCGCAGGCGGATATAAAGATAATAGAGCGCCAGATCGCCGTTTGGAAAGGCCAGGAGCTTTTCCACCTCGGCGGCGGGCAGAGAGAGGCTTCGATCGGACATGACAGCGTTCCTTCTTTCGGAAACAGGCGTTTCCGGGAAATGTTAATTTTCTTTGGAAACACATTATACCATCAAAATTGACTTGTCGCAATAGGCTATACTGTGATATAATACCTTGTAATGCTATCGGCAGCTCTGTCAGAAGACAGACGCTTTTAGGAGATAAAAAGAATGATCGAACTGCTCTCGCCCGCGGGCTCTCCGGAAACCGTCATCGCCGCTGTCCAGAACGGCGCGGACGCGGTCTATCTGGGGATGGGGGATTTCAACGCCCGCCGCGGCGCTAAAAACTTCACAGCGGAAGAGCTGGAAAAAGCGGTGCGCTACTGCCACATCCGCGGCTGCAAGGTCTACCTGACGCTCAACACCCTCGTCAACGACCGGGAGATGAGCGCGGCGCTGGACGCGGCGCGTCTGGCCTCCGCGCTGGGGGTCGACGGGCTGATCGTGCAGGACCTGGGCTTCGCCTCCGTGGTCCGGCGCTCCCTGCCGGATATCCCGCTGCACGCCAGCACGCAGATGAGCATCCACAATCTCTCCGGCGTGGAAGCCGCGGCCGAGATGGGCATGACCCGCGTCGTGCTCGCCCGTGAGCTGAGCTTGGAGCAGATCCGCTTCATCACGAAGCACAGCAGCGTGGAGACGGAGGTCTTCGTGCACGGCGCGCTTTGCTTCTGCCATTCCGGCCAGTGCTATCTGTCCAGCCTCGTCGGCCGCCGCAGCGGCAACCGGGGCATGTGCGCCCAGCCCTGCCGTCTGCAGTATTCACTGGGCGGGAGGATGGACGACTATCCGCTCTCGCTCAAGGACAACTGCCTCGTCGAGCACCTGCAGGAGCTGGAGGACGCCGGCGTCGCCAGCCTCAAGATCGAGGGGCGCATGAAGCGGCCCGAGTACACGGCCATCGTCACCGGGGTCTATTCCAAGGTGCTCAGGGAGCACCGCAAGCCCACGCCCGAGGAGATGGAGAAGCTGGAGCAGACCTTCTCGCGCCAGGGCTTTACGCAGGGCTATTTCACCGGCGACAGGCAGGATATGTTCGGCGTGCGTGAGGAGAGCGAGGCCGACACGGACAAGCTCTACGCCGCCGCCCGCAAGGCCTACGGCGAGGGCGAGCTGCGCCGCGTGGGCATCCATTTCTACACGGTCTGCCGGCAGGGCGAGCCCATCAAGGCCATCGCCTTTGACGACGACGGGCACCGCGCCGTGACCTCCGGGCCCGTGCCGGAGCCGGCCAAGCGCCAGGGCCTGACCGAACAGTATCTCACCGACCAGATGCTCAAGACCGGCGGCACGCCCTATTATGTGGCGGAAAACCGCGCCAAGACGGACAAATGTCTGTTCGTGTCCGCGGCCTCGATCAACGAGCTGAGGCGCAGCCTCATCAGCAGCCTCTCGGAGGAGCGGGCCAAGGTGCCCGAGCGCCGCAGCTACCGTCAGCCGCCCATGCCGCTGAACGTCCCCGCGATCGCCGACCCGGTGCGCATCTTCCAGGTGCGCGCGGCCGAGCAGCTCTCCCCGGAGCTGGCGGAGCTGAAGCCGGATTATATCTATGTGCCCGCCATGCTGATGGCGGAGGACTACTCGCTGCTGCGCCCCTTCCTGGACAAGGGGGCCACGCCCGTGGCCGTGCTGCCGCGCGTCATCACCGACGATCAGGTGCCCATCCTCTATACTGCGCTCGGCAAGCTCTTTGACTACGGCGTCAACGAAGCCCTGATCGGCAACCTCGGTCAGGTGGTCATGGCCCGCCGGGCCGGTATGAAGCTGCGCGGCGACTTCGGGCTCAACGCCTTCAACTCCTATACGATGGAGGTCCTGCGCGACGCGGGCTTTTTGTCCGCCACCGCCTCCTTCGAGCTGCGCATGGCGCAGATCCGCGCCATGGCAAAGCCTCTGGACACGGAGCTGATCGTCTATGGGCGGCTGCCGGTCATGGTGTCCGACCAGTGCATCATCAAGGAGAGCGCCGGCCGCTGCAACTGCCAGACCCCCGCGCAGATGTCCGACCGCATGGGCTCGGTCTTCCCGGTGGTAAAGGAGTTCGGCTGCCGCAATGTGATCTACAACGCGCACAAGCTGTATCTGGCCGACAAGAAGGAGGACCTCTACTCCGCCGGCCTTTGGGGGCTGCGCATGCTGTTCTCCACCGAGAGCGCGCGCGAGTGCGTGGAGGTGGCCAAGGGCTATATGGGCCTGTCCGACTACCGGCCCAACGTGCTCACCCGCGGGCTGTATTACCGCGGCGTGGAATAGACAATTCGGAATTGTTTGAGGCTGTTATTGCGCGACCAATTCGTAATTTGAGGTAAAACTGATATGCACATCGTTCTGGCTTCCGCGTCGCCCAGAAGGCGGGAGCTGATGGAAATGCTGGGCGCGCCGGCGCTGCGCATCGTCCCCGCGAAAGGGGAGGAGCGGCCGCCGGAGGGCGTCGGCCCGGAGGAGCTCGTCAAGGCGCTCTCCGCGGCCAAGGCGCGCGAGATCGCCGCGCTCAGCGAAAAAGACGACGTTATCATCGGCGCAGACACCATCGTGTGGCACCGCGGCCGCGTCTACGGCAAGCCGCGCTCCCGGGAAGAGGCGATCGCCATGCTCGAGGCGCTCTCCGGCGAGACCCACGAGGTCTACACCGGGGTGACGGTGATCCGCGGCGAGGCGGAGCTGTGCGAGGCCGAGCGCAGTCTGGTTCACTTTCGTGAGCTGAGCCGACGCGAGATCGAGGCCTATGTGGACAGCGGTGAGCCGATGGACAAGGCCGGCGCCTACGGGGCGCAGGGCAAGGCCGCGCTCTTCGTGCGCGGCATCGAGGGAGATTTTTTCAACGTCATGGGCCTGCCTCTGTGCCGACTCGGCACGATGCTCAGGAAACAGGGAGTTGAGCTGCTTTGAGAGAGTATTTGAAGAAAAACGGGATCCGCGTCGCCGTGCTCGTGCTGGCGGTCGCGCTGCTGATCGCGCTGGGCGCGGCGACGCGCGGCGGGCGCATCAGCGTGGCGCACAACGCCGCCGGCGTGCTGATCTCGCCCGTGCAGAAGGTGGTCAGCTCGGCCGTCAACTGGTTCGAGACGATCTACAACCGCCTGTACGACTATGACAATATCCGCGCGGAGAACGAATCGCTGCGCGCGCAGCTGGCCGATGCGCAGAAGGCCGCGCGCGACGGCATCGAGGCCTCGGAGGAGAACGAGCGGCTGCGCGAGCTGCTGAATCTCCGCGACAAGCACTCGGACTATGTTTTTGAATCGGCCAAGGTGGTGCTCTGGTCGAGCTCCAACTGGGCCCACTCCTTCACGATCAGCAAGGGCACGAGCTCCGGCATCGAACAGGGCGACCCGGTGGTCACCGAATACGGCGCCGTCGTCGGACAGATCACGGAGATCGGCGAGAACTGGGCCACCGTCAGCACGGTCATCGACGTGGACATGAGCCTCGGCGCCTTCGTGGGCAACACGGGCACCTCCGGCATCGTGCTGGGCGAGTACGCGCTGATGAAGGAACGGCAGGCCAAGCTGACCTACCTGGCCGACGGCGCGCAGATCTATGTGGGCGACGAGGTGCTCACCTCCGGCGCCGGCGGCGCCTTCCCCCAGGGCCTGGTCATCGGCCGCATCACAGCGGTGCAGACGGAGGCGGGCGGCCAGGTCATGTACGGCCTGGTGGAGCCGGAGTGCCCCTTTGAATCGCTCGTGCAGGTCTATGTGATCAAGGATTTCGAAGTGGTGGAATGATGCTGAAGGAAATTTGGTCGAAGATCAATCTGCGCCGTGTGCTGCTCTATGCGCTGTACCTGTTCCTGGCGCTGGTGTTTCAGACCATGGTGCTGACCTATATCCGCCCGCTGGGCGTCTGCCCCTTCGTGCTGCCGGCCGCCGCCGTGGCGGTGGGCATGTTCGAGGGCGGCATCTGGGGCGCGGTGTTTGCGCTGATCCTGGGCATCTTCACAGACATGGTCTTTGTGGAGAGCACGGTCACCTTTACGCTGCTGTTCCCGGCGCTGGCCTTTGCCACGGGCTTCGTCGCCCAGTTTTTCATCAACCGGCGCTTCTTCGGCTTTATGCTGGCTGCGGCGGTGGCGCTGCTGATCACGGGGCTGGTGCAGATGCTGAAGGTCTGGGCGGCCGACAGCGGCTCGATGAGCATGCTGGGCACCGTGCTGCTGCAGACGCTCTGGTCCCTGCCTCCGGCCGCGTTGGCGTATTTCCCGCCGGCGAAGTGGATCGAGTAGCTTTCCCCCAATTCCCCGATTTCGTCTGTCTGACGGAAAGGACAAGCTATGAACCGTTTGATCAAACCCAGCCGCGTGACCGCCATGGCTATTTTCATGGGGGTGCTGCTGGTCGTATATCTGGCGTTTCTCTATCGAGTGCAGATCGTTGAAGGCGAGGAGTACTACACCGCCGGTCAGCGCGTCACCCAGGAGGAGCGCACCGTCACCGCCGCGCGCGGCAGTATCCTGGACCGCTACGGGCGCGTGCTCGTCAGCAACAAGGAGTGCTACAACCTCACCATCGACGTGACCAAGCTCTTTGCCGATGAGGACCCCAACGCCACGCTGCTGGAGCTGGTGGAACTGGTGGAGCAGTACGGCGATACTTATACGGACGATCTGCCCATCACCCGGAAACCTCCGTTCGAATACGATGAGAACATGACCGAGATCCAGCGCACCATGCTCAACGCCTATTTCGTGCGCCATCGGGACGGGCTGCCCTCCGATTCGCCCACGGCGGTCGAGCTGCTGAGCTACATGCGCACGCGCTACGACATCGACACCAACTATTCGGCCGAGGAGATGCGCACCATCGCCGGACTGCGCTATTCCATCAACGTCCGCTACGCCATCAACACGGCCGACTATGTCTTCGTGCAGGACGCCAGCATGAAGCTGACGACGGCCATCATGGAGAAAAAGCTGGCCGGCATCCAGGTTTCGCGCTCCTATGTGCGCGACTACGGCACGGAATATGCGGCCCATCTGCTGGGCTACGTCGGATTGATGACGCAGGAGGAATACGAACACTATTCGCTGCTGGACTACTCGACCGACGCGATGGTCGGCAAGGACGGCGCGGAGTATGCCTTCGAGGAGTACCTCCACGGCATCGACGGAAAGGTCATCGAAACACGGAACTCCGCGGGCACCATCCTCTCCACGGTCTACACGCGCGAGCCGGTGCCCGGCAACAATGTCTATCTCACCATCGACATTGAGCTGCAGGAGAAGGTCGAGCGCATCCTCGATGCAGGCATCCAGGTGCTCATGCGCGAGCGGCTGAACAAGAAGGCCGAGCGCGAAGCCGTGGGCGAGTGGAAATTCAAGGACGGCTACTGGGAGATCACCGGCGCCGGGGTCGTGGTGGTGAACGTCAAGACCGGCGAGCCGCTGGCCATCGCCAGCTGGCCGAGCTACGACGTGTCCACCATCATCGAAAAATACGCGCAGCTGCTGCAGACGCCGAACGCGCCGCTCTTCAACCGCGCGCTCATGGGCGCCTATGCCCCGGGCTCGGCCTTCAAGCCCTGCACGGCGATCGCGAGCCTCACAGAGGGCATCATCAACACCGAGAAAAAGGTCCGCTGCGAGGGCGTGTTCACCAAGTACGCGGCCGACGGCTACGCCCCTGAATGCTGGATCTGGACGGCTATGCTGCCCGAGCACTACACGCACGGCGAGCTGAACATCACCGAGGCGCTGCTGCACTCCTGCAACTACTTCTTCTACACCGTCGGCAACGAGCTGGGCGTCGACAAGCTGGGCGAGTACGCCCACGGCTTCGGCCTCGGCGAGCATACCGGCATCGAGCTGACAGAAACGGTCGGCAACATGTCCAACCAGGCCAACCACATGGACTACGCCGGTTCCGAGTGGCGTATCGGCGATACGCTGCAGGCCGCCATCGGCCAGTCGGACAGCGTGTTCTCCCCGCTGCAGCTGGCCGAGTACTGCGCCACCGTCGCCAACTCCGGCCACCGGCACTCCGCCTCCATGCTCAAGGAGGTGCGCTCCTTCGACTACAGCGACAACGTCTACGAGCGCAAGGTCGAGGAGCTCAGCACGGTCGAGACGGCCCCCTACAACTGGGAGGCCGTGCAGGAGGGCATGCACCTGGTGGCCAACTCCCCGCTCAACGACAACGTCTCCAAGTATTTCATCGACCTGCCCCGCGCCCGCGCGGTCGCGGCCAAGACGGGGACCGCCCAGAAGGGCGAAAACATTGTCAACGACGCTATCTTCATCTGCTACGCCCCCTTCACCGACCCGGAGATCGCCATCGCGATGGTCATCGAGCGCGGCGAGTCCGGCTCGAACAACGCCTTTATGGCGCGGCAGATCGTGGACGCCTATTTTGATATGAAGAGCTACAGCGACACCTCCGAACAGGAAATGACGCTGCTGAAATGAACAGAGCGCGGCATCCCGCGCAAAGATACCGAGAAGGAGAGGGAAAGACGCATGAATATCGCATTGATGGCCCACGACAGAAAAAAAGAACTGATGGTGCAGTTCTGCATCGCCTACTGCGGGATCCTCGCGGAGCATTCCCTGTGCGCGACCCACGTCACCGGCAAGCTGGTCTCGGAGGCCACCGGTCTGCCCATCACGCTCTATCTGCACGCCGACCAGGGCGGCGCGCAGCAGATCGGTTCCCGCATCTCCTTCAACGAGATCGACCTGGTCCTGTTCTTCTGCGACCCGGCCAATCCCAAGGGCTTTGACGATATCAACAAGGTCGAGCGCCTGTGCGACCAGTATCAGATCCCCTTCGCCACCAACGCGGCCACGGCCGAGGTGCTGGTGCAGGGCCTGCGCCGCGGCGACCTCGACTGGCGCAACATCGTCAATCCGAAGCGGCGCTGAACGGCGCCCACCGAAACAGGACACAGCGGGCGGCTTTCCGCCGCCCGCTGCAGCGTCTGGAAAGGAATCACTATGGCTAAAGTCACGCCGCGCACGCTCTCCGGCTTCATGGAGCTGCTGCCGGCCGATCAGATCAAATTCGAGCGCATGCTGGAGAGCCTGCGCCGCAGCTATGAGACCTACGGCTTCACCCCGCTCGACACGCCGGTCATCGAGTCGGCGGAGGTGCTGCTGGCAAAGGGCGGCGGCGAGACCGAGAAGCAGATCTACCGCTTCCAGAAGGGCGACAGCGATCTCGCGCTGCGCTTCGATCTCACGGTGCCGCTGGCCAAGTATGTGGCCGCGCACGCCGCCGAGCTCAGCTTCCCCTTCCGCCGCTACCAGATCGGCAAGGTCTACCGCGGCGAGCGCGCCCAGCGCGGGCGCTTTCGGGAGTTCTACCAGGCGGACATCGACGTGATCGGGGACGGGAAGCTCGACATCCTCAACGAGGCCGAGATCCCCGCGGTCATCTATCATACCTTCAAAAGCCTCGGCCTGAGCAAATTCAGGATCCGCGTCAACAACCGCAAGCTCCTCAACGGCTTTTACGAGCTCAACGGCATGAGCGAAAAGGCCGGGGAGATCATGCGCGCCGTGGACAAGCTCGACAAGATCGGCGCGCTCAAGGTCAAGCAGCTTCTGATCGACGAGGTGAAGATGCTGCCCGACAAGAGCGAGAACGTGCTCGACTTCATGGCCATCCAGGGCGACACGGCTTATGTGCTCTCCCGGCTGGAGGAGTACCGCCAGCTCGGCAGCGAGCTGTTCAACACCGGCCTTGACGAGCTCATCGCCGTGACGCGCTATCTGCGCGACTTCGGCGTGCCGGAGGAGAACTTCGCCATCGACCTGACCATCGCGCGCGGCCTCGACTACTACACCGGCACGGTCTATGAGACGACCATGACCGAGCACCCGGAGATCGGCTCGATCTGCTCCGGCGGCCGCTACGACAATCTGGCCGAGTACTATACCGACCGGCAGCTGCCCGGCGTCGGAATCTCCATCGGGCTGACGCGGCTGTTCTATGTGCTGGGCGAGCAGGGGCTGTTGTCCGACGAGCTCGTCACCGCGCCCTGCGACGCGCTGGTACTCCCAATGACGGAGGACCTCGGCGCGGCCGTCGCCGCGGCCACCGCGCTGCGCGCGGGCGGCGTGCGTACACAGCTGTATTTTGAAAAGAAAAAGTTCAAGGCCAAAATGAGCTACGCCGACCGGCTCGGCGTGCCCTTCGCGGTACTCGTCGGAGAGGACGAGGTCAACGAGGGCGTCGTCTCCGTCAAGGACATGCGCTCCGGCGAGCAGGTGAAGCTCGCCCCCGCGGAGGCCGCGCGGAGGATCCGCGCCGCCGCGGACGCGCAGAACGGCGCCGCCGTCATCAAGGAATAAGAAAAAACAGACGCGGGTTGTGTTCACCCGCACAGCCCCCCTCTTCAGGCAAGGGGCCCATAAGGAAAGGAAGTAATAGGTTATGATGCAGTCCCGCACGCATACCTGCGGAGAGCTTCGGCTCGAAGACGCGGGCAAACAGGTCAGGATCGTCGGCTGGATGGAGAACGTGCGCGAGGTCGGCAGCAATTTCGCCTTCGTCGTCGTGCGCGACTTCTACGGAACCACGCAGGTGGTCGTCGAGACCGAAGAGATGATGAAGGCCGTCAAGGCGATCAACAAGGAGTCCACGATCGCCGTGGAGGGCGTCGTGCGTGAGCGCGCCAGCAAGAACCCCAAGCTCCCCACCGGCGAGATCGAGGTCGTGCCGGAAAAGATCGAGCTGCTCGGCCGCTGCCGCTACAACGAGCTGCCCTTCGAGATCAACCGCAGCCGGGACGCGGACGAGGCCACCCGCCTCAAGTACCGCTTCCTCGACCTGCGCAACCCCGCCGTGAAGAAGAACATCATCCTGCGCTGCCAGGTCGTGGCCGAGCTGCGCCGACTGATGACCGAGCACGGCTTCCTGGAGATCACCACGCCCATCCTGACGGCCTCCTCGCCCGAGGGCGCGCGCGACTATCTCGTGCCGGCGCGCAAGCACCCCGGCAAGTTTTACGCGCTGCCGCAGGCGCCGCAGCAGTTCAAGCAGCTGCTGATGACTTCCGGCTTCGACCGCTATTTCCAGATTGCCCCCTGCTTCCGCGACGAGGACGCGCGCGGCGACCGCACGCCCGGCGAGTTCTACCAGCTGGACATGGAGATGGCCTTCGCCGAGCAGAACGACGTGCTGGCCGTCCTGGAGGACGTGCTGGTGCCCGTGTTTGAGAAATACGGCCTGTACGGCGACCGGGTCACGCCCGCGCCCTTCCGCCGCATCCCCTATCTCGAGGCCATGGAGCGCTACGGCACCGACAAGCCCGACCTGCGCATCGACCTCGAGATCCGCGACGTGACGGCGCTCGCGCAGGGCCTCGGCTTCGCCCCCTTCGAGGGGAACACGGTCAAGGCCGTGCCGGTCAGCGGCTTCACGGCCACGCGCAAGCAGATCGACAAGCTCTGCGCCGACGTGGAGGTGCAGACTGCGCAGAAGACCTGCTGGGTGCGTCTGGACGAGAACGGGGAGCTCGTCGGCGGCATCGCCAAGTTCCTGCAGCCCGTGAAGGAGCAGCTCATCGAGGCGCTGGGCCTGACGCCCGGCAGCTTCGCGGGCTTTGCCGCGGGCAAGCTCGCCGTCGCGCAGAAGACCGCGGGCGTGCTGCGCACGAAGCTCGGCCAGCTCTGCCCGGAGCATATGGACAAAGAGCAGTATCAGCTCTGCTGGATCGTGGACTTCCCGATGTACGAGATCGGCGAGGAGAGCGGCGAGCTCGAGTTCTGCCACAACCCGTTTTCCATGCCCACCGGCGGGCTGGACGTGCTGCTGAAGGCCGAGCGCGGCGAGATCGACCCGCTGACCATCATGGCCGAGCAGTACGACCTCGTTTGCAACGGCTACGAGAGCGCCTCCGGCGCGGTGCGCAACCACGACCCGGAGATCATGATCAAGGCCTTCGAGCTGGTGCGTCTGGGCGAGGAGGACGTGAAAAAGAAATTCCCCGCCATGTACAACGCCTTCTGCTACGGCGCGCCCCCCCATGCGGGCGCGGCGCCCGGCGTGGACCGCATCATCATGCTGCTGACCGGCGAGGAGTCGATCCGCGAGGTCATCACCTTCCCGATGAACCAGAAGGCGCAGGACGTGATGATGGGCGCCCCCTCCGAAGTCACGCAGAAGCAGCTCGATGAGCTGCACATCGCGGTGACGGAGAAAGAGGAAGAATAAAAAACAGCAGGGGCGAGCTGCGCTCGCCCGCAGAGATCGTTAGCGGGCGAGCACAGCTCGCCCCTACGGCGTTTTTGGGGAGAACCGCTTATGTTTTCCAAAGTGAACAGCCTCGGCGTAAGCGGCGTCGGGGGCTACCCGGTGACGCTGGAGGTCTATATCACCAACGGCCTGCCGGCCTTCGACGTGGTCGGATTGCCCGACGCGGCGGTAAAGGAGTCGCGCGAGCGCGTGCGCGCCGCCGTCAAGAACAACGGCTACCGCTTCCCGGTCAGCCGCATGACGGTGAACCTCGCCCCGGCGGACAGGAAAAAGGCCGGCACGCTCTACGATCTGCCCATGCTCATCGGCATCCTCGCCGCCTCGGGCGAGCTCAAACAGCCCGCGGACGACTGCGCCTTCCTCGGCGAGCTCTCGCTCACGGGCGAGCTGCGGCCGATCTCCGGCGCGCTGCCCATGGCCATCGCCGCCGAGCGCGCGGGCGTGCGTCATCTCTTCGTCCCGGCCGAGAACGCCCCGGAGGCCGCCTTTGCCGAGGGGCTGAGCGTCTACCCGGTGGACTCCGTCGCGCAGCTGATCGCCCATCTCAGAGGCGAGAAGCCGATCGCCCCGGCCGAGCCGCCCGAGATCGAGGCGGCGCTGACCGGCCTGCCGGACTTCGCGGACGTGAAGGGGCAGGAGAACGTCAAGCGCGCGCTCGAGGTCGCCGCCGCGGGCGGACACAACATCCTGATCGTCGGCCCGCCGGGCGCGGGCAAGTCGATGATGGCCAAGCGCCTGCCCGGCATTTTGCCGGACATGAGCCGTGAGGAGATGATCGCCTCGACGGAGATCTGGTCGGTCGCCGGACTGACGAACAGGCGGCACCCGATCATCGCCGCCCGGCCCTTCCGCTCGCCGCACCACACCGTCTCCGCCACGGCGCTCGCCGGCGGCGGCACGCTGCCGAAGCCCGGCGAGATCAGCCTTGCGCATAACGGCGTGCTCTTCCTTGACGAGCTGCCGGAGTACGCGCCCGCGGCGCTTGAGGTGCTCAGACAGCCGCTCGAGGACGGAGAAGTGACCGTCTCGCGCGTCGCGGGCACGGTGACCTTCCCGAGCCGCTTCATGCTGGTGTGCGCCATGAACCCCTGCAAATGCGGCTGGTACGGGCACCCCTCGGGGCGCTGCCGCTGCACCGAGCAGGAGGTGCGCCGCTATCACAACCGCATCTCCGGCCCGCTGCTCGACCGCATCGACCTGATCGTGGAGGTCCCGGCGCTCGATTACGAGGAGCTCCGGCGGCGCGAGCCGGCCGAGCCCTCGAGCGAGATCAAAAAGCGCGTGGACGCCGCGCGGGCAAAGCAGCGCGAGCGCTTTGGGGACGACGGCACGATGTGCAACGCGCACATCGGCTCGAAGGAGCTGCGAAGCTGGTGCCGCCTCTCGCCGGAGGGCGAGGAGCTCATGCGCCAGGCCTTCGACGCGATGGGCCTCTCCGCCCGGAGCTGGGACCGCATCCTGCGCGTGGCGCGCACGGTGGCCGACCTCGCCGGCAGCGAGAGCATCGAGCCGGAGCATGTGGCCGAGGCCATCCAGTACAGGACCTACGATTTCCGGGAAGGGTAAGATCATTCGGAATTATAGGGGCGAGCTGCGATGTGCGTCCGTGCCGTAGGGGAGGGGCTTGCCCCTCCCGCATAGCCCCCCATTTTTTACAAGGGAGCCTATTTTTGAAGTGAAACCCCTCAGTCACGCTGCGCGTGACAGCTCCCCTTGCAGGGAGCCTATAAGGAAAGGTTATTGGAAATGAACGACATCATCCTCTGCAAGCTGGGCGAGATCGTGCTCAAGGGCCAGAACCGAAAGAGCTTCGAGCTCAAGCTCATGGGCAACATCCGCCGCCGGCTCGCGCCGCTCGGCAAGTTCAGGGTCTACTGCCTGCAGTCCACGGTCTATGTGGAGGCCGAGGAGGACGGCGCCGACATGGACGCCGCCTTCGAGGCGCTCAAAAAGGTCTTCGGCGTCATCAAGCTCAGCCGCGCCGCGGCCTGCGAGAAGGACAGGGACGCGATCGCGAAAAAGGCGATCGAGTATCTGCGCGATGAGATGCTTGCCGCAAAGAGCTTCAAGGTCGAGTCCAAGCGCAGCGACAAGAGCTTTCCGATGAGCAGCATCCAGATCAGCCAGTACGTCGGCGGGGAGCTGGCCGAGGCCTACCCCGGCTGCGCCGTGGACGTGCACGACCCGGAGCTGACCGTCTACGTCGAGGTGCGCGACGTGGCCGCCTACGTCCACGCGGGCGCGGTGCCCGGCGCGGGCGGGATGCCCGTCGGCTCCAACGGCACGGCGGTGACGCTGCTCTCCGGCGGCATCGACAGCCCCGTGTCCACCTACATGATCGCCAAGCGCGGCGTGCGCCTCATCCCGATCCACTTCTTCTCCTTCCCCTACACCTCGGAGGCGGCCAAGGATAAGGTGATCGAGCTGGCCCGTCTGCTCACCGAGTACTGCGGGCGCATGACGCTGGAGATCGTGCCCTTCACGCATATCCAGGAGGAGATCCGGGACAAGTGCCCGGAGGAATTCTTCACGCTCGTCATGCGCCGCTTCATGATGCGCATCGCCGAGCGCATCGCGGAGGCGAACGGCGCGAAGGCCATCGTCACGGGCGAAAATCTCGGCCAGGTGGCGAGCCAGACCATGGAGGCCATGGCCTCCACGCAGTCCGTCATCCACCTGCCGACGCTGCAGCCGCTCGTCGGCATGGACAAGGAGGAGATCGTACAGCTGGCGCGAAGGATCGGCACCTTCGAGACCTCCATCCTGCCCTACGAGGATTGCTGCACGGTGTTCACCCCGCGCCATCCGCGCACCCGCCCGAAGGTCAGCGAGGTGGCGGAGGTCGAGGCGGCGCTCGATGTGGAGGCGCTGGTGAACGAGGCCCTCGCGGGCGTGGAAAGGATCAGACTGGACCATGAGTAAAGCCTATGTGACGGAGATCCTCTCCGTCGGGACCGAGCTGCTGCTCGGCCATGTGACCAACACCGACGCGCGTGACATCGCCGAGCAGCTGTCGAAGATCGGCGTCGACGTGCGGTATCAGACCGTGGTGGGGGACAATCCCCAGCGCCTGCGCGACTGCGTGGAGATCGCCAAGAGCCGCGCGGATATCATCATCACCACCGGCGGCCTCGGCCCGACCTGCGACGATCTGACCAAGCAGATCCTGGCCGAATGCTTCGGCCTGAAGCTCGTGAAGAACGAGGCGGAATACGCCGGGCTCTACGATTATTTCAACGTCAAAAAGAACTTCACGCCCAACAACTTCCTGCAGGCGTATCTGCCCGAGGGCTGCACGGTGTTCCACAACAACTGCGGCACCGCCCCCGGCTGCGCCTTCGAGGCGCAGGGCAAGGTCGTCGTCATGCTGCCTGGGCCGCCGAAGGAGTGCAACGCCATGTTCCGCGAGAGCGCGATCCCGTATCTGCGCCGCTTCTCGGACGGGCTGATCGTCTCGCACACGCTCAACATCTTCGGCCTCGGCGAGAGCACGGTCGACCAGATGTTCCGCGACGAGATGAACGCCATGCGCAACCCCAGCATGGCGCCCTACGCCAAGGAGTGCGACTGTCTGCTGAAGGTCACGGCCAAGGCCGGGACCGCGGAGGAGGCCGAGGATATGCTGCGCCCCGCGATCGCGGAGATCCGCGGGAAGCTGGGCGATATCGTCTACGGCATGGACGTGGACTGCATCGAGGAGGCCGTCATGCAGCTGCTGCGGGACAGGCCCCTGACCTTCGCCGCGGCGGAGAGCTGCACCGGCGGCGATATCGCCCGGCGCTTCACCGAGCTGCCCGGCGCGAGCGCCTTCTTCCTCGGCGGCGTCGTGAGCTACACGAACGGCGTCAAGGCGGGCGTGCTGGGGATCGACCCCGCGCTCATCGAGGAAAAGAGCGCGGTGAGCTATGAGGTCGCCAAGGCCATGGCCGAGCGCGTGCGCCAGCTCACCGGCGCGGACGTCGGCCTCGGCGTGACGGGCCTCGCCGGCCCGGACGGCGACGGCGTGCACGAGGTGGGCACGGTGTTCATCTCGCTCTCGGACGGGGAGCGGACCTGGGTGCGCGAGGCGCATATGGGCGCGCAGCGTACGCGCAGCTATGTGCGCCGCATGGCGGGCAACTACGCCTTCGACATGCTGCGCCGCTACATGACCGGGCTTGACGTGCTGGGATAAAAAGAGATTCGGAGCGGGAGCGATCCCGCTCCGATCGCATTTTGCGCGGGGATTGCAAGGAATAGAAGAATTTGCTACAATGACAGAAAAGAGCAAAAGAAAAGAGGCGTGACCATGGACAAGACCACGATGCTGTCGCTGCTGGCGGAGGACGAGGAGCGCGTGCGCGGCACGCTCTGCGCCGGGCAGACCGTGGACAAGAGCCGCGAGAGCGGCCTGCGGACGCTCAGCGACGAGCTGGGCGCGCTGCTGCTGCGCTACAACGCCGCCTGCGTGGACGATCCGGAGCGGCAGGCGGCCGCCGCTGCGATGACGGCCACGGCCCGCGACGGGCTCGACCTGCTGCTGGCCGGGAAGACGGAGCTCACCGCGCCCACGCGGCAGCTGCGCCTCGGCGCGCCCTGGCTGCTGATCGCGGCGCTCGCCTGCGGCGGCGCGGGCGTGTGGCTGCTGGCGAAAAACGAGCTCGCGGCATACATCTGCCTCGGCGCGGCGCTGCTGCTGGCCTTCGTGTCCGGAAGGATCTGGACAAAGCTCGGCGCGGCGCAGGCCGTGAGCACGCTCGACCCCGAGCGGCTCTGGCACACGCTGAAGCAGACGGCGGAGACCATGGACCGCAAGCTCGACGAGCTCAGCGACCTGCGCCGCGCCCGCGAGGAGCGGCGGCAGGCGGAGGAGAGCGCAAAGCTCCCGCTGGAGCAGACGGAGCTGGAGCTCGTCTGCGAGCTGCTGGAGGCGCTCTACACCGCCAGCGGCGACTACGCCCTGCGGCAGCTGAAACGGCTGCGCCCCTACCTGCGCGAGAAGGGGATCGAGACCGTGGACTACGGCCCGGAGACGGCGGAGCTGTTCGAGCGCCTGCCCAGCAAGCAGGGGACGGCCACGCTGCGCCCGGCGCTGCTCTATGGCGGCAAGCTGCTGATGGCGGGCCGCGCGGCGGCGCCGATGGACTGAGCGGACAAGGGAGGAGCGTGGGAACATGCTGTTTTGGGGCTTCGATCTGGGCGACGGCGAGAGCGCGGTAGCCCGCACCGGCGAGACGGGACAGTCCGCGCCGGAGATCATGGAGGTGGAGGGCCGCAAGGTCTTTCTCACCGCCTGGGCGCTGATGAAAAGCGGCGAGGTACGCATCGGGGAGAACGCGGCGAAATCCGCCTCCGCGGCGATGCGCAGCTCCGCGCGCTTTAAAAGCCGCTTCCTCGACCCGACGTCGGACAGCGGCGGGCTGATCCGGGACTTTTCCGCCCGCGTGCTGGAGTCGCTGCGCAGCAGCGGCCAGCTCAAGGGCGGCGAGAGCGGCAACCGCTTTTATATCGGCTGCCCCGCCGGCTGGGACGCGGCCGCGCGGCAGCGCTATGAGACCATCTTTGAAACGCTCGGCTGCCCGGCACCCAGGGTGGTGTCGGAGTCGCGCGCGGTCATGGTGGGCTCGGTGCAGTCCAACTCCCTCCGGGACTATGTGGACCTGCGCACCAAGACCGTCCTCGTGGTGGACATCGGCTCCTCCACGACGGACTTTGCCTACATCCGCAAGGGGAAGGAGACTGAGATCCGCACCGGCGGCGAGGTTTCGCTCGGCGGCGGGATCATGGACGAGCAGCTGCTCGAGCGCTGCGTGGCGGCCTCGCCCAACGCGGCGGCGCTGCGCCGCGTCTTTCAGGAGAGCGAGCCCTGGCGCGTGGACTGCGAGCTGCGCGCGCGGCGGCTGAAGGAGCGCTTTTTCTCCGCCCCGGCCGAGGCGCGGGAGAAGGAGGAGTTTTCCGAATCCCTGTTCATCCGCTATGACGAGCCGCTGCTCTTCGACCTGGTGATGGATCCGAAGACCGCCGCATACCTGACGGACGGGGCCTGCCCGCAGCTGGGCGGCCGCTCCTTCCGCGAGGTCTTCTGCGCGGGGCTGCGCGCGGTGCGCGAGAGCATCGGGGACGAGCAGCCCGAGCTGCTCTTCCTCACGGGCGGCGTGTCGCGCATGGACGCGGTGGCCGACTGGTGCCGCGAGGTCTTTCCCGAGGCGGTCATCTACACCGACCGCGAGCCGGAATTCAGCGTGGCGCGCGGCCTGGCCTGGTGCGGCCGGATCGACGACGAGCTCAAGCGCTTCCGCGCGGAGGTGAGCGAGCTCATCTCTTCCGACGCGGTGGAGATCATCGTCTCCGCCCGCCTGGGCGAGCTCTATCGCAGCGCGCTCGATGCGCTGCTCGACCCGCTGCTCGAGCGCACGGTCAAGCCTGTGCTGATCGACTGGCGCGACGGCCGGATCGACACGCTCTCGCAGGCCGCGGACATCCTGAGGGAGAAGATCCGCGTCTACCTCTATTCGGACGAGGCCAAAAATCTGCTCTTCCAGCCCGTGCAGAGCTGGATGCGCAGCGTCTCGTTCGAGCTGGAGGCGCACACCTCGCCCATCTGCCGGAAGTACCGCGTGCCGGACCGCTCGCTGGACCTCAGCTCCGCCTTCGCGGCCAGCGATCTGAGCGTGCTCGAGCACATCAAGACCAAGGAGGTCTTCGCCGGCGACACGCTGACGGGCGCGGCGGTGCTGGTGGACTCTGTCATTTCGGTGATCGTCGCGCTCCTGTGCGGCGGCAGCGGCGTCGCGCTGGTGGCCGAGGGACCGGTGGGCCTTGCGATCGGGCTGCTGGTGTCGATGGTCGTGCTGATCGCGGGCCATGTCATGGGCAAGAAGGCGATGGACGAGAAGCTCATGGAAGCCAAGCTCCCGCTTTTCGTGCGCCGTCTGACCCTCACGCGGCTCCTGCCGGAGCTGGAGGCGCGGGAGATCCGCCTGCCGCTGCTCGGCAGACTGCGCGCGCTGACGGGCGCGGAGAAGGAGGGCGAGGGGCTGAAGCTGCCGCTGCTGCCCCGGTTCAAGCGCCCGAGCAACACGGACATCCCGGCCAGACGCATGCGGACGATCCGCGAGAAGGTCGGCGCCAACTACGAAAAGCTGCTGGGCGACGCCGAAAACGAGGAGATCCGCGCGCTCAACGCGCGTATGAGCCGGGAGATCGCCGAGCAGATCGAGCAGCGCCTGCAGGCCCTGGCCGAGCAGGTGGAGATCCCGCTGTGAGAATTCGGAGTTCGGAATTGAGAGAAACGTATGTTTTCGCCGTAGGGGCCGATGCCCTCATCGGCCCGCAAAGCCTTCCCCTCAAGGGGAAGCCCTGACGCACCTGCGAACTTAAGATTTCTTCACAGCCCTTCCTCTTGACAGGGGAAGGGCTGTGTGTTATCTTAACTGTACTAGGATAACTAATACAGTCAACACAGGAGGTGTCGGCGTGATCCAGATCAATTATCGTGATCCGCGGCCGATCTATGAGCAGCTGCGCGACGGGTTCCGCCAGCTCATTTTGAGCGGGGTGCTGGAGCCGGGCAGCCGGATGCCCTCGGTGCGGGAGCTGGCGGCGAGCCTTGCCATCAATCCCAACACCATCCAGCGCGCCTACCGCGAGCTGGAGGCTGAGGGCTGCATCTGCTCGGCGCCGGGCCGCGGCAGCTTTGTCTGCAAAACGGACGCGGCCCTGCTCACCCGGCGCGCGGAGCTGAGCGAACAGCTGCGCCGGGCGGCGAAGGAGCTGCGGGCGCTCGGCGCGTCGGACGAAGAGATCACAGCGCTCGTGAAGGAGGGAGACAGCCATGATTGAAGCGAGAGGGCTCGTCAAGAGCTTTGAGGGCTTCCGCGCCCTCGACGGCCTGACGCTGACGGCGCCGAAGGGCGCGGTCTACGGCCTCGTGGGGCCGAACGGCGCGGGCAAGTCCACGTTCATCCGCCATCTGGCGGGCATTTACCGCCAGGAGGAGGGGGAACTGCTCGTCGAGGGCGAGCCGGTCTTTGAAAACCCGGCGGTCAAGGCGAAGATCGCCTATATCCCGGACGACATTTTCTTTTACACCCAGGCGAGCATCCGCGACATGGCGCGCTTCGTACAGAGCCTGTACCCGAGCTTCGACGCCGAGCGCTACGAAAAGCTCTCCGCGCTCTTCGGTCTCGACGACAAGCGCCCCATGCGCAAGCTCTCCAAGGGCCAGCAGAAGCAGGCGGCCTTTCAGATCGCCATGTCGCAGCGCCCCGAGCTCGTCGTGCTCGACGAGCCGGTGGACGGGCTCGACCCCGTCATGCGCCGCCAGGTCTGGAGCGTGCTGCTGAGCGACGTGGAGCAGTACGGCACGACCGTTCTGGTCTCGTCGCACAACCTGCGCGAGCTCGAGGACGTGTGCGACCATGTGGGCATCATGAACCACGGCAGGATGCTCGTGGAGCGCTCCCTCAGCGAGCTGCAGGAAAACCTCGTCAAGCTGCAGCTGGCCTATCCGGACGGCGGAGCGCTGCCCGAGGGGCTGGAGATCGTGCACGAGTCCGCCACCGGACGGCTGCGGCAGCTCATTCTGCGCGGCACGGCCGCGGAGCTGACCGAAAAGATCGCCGCGACGCAGCCGCTTTTCATGGACTTCGTGCCGCTGACGCTGGAGGAGATCTTCATCTACGAACTGGGAGGTGCCGACTATGAAGTCAAAAACCTCGTTCTTTAACGCGGGCGTGTCCCGCAGCCTGCTGCGGCGCTTCTGGCCGATCTGGGCGGCCTGGTTCGGCGTGCTGCTGCTCGCTTTGCCTGTCAATCTCGCCTCAAAGGCGCAGGAAATGAGCGAGTACGCTTTGCGCACCAGCTGGGAAGAGGCCGTGGCCGGCATGGACCTCTCCGTCGCGCAGGCGGGCATGGCGACGGTGTTCCTCTCCGCCTTCGCGGCCGTGATCGCGGCCATGGCGATGTTCCATTATCTCTATCAGAGCAAGAGCTGCGGCATGATGAACAGCCTGCCCGTCAAGCGGGAGACGATGTTCTGCACGGCCTGGCTCACAGGCCTCGTGCCGCTGCTGCTGGCGGACCTGCTTGCCGCGCTGCTGACGGCGCTGCTCTACTGCACGCGCGGCTTCCTGCATGTCCGCGCACTGCTGGAGTTTTTTGCGCTCGCCGCGATGGGAAACATCGCCTTTTACGGCTTCGCGGTCTTCTGCGCGATGCTCACGGGCAATCTTCTGGTGCTCCCGGCGGTTTACGCCGTGCTGAACTTCACGGCCGCGGTGGCCGAGGGCAGCGCGCGCGAGCTGCTGTCGACCTTCGTCTTCGGTATGCGCAGCGGCGGCTCCGCCCTGCATTTCCTCTCGCCGCCGGTGCGGCTCATGGAGAAGCTCGGCACGAGCTGGATCCAACCATACGGCTATGAGCTCAACGGACTCGGCGCGCTCGCGGCCTATGCGGCGGCGGGCCTCGTCCTCTCCGGCGCGGCGCTGCTGCTGTATAAGCGCCGCAAAATGGAGACGGCCGGCGACGTGGTGGCGATCCGGGTGCTCAAGCCCGTGTTCAAATACTGCCTCTGCTTCGGCACGGCGCTGGTCTTCGCGAACGTCACGCTCCAGCTTTTCTATCGCGCGGAGGCGCGTGGCCTCGCCGCGGCAGGGCTCGTGCTGGGGCTGATGCTGATCGGCGGCTTTATCGGCTACTTTGCCGCCGAAATGCTCATCCAGAAGACGCTGAAGGTCTTCCGCGGCAAGTGGAAAGGCTTCGCCGTCGCCTGCGCGGTGATCGCGCTCTTCGTTGGCATGTTCGAATTCGACCTCACGGGCTATGAAAAGCGCGTGCCCGCGCCGGAGGACGTGGAGCTCGTCAGCCTCTGGTCCGTCGGCGACGTCGCCGAGCTGAGAGATCCCGCGCTGATTGCCGAGACGACGGACTTCCACCGCGCTGTGATCGAGAACAAGGCCGCCTGCGAGGCGGGGGAGGGCGACGGCGGAGCTGTCGTCACGCTCAGCTACTTTCTGAACGACGGACGCGAGCTCCATCGGTCTTACCGTCTGCCGGAGGCGGGCGCGGAGGCGCCGGACTCGCTGACAAGGAGGGCCGAGGCGCTGCTCAACGCGCGGGAGGCGATCCTTGCGCGCGCCATGGCGGACCTGGCCTTCACCGGAGAGTGGATCATCGACGCCGGGATCGACTACGGCGTGCCGGAGGAGAGCCCCGAGGGCGATTTCTTCGCATGGACCGGCCTCGTTCTTACGCAGGAGGAGGCGATGAGCCTCTATCGCGAGGGTATCCTGCCCGACGCCGAGGCGGGGCACATCGGCCTGGCACACCTCGTCAGGGACGAGACGTATTACGAAAATATCTATCCCATCAACATCAGCTTCACGCTGCGCGACCCGGAGACGGAGGACTATCGGAAAGCGGCCTTCCGCACCTTCTATGTCGAGCGCGACTCGGTCAACACCCTGCGCTGGCTCGCCGAGCACACCGGCATCGAGCTCAGGACCTGGGCCGAGCTGGGCGCAGATATCGGGCAGCAATTCGGAGTTAAGAGAGGCGTCGGTTGATGCCCGCAAGCCTTCCCCTCAAGGGGAAGCCGACTTGAAAGAAACAGAGCGTGAAAGCATCGCTTTCACGCTCTGTTTCTCTGAACCTGAAATCCGAAACTACACGCGGATCTTTTCGAGCAGGGCCTCGACCCTTTCGGCCAGCTCGCTGAGCGAGCCGGGGGTGAAGGGAGAGGGGAAGCCCGCCTCGGCCAGCAGGTCGGTCCAGACCTTCTCGCCGCCCTGCTTCGAGAGGCGGATGTAGCGCGCGAAGGCGTCGTCGTAATCGGCGAGGCTCGCGAGCAGGAAGTGGAAGGCCGCCGTCTGCGCGAGGCAGTAGTCGATGTAGTAGAAGGGGCTCTCGTAGATGTGCATCTGGTACTGCCAGCGCGTGCCCTTTTCGAGATAGGGCATGCCCTCGAAGGAGATGTGCGGGCGGAACTGCTTTTCGAGCTTGAGCCATTCGGCGTCGCGCTCGTCGGGGGTCAGCTCCGGGCGCTCGTAGACGATGTGCTGGAAGGCGTCGACCATCGTGCCGTAGGGGATGAAGGAGAAGGATTCCAGCGCGTGCATGAACTTGTAGCGCGCGGCGTCCCCGCCGAAGAACTTCTCCATGTAGGGCCAGGCGAAGAACTCCATCGACATCGAGTGCGTCTCGGCGGTCTCCATGCCGCCGCAGCCGAGCTCGAGCGCGAAGCGGTTGTCCGCGATCAGGTAGGCGTTGAAGGCGTGGCCGGCCTCGTGCGTCACCACGTCCACGTCGCCGGCGGTGCCGTTGAAGTTGGCTAGGATGAAGGGCTGCTTGTACTTGGCGAACTCCGTGCAGTAGCCGCCGCCCCACTTGTTCTTGCGGGAGTCCACGTCGAAGGCGTCGTTTTCGAGCATGAGGTCGATGAAGTCGCCGGCCTCCTTGCTCATGGCGTGGTACATCTCCTTCGCCGCGGCGAAGATCTCCTCCTTGCCGGCGGGCTTCGGGTCGCCGCCGGGCATGATGACGCCGTCGTCGTAGAACTTGTATTCGTCGATGCCGAGGCGCCTGGCGTTGGCCGTGCGCAGCCGCGCCACGACGGGTACGATGTCGCGCAGGACGTTTTCGCGGAAGACGCGCACCTTCTCCTGATCGTAGCAGAGGCGGTTCATGCGGTAGTAGCCCAGCTCGATGAAGTTGACGTAGCCCATCTTCTTCGCCATGCGGTCGCGCACCTTCACCAGCCGGTCGAAGATGTCGTCCAGCTCGGCCTTGTGCGCCTCGAGCCCGCGGCCGAGCACCTCATAGCACTCTCTGCGGGTCTCGCGGTCCGGGTCCTTGGCGTACTTCATCAGCATCGCGCGCGGCAGCGTCTCGCCGCGGAAGACGAACTCCATCGCGGCCATCATGTCGGAGTACTCGCGCACGATCTTGTTCTCCTCGACCATGTCCTCGATGATCTCCGGGGACATGCTCCGGCGCTCGTTCTCCATCGAGGCGAAGAGCACGGGGCTGAGCGCCTTCTCCAGCTCTGGCCGGAAGGGAGAGTCGAGCAGGGCGGCGGCCCAGGCCACGCCGTAATTGGCCACGCTCGGGCCGATCTCGTCGTAGTACTCGTTCTCCTTCACGTAGAACTCGTCCACGGTATTGATGGTGTAGCGCATGCTGGCGAGGCTCGCGTTGGTGACGTACTCGAGCAGCATCCTGAGATAATCCTCACGGGCCTTCAGGATCTCGTCCGCGCTCTTGGCATTTTTGACGCGGGGGATCACGTCTTCCGCGACGGCGGAGACCTCCTCCAGCGTTACGCGGCGATAGGGCAGTTCGGAAACTTTCATGGTATCCCATCCTTTCTGTTGCGTTGAATAAACTTACTATACAGGAAAATGTGAATTTTTTCAATCCTTTATAGGCAAAGCGGGAAAACTGTGGTATAGTACAGTTCGTATCGACAAAAAAGGAGTCTTACGATAAATGAACGACATCAACCGGGGACTGCTGGACTTTATCGCCGCCAGCCCCACCGCTTTTCATGCTGCGGACAACATCGAAAAAGAACTGATCGCCGCGGGCTTTGAACGTTTGTGCGAAGGACACGACTGGCACATCACGCTGCCGGGGAAATACTATGTCGTGCGCAACGGCTCGTCCGTAATCGCGCTCGATCTGCCGGAGAAAGTGGACGGCTTTCTGCTGACGGCGGCCCATGCCGACTCGCCCTCCTTCCGCCTGCGTGAGAAGCCGGAGTTGGAGAGCGCCGGGGCCTATACGCGGCTGAGCGTTGAGAAATACGGCGGGATGCTGTGCTCCACCTGGATGGACAGGCCGCTCGGCGTCGCCGGGCGCGTCGTCGTGCGCGAAAACGGCCGCGCCGTGACGAAGCTCGTCTGGCTCGACCGGGATCTGCTGCTGATCCCCAGCGTCGCCATCCATATGGACCGCTCGGCAAACGACGGCAAGGCCTTCAACGCCAACGAGGACATGCTTCCGCTCTTTGCTGTGTCGGGCGAAAACATGCGGCTCGACGCGCTGCTCGCCAAAGAACTCGGCTGCGCCGAGGAGGATATCCTCAGCCGCGAGCTGAATCTCTGCCTGCGTGAGCGAGGCTGCGTCTGGGGCCCGGAAGGGGAGTTCGTCTCCGCCCCGCAGCTGGACGATCTGCAGTGCGTGTACGCCTGCCTCAAGGCTTTTCTGCAGCCCAAGACGCTCCATAAGGCGGCGGTCTTCTGCGCGATGGACAACGAAGAGGTCGGCAGCAAGACCCGCCAGGGCGCGGACTCGAGCTTCCTCGAAGACGTGCTGATCCGCGTCAGCGACGCGCTGGGCAAGACCCGCGCGCAGTACCGCACCATGCTCGCGCAGAGCTTCATGGTCTCGGCAGACAACGCGCATGCCGTGCACCCCAACCATCCGGAGTATGCCGACCGGGTCGACCGGCCCGTGCTCAACGGCGGCATCGTCATCAAATACAACGCCAACCAGCGCTACATCACCGACGCGGTATCCGCCGCCGTGTTCAGCGAGGTCTGCCGTAAGGCGGGCGTGCCTGTGCAGCGCTACACCAACCGCCCGGACATCCACGGCGGCGTCACGATGGGCAACATCAGCCTGTCGCATGTGTCGATCCGCTCGCTGGACGTCGGCCTGGCGCAGCTGGCCATGCACTCGGCCTACGAGACCGCCGGCGCGCGGGATACGGAATACCTGATCCGCGCCGCCGCCGCTTTCTTCGGCAGCGCCTACTGCGTGACGCCGGACGGGATCGAGATCTGACAATAGACAAGGGATCGGATATGAAACGACTGCTCGCGATCGTGCTGCTGCTCGGCATGATCTTTTCCCTCGCCGCCTGCGGAGACGGCGGCTACAAACTGAAAACGCTCCTGACGCTCGAAGAGCAGGAATACTCGCTGGCCTTCCGGAACGACGACATGCTGCGCGATTATGTGGTGGCCGCCATCGAGGAACTCAACGCCGAGGGCGTGGTGGACGATCTGAGCCGCAAGTGGTTCGGCAGCACCATCATCCGCTTCGGCAAAAAGGCCGACGCGCTCGGCGCACTGCCGGAGCCCGGGCCGCGCAACTTCCTCCTGGGCGTGGACATCAATTCCTTCCCCATGGCCTATGTGCAGAACGGCACCAACTACTGGGGCTTTGACGTGGAGCTGGCCCGCGCCGTGTGCGACAGGCTGGGCTGGACGATGCAGGTCATCCCCATCGAAAAGGAGAACGTCTACGTCGAGCTCTATTCCGGCAACATCGACTGCGCCTGGGGCGGCATCGCGCTGAGCGAAAAGGAGCTGGCCGCCGAGCGCTACACCCAGTACGGCCCCTATGTGAAAAACGACATCGTGGTCGTCGCGCGCGAGGGCTCCCGCGTCTGGAACAGCGCGCGCCTGAGCGGGCGGCATATGGCCATGTGCACGACGCCGGAGGCCATGAGCGCCCTGCAGACGGATGAAAAGCTGATGAATCGGCTCGGCCAGATCACGCGTCTGGTCGGCGGCACGACGGAGTGCTTCGCCTTTCTGTATGCCGGCAAGTGCGACGCCGTGCTGACGGACAGCACCGCCGTGTATTACTACAACTCACACTGAAATCAAATGCGAAACAAGGTTTCGCATTTGAGGGGCTCGCGCTCATCGCACGCGGCCCGCGAAGGACGGGCCGCGTTTGGTCGGCGCGAGGGCTCGCCCGGCTCGCCTCAGGGTGTTTTTGAAGCGGCAGAGCCGCCTCAAAAACGATGGAACGGCCCTGCGGACAGGCGTTCGAAACGAGTTGCTCTTGACAACAAGCAAAGGAGATCCTCATGATAAAATTTCGCGGCGCTCCGGCGCTGCTCATAATGCTGGCGCTCCTGGCCGGGCTGCTCGCCGGCTGCGGGCAGAGCGCCGAGCCGGTCGAGCCGCTGACGGTCACGCTGCTGTCGGTCGGCAAGGCAGACGCCATCGTGCTCCAATGCGCCGGGAAGGTCATGGTCATTGACGCCGGCGAGGCGGACGACGGCAAAACGCTCGTCAACTTCCTGGCCTGGCAGGAGATCGGGCGCGTGGACGTGCTGCTCATCACCCACTTTGACCGGGACCATGTGGGCGGCGCCGCGCGGCTCGTGAAGAAGCTCGAGGTCGGGCGGGTGCTGCTGCCGGACTACGAGGGGCAGAACGAGGAATACGAGGCCCTGATGGCGCAGCTCGAAAAGAGCGGCCTCACGCCCGAGCGGGTGAACAGAGAGCTCCGCTTCGACCTCGGGGACGCGGTGGTGCGCGTTGAGCCGCCGCTGTCTTACCCGGAGAGCGTGACGGCCGACGGGATGGACAACGATCTCTCGCTCATCGCCACGGTGACGCACGGCTCGCAGAGACTGCTCTTCATGGGAGACGCCGAGCGCGCCCGGCTGCAGGAGTGGCTGGAGCAGGAGCAGCGGGAGCCCTGCGGTTTTTTGAAGCTGCCGCACCACGGCGACTACAACAAGGCGCTGCCGGGGCTGATCGAGACGATCCGGCCGCAGATCGCGGCGGTCTGCGACTCGGACAAAAACCCGGCGGAGGAGCGCACACTCGCTCTTCTTGAACGCGAGAGCGTCGACTGCTATGAGACGAGATACGGCGAGGTCGTCGTCACGAGCGACGGCCGCAGCCTCAGCGTCAATCAGACCGGCGGATAAACCGAACAAGAAAGCGGGCATTCCGAAAGGAATGTGCACCTGGTAAGATGAAAGTAGACACTGAAAAGTGCCTACTTTCATTTTTTGTTGTAGAATGAGAAACGGGAGGGATGAAGATGAGCAAGAAAGGCAAAGCACATCGGAAATGGAGCAAGGAAGAGAAGCTACGGATCG
>JAFRLZ010000092.1 GCA_017430985.1 Oscillospiraceae bacterium
AGGATCAAACTCTCAATAAAATGGTATCTTAAAGACCCTTTCGGATCTCTAAAATCATTTCATCTGAGCGCTTTCTCAGCTCTCAAAAGAATCTTTGCGAAGCTCTTTCGAGCTCCGTTTCAAGTTCCCTTTCCGGTGCTTATTTTGCATAAGCTTTCTTACATTGTTCAATTTTCAAGGTACACGCCCGCTGCTTCCCTCTGAGGGGTGACAGCTTGTCTATATTACCACGGTGAAAGGGCTTTGTCAAGAAAAAATTTCAGTTTCCATAAAACTTTTTTCTGCGCGGCCCCGTCGATCACCGCCGCTCGCTCGCGAGCTTGCCCAATATACCACCGCGCTTTGCGGATGTCAACACCTTTTTTCACAAATTTTCCAGCAATTTTTTCCGGATAGCGCGGCCGTGTCTGCGGGCACACTATGCGGTATGGATGATCGTTTGCAAAACAGGATCGGGCCGCATCCGCTCCCCGATCCGGAATACGCGGGGGAGCTCTCCCTCGGACGGCTGCAGGAGCTTTTCGAGCGCTGCGGCGACTTTACGATACGCCGCGTCGAGCCCGGTCTCGCGGGCGAAAAAACGCTGGCGGTCTGCTGGCTGGACGGGCTCGTGTCGGGCGAGGCGGTCGCGGAGACCGTGCTCCGCCCGCTGACCGCGCCGGAGCGCGCCGCCGGGCAGGACGCGGCCTCCTGGCTGCGGCAGGCCCTGCAGGGCGGCGTGTACGCCTGCTCGGTGCAGCTGCGCAAAAGCCTGGACGAGCTCGTGCGCGACCTGACGCACGGCTGCTGCGCGCTCGTCTTTGATTCTCTGGGGCTTGCGCTGAGCTTTGAGACGCGCAGCACGCAGACGCGCGCCGTCTCCGAGCCGACGCTGGAAAAATCCCTCAAGGGCGCGAAGGACTCCTTCGTGGAGGAACTGCGCCCCAACACGGCGCTCGTGCGCCGCCGGCTCGCCACGCCGCGCTTGAAGCTCGTGGAGGGCCGCGTGGGGCGCAAGAGCGCGACGCGGCTCGCGCTGCTGTATCTGGAGGGCGCGGCGGAGGCAAAGACCGTGGAGGCCGTCGCCCGGCGGCTCGACGCGCTGGATCTCGACGCGCTGCTGGCCACGGGCGCGCTGGAGGAGGCCCTGTCGGACAGTCCGCGCTCGCCCTTTCCGCAGCTGATCCACACCGAACGGCCCGACCGCTTCGCCATGCACCTGTCCGACGGGCGGATCGGCCTGCTGGTGGACGGGCTGCCCCTGGGCCTGGTGCTGCCGGTGAGCTTCGCGGAATTCATGAAGGTGACGGGCGACCGCAGCACGAATTTCCTCGTGTCGAGCACGCTGAGCGTGCTGCGCTATCTGGCCTTCTTCCTGGGCCTGTTCCTGCCCGCCCTGTATGTGGCGACCGCCATGTACCACCAGGAGATGCTCCCCACGCGGCTGCTGCTGAGCATCATCGAGGCCAAGCAGAACGTGCCGTTTTCCACGGCGCTGGAGGTGCTGGGCATGATGATCTCCTTCACGCTGCTGCAGGAGGCCGGCCTGCGCCTGCCGGACCCCATCGGCGACACGGTGTCGATCATCGGCGCGCTGATCGTGGGGCAGGCGGCCGTGGAGGCCAAGCTCGTCTCCCCCATCGCCATCATCGTGGTGGCGACGGCCGGGATCTGCTGCTATACGCTGCCGAGCCAGGATCTGGCCGCCGCCGTGCGCCTGTCGAGCTTTGCGGCGCTGCTCAGCGCGGTCGCCGCCGGGTTTTTCGGCCTGGGCGTGTTTTCCTGCCTGCTGCTCTGGCATCTCGCGGGCATCGACAGCTTCGATCGCAGCTACACCGCGCCCCTGAGCGAGAGCCGTCCCGGCGCTCTGGCCCGCGTTCTGTTCCGACGGCCCTTCTCGGCCCTGATCTTCCGGGACGCGCTGCTGCGCACGACCGACAGGAGGCGGCGGACATGAGACGTTTCTTTTTCCGGCTCGGCGTTCTGGGCTTCCTGCTGCTGCCCTTCGCGCTGAGCGGCTGCGCTGGGCTCTGGACCAACGCGCGCGAGGTCGAGGACCTGCTCGTGATCCAGACGATGGGGCTCGACGACGATCCCGCCGGCATACGCCTGACGCTGGCCTCCGCCGCAGGGCTGCACGCCGACGGGCGGCCGCTCCGCATGGAGGGGCGCGGGCCCTCGGTCACGACGGCGATCGAACGCGTGCGCAGCCTCGCAAACGAAGAGGATCTGTTCTGCGCACATATCAGCCATGTCCTCATCGGCGAGGCGACGGCGCGGCGCGGGCTGGACCGGGAGCTGGACTATATCTGCCGCTCGCCCGACCTGCGCATCAGCGTGCCGCTGTATGTGCTGCGCGGCGGCGAGGCGGGGGAGGCCGTGCTGAACACCGGGGACGAACGCTTCGGTATCTGCGACGCGCTCGACGCGGTCGACGGCGACCTCAAACGGCGCGGCGACGGCCGCGTCTTTTCCGCCGCGGAGGTGTCGCAGGAGCTGGCGCGGCAGGGAAGCGCCCTGATCTGCGCCGTGGCCCTGCTCCCCTCCGCCTCGCAGGAGACGCCGCAGGAGGGCTCCCCGCAGGGCGCGGCGGAGACCATGGCGCGCGAGGGCGCGCCCTCCGAGCCGCTGATGACGGTCTCCGCCGTCGGTTACGGCGTGCTGAAGGACGGGCGGCTCTGCGCCTTCATCGACCGGGACAAGGCCGTCGCCGTCGGGCTGCTGCGCAACGAATCCGGCCCCTGCGAGCTGGTCGTGACCGACCGCGCCGGCTCGCGCGTGACGATCGCGCTGGAGCGCGGCGAGACGGCGCTGCGCCCCCTTCGGGACGGGGACGGCCAGCTGACGGGGCTGGAGCTGGAGCTCAAAGCCGAGGCCGCGCTTTCCGAGACGGGCGCGGCCGGGGAGGCCGACGCCGGGGAGCTGACCGCGCTGGCCGAGGCCGCGCTCTCCGAGCGCGCCGCCGCCGTGCTGCAGCTGTCCAAGCAGCTGCAGGCGGATTTTCTCGGTCTGGGACCCCGGGTCGAACGGGCGGACCCCGCCGCTTACCGCGCGCAGCCGCCCTTTGACGAGCTGCTCGCCGAGCTGCCGATCCGTCTCACAGTCAGCGTGCGCCTGGTCCGCAGCAGCGATCTGGAGGATGCGCGCCCATGAAAGAAGATCGTTTCGACAGCGCGCAGCTGCGCGCGCTCTGCGCGGTCTGCCTGCTCTCGCCGGCACTGCGCTTCTGTCCGGCCGCCGGGATCGCCGCGGCCGGACGGGCCGCCTGGCTCTCCATGCTCGCGGCGCTGCCGCCGCTGCTTCTGTACGCCCTCTTCCTGCGGCGCTTCCTCGCCTGCCGCGCGGAGGGCGAGGGCCTGGCCGAGCTCTGCGGACGCGCCGTGAGCCCGCGCGCCTCGCGGCCGCTGCTGCTCGCTCTGGCGCTGTACCACGCTTTTTACGCCGCCTTTATCCTGCGCGCCGGCGCCGAGCGCTTCATCACGACCATTTATCCTCACGGCGATCCGGCCGTGTTCATCCTGGTCCTCGGTTTGGCGGCCGCGCTGGCCGCGCTCGGCCCTTCGCGCACGCTGGTGCGCACGGCAAAGCTCGTGCTGCCGCTGCTCGTCGGCACGCTGGCGCTGATCCTGTTCACCGCGCTCCTCTCGGCCCGCTGGGAAAACCTGCTCCCGGTCACAGGACAGGACCTGCCGTCGCTCCTGCGCGGCGGCCTGCCCGCCGTCGACGTGCTCGCGGCCATGCTGGTCCTCGGCGCCTTTCTGTCCGGACAGACGCCGGCCGGCTCCGCGCGGGACGGGGGCTGGTTCCGTTTCCTGGCGGTGGCGGCGCTGTTCCTCAGCCTGCTGAACGCGGCGATCCTCGTCAGCTTCGGCGCCGATCTCGCCGCGAGGCTGACGCGGCCCTTTTTCTCTCTGGTGCGCAATCTGGTCTTTTTCCGCAGCGTGGAGCGCGTGGAGGCCCTGGTCGTGACGCTCTGGGTCTTCCCGGACTTCCTGCTCGTCTCCGCGGCGCTTTTCATCTCCCAGCGCTGCCTGCGCCTGGCCCTCGGCAAAAACGCGCCCTGGCAGGGCGAGCGCCTGTTCTCGCTCAGGCGCGGCCGCTGGCTCATCCCCCCGTGCGCCTTGTGCGCCGTGCTCGCGGCGCTCTGGATGGCGCCGGATCAGAAGACCTTTTTGTTCCTGTCGGTCCGGCTCGTGCCCGCGCTCAACCTGGGCATCGCCCTGCTCGCGCTGCCGACGGTCTACGCGGTCGGGAAACGCGCCGGGCGGATCTGAACAAATAGGAGTTTGACGAGGCGTTAGTTTTTGACCGTAGGGGCCGATGCCCTCATCGGCCCGCGGAAAAGATACCTGTTCATGCGGGGCGATGAGGGCATCGCCCCCTACATCATTCAATTTAAACGCCCCTACAGGCTCCCGTTTATAAAGCAAACAAGGACTGCGAACATTGTTCGCAGTCCTTGTTTGCAAAAACGCCTGTCAGGCCTCCGTCTCCTCAAAGCACAGCATCCGCTGCCGGTCGAGGGGCGAGCTCACGCGGCCGTAGAAATCCAGCAGCACGCGCCGGATCACCGGTTCGAGCTCGGCCGTGCCCTTGATGGGCTTGACCATGACGTGATCCTCCACGCCGCCGAGCTTCGCGCCGCTTGCGACCTCGACGTAGCCGAAGCGCGCGAAGAACTTCCGCAGCGTGCGGAGCGTCTGCCCGCCGTCCTCCCCGAAGTCGGTGATCTCCGCGACGATCCCCTGCTTCGAGGCATAGCGCTTGTGCAGCAGGCGCATGAACTCGATCCCGAAGCCGCGCTCCCGGTACCAGGGCAGCACGGCCAGGTACTTGAGCCAGACATAGCCGTACACGCCGCGGCAGCCGACGAGCGCGAAGCCGACGTCGATCCGCGACTGCTCGTCGAACATGGCCAGCAGCTCCATATCTCCGCGCAGGAGCGCCCTGCGCACCGCGAGACGGGGCAGCAGCTCCTTTTCGTCAAAGTCCTCGGCAAAGAGCGCCCAGGCGTGGGCGAGCTCCCTCTGGGAGCAGATCCGCAGCTTCATCTTTCTCTCTCCTTACTGTTGAGCAAATTGCTGGGCGCGGCAGAGCTCCGCGTACAGCCCGTTTTGGGCGATCAGCTCGGCGTGCGTGCCGCGCTCCGCGATCGTCTCGCCCACCACGACGGCGATCTCGTCGGCGTGACGCACGGTGGAGAGCCGGTGCGCGACGATGATGCCGGTCCGGCCCCGGCTGAGCTCCTCCAGCGAGGCCTGGATGCGCTGCTCGGTGACCGTGTCCAGCGCGGAGGTGGCCTCGTCGAGGATCAGGATGCGCGGGTCCTTCAGAAACACGCGCGCGATGGAAATGCGCTGCTTCTGTCCGCCGGAGAGCATGACGCCGCGCTCGCCCACGAAGCTGTCGTAGCCGGCGGGCAGCGCCATGATCTCGTCGTGGATGGCGGCGCGCTTCGCCGCCGCCTCGACCTCCGCGTCGCTCGCGTCGGGGCGGCCGTAGCGGATGTTCTCGCGGATGGTGTCCGCGAAGAGGAACACGTCCTGCTGCAGGATGCCGATGTTCCGGCGCAGGCTCTCCTGCGTCACGGAGCGCACGTCGTGCCCGTCCACCAGCACCGCGCCCCCGCTCACCTCGTAAAAGCGCGGCAGGAGCTGGCACAGGGTGGTCTTGCCGCCGCCGGAGGGGCCGACCAGCGCCAGGGTCTTCCCCGGCTCGATCCTGAGGTCGATATGGCTGAGCACCGGCACGCCATTGGCGTAGGCAAAGCTCACGTCGCGGTATTCGATCTCGCCGCGCACGGGCGGCAGCTCCTGTGCGTCCGGCGCGTCCCTGATCTCCGGCTCGGTGCGCATCAGCTCCAGGAAACGGCTGAAGCCGGCCGAGCCCTGCATGTACTGCTCGGAAAACTGGGCGAGCTTGCGGACGGGCGTGACGAAGGTCGACACATAGAGCGAGAAGGTGATGAGGTCCACATAGTCCATCCGCCCGCGCATGATGAGCAGGCCGCCCGCCGCGACGACCACCACCTGCATGATGCCGGTGGTGAACTCCATCCCGCTCATGAAGAGGCCCATCGTCTTGTAATACTCCGCCTTGGAGCCGCGGAAGAGGGCGTTGGCGCGGTCGAACTTCTCCTCCTCCTGGTGCTCGTTGGCGAAGGCCTTGGCCGTGCGCACGCCGGAGATGCCGCTCTCGATGGCGGCGGTGATCTCGGCCGTCTTGCGCTTGACCTCGATGTTGGCGCGCTTCATGCGCAGGCGCTGGCTGAGCGTGAACCACAGGCACAGCGGCAGCACCAGCGCCAGCACGAGCGCGAGCTCCCAGCGCAGCGTGAACATCACGCCCAGCGCGCCGAGGATCGTCAGCGAGCAGATGATGACGTTCTCCGGGCCGTGGTGGCTCAGCTCCGTGATGTCGAAGAGCTCGCTCGTGATGCGGCTCATCAGTACGCCCGTGCGGTTTTGATCGTAAAAGCTGAAGGAGAGCTTCTGCATGTGCGTGAAAAGGTCCTTGCGCATGTCGGACTCCACCAGCACGCCCATGCGGTGCCCCAGCACGGTGATGACGTAGTACAGCAGCGCCTTGAGCAAATACGCCGCCGCCATCGCGCCCATCACGGCGAAAAAGGCCGTGAAGAGCTTTTCGGGCAGCAGCGTACGCATGGCTGTGCGGGACACCCAGGGGAAGACCAGATCGATCGCCGCCACGAGCAGGGCGCAGGCCATGTCGATGAAGAACAGCCTCTTCTGCCCCATGATGTAGCGGATAAAGATGCGCAGGGGCTTGTCATTCAGGTCGATTTTCTGTTTCAAAAGGGATCACTCCGCATATTTTTCGCGTTCCGACACGGCCAGCGCGTCGCAGCGATTGTTGAATGGATTGTCGGCATGGCCCTTGACCCAGTGGTAATGCATCTCGTGCTGGCTCGTCAGGTCCAGCAGCATGGCCCAGAGGTCGGGGTTGAGGGCGGGCTTTTTGTCGCTCTTGATCCAGCCCTTTTTCCGCCAGCCCCAGGCCCAGCCCTTGTCCAGCGCGTCGATGACGTACTTGGAGTCCGAGTAGAGCTCGACGACGCAGCTCTCCCGGAGCGCCAGCAGCGCCTGGATCACGGCAGTCAGCTCCATGCGGTTGTTGGTGGTCTGCGCCTCGCCGCCGGAGAGCTCCTTCTCCCGGCCGTTGTAACGCAATATCGCTCCCCAGCCGCCCGGCCCGGGATTGCCGCTGCAGGCGCCGTCGGTGTAGATTTCAACGATCTTCATAGGCACTTCTTCCGCCTTGCAAATACCTCGACGGCGCCTGCTGCCATGTCCGGCGGTTGCCGCGCAAGCGGCGAGCCGGACGGCTTTTGATCATCGAGGCGGCGCAGCCGTCCTCGCCGTCGGTGTAGATTTCAACAGTTTTCATAGACACTTCTTCCGCCTTGCAAGCACTCCGACGGCGCCTGCTGCCATGTCCGGCGGTTGCCGCGCAAGCGGCGAGCCGGACGGCTTTTGATCATCGAGGCGGCGCAGCCGTCCTCGCCGTCGGTGTATATTTCAACAGTTTTCATGGACATTTCTTCCGCGTCCTGCGGCTGTGTGCGCCGCAGACGATCATTTGCCGATGTAGCTGGTCTTGCGCCGTTCGAGCAGCGCGTTATACTCCTTGCGGTCGATGAGCCCCGCCGCGAGGAAGCCGTCCAGCTGCTTCTTCCAGTGCAGGAATTCGTTCTCGTCGGCCGCCGTGTAGCCCTGGATCCGGTCGTGCGAATGCTGCTGCGCGCCGGTGGGAGCGCGGGGGCTCGCGGGCCTCTGCTCGGCGCTCTTGAGCCTCTTGTTCGCGGCCAGCGACACCGCCACGATGATGGCGATCAATACCACAGACCCGATCACGACCAAAACCACCGGATCCACGCGGCCATGGCTGACGCGCCAGAAAAAGCGCTGCAGCTCCCGTCCGTCCGATTCATTCAGATAGCGGACCAGCAGGACGACCAGCGCGACCAGGAACCACGCGCCCGCGCCGCCGCTCTTTTTCTTCTTCTTGTTCTGATTGTTCATGCCGCATCCTCCGTTTTCCGTTCAGCCTCGCCGCTGTTCTTCCTCGCGCCTCAGCAGCGCCTCGTACTCTGCCTGATCGATCAGGCCGCTCTTCTTCCAATCGTCCAGCTGCGCCCCGCGCGCGCCGCCGGCCGCCGGCTTTTGCTCCGGCTTTTTCGGTTTGATGAAAAACACGCTCGCCAGATAGGCCAGGGCCAGCAGCAGGGTGACTCCCAGGGCCGCGTATTGCAGGACGGGGCTGTGCTCCCCGCGCAGCAGCGCGCGGGAGATCACCAGGGCCGCGCCCAGCGCGGCCGCCAGGACGGCCGCGGCCTTGTTCGGCTGCCGCTTCCTCACGGCTCCTCCTCCGGGATCGGCGAAGCCGCCGGCGCTTCCTCCTCGCTCTCCCGCTCGGTCTTCTCCAGGTCGATGACCCGGCTGCCCTCGGCCAGACGCATGATGCGCACGCCCTGCGTGGCGCGGCTGAGCTCGGAAATGTGATCGGCCGCCATGCGGATGATGGTGCCGTCGTCGGAGATGACGAGCACGTCGTCCGCCGCGTCGACCATCTTCACGGCGGCCACGCAGCCGGTCTTCTGCGTGACGTTGTAGTTCTTGAGGCCGAGGCCGCCGCGCCCGTGGACGCTGTATTCCTCCACGGGGCTGCGCTTGCCGTAGCCCTTCTCGGTCACCGTCAGCAGGGTGCTGCCGGCGGAGGTGCTGTCTGCGCCGACGACATAGTCGCCCGAGCGCAGGCGGATGCCGCGCACGCCGACGGCGGTGCGGCCCATCGGGCGAACGTCGTTTTCGTTGAAGCAGGCGGCCATGCCGCGGTGCGTGGCGATGAGGATGTTCTCGTCGCCCGCGGTGGGGATGACGGTGATGAGCTCGTCGCCCTCGTCCAGATTGAGCGCGCGGATGCCGCTGACGCGGATGTTCTTCAGCGCCGACTGCGCCATGCGCTTGACGGTGCCGTTGCGCGTGACGAAGACGAGATAGCTGTCCTCCTCGAAGCCGCGGCCGCGGATCATCGCGCTGACCTTCTCGCCCGGATCGAGCTGCAGGATGTTCACGAGGTTCGTGCCGCGCGCGCCGCGCCCGGCCTCCGGGATGCGGTAGCCCTTCTTGACGTAGACGCGGCCGGTGTTCATGAAGAAGAGGAGATTGTCGTGCGTGGAGGCAGTGAAGAGCGTCTCCACATAGTCCTCCTCCTTGGTGGCCATGGCGCGCACGCCCTTGCCGCCGCGGCCCTGCGCGCGGTACTCGCTCACCGGCAGACGCTTGATGTAGCCGCCGTGGGTCATCGTGTAGACGCACTGCTCCTCCTCGATGAGGTCCTCGATGTCGATCTCGTCCTCCACGTCCTGGATCTCGGTCTTGCGCTTGTCGCCGAATTTGTCGCGCAGGGCAAGCAGCTCGTCCTTCAGCACGGCTTTGATCTTCTCGGGGTCGCCGAGCAGGTCCTGATAATAGGCGATCTTCTCCTCGAGCTCCTTGTACTCCTGCTCCAGCTTCTCGCGGTTGAGCCCCTGCAGGGCGATCAGGCGCATGTCGCAGATGGCCTGGGCCTGCACGTCGGAGAGCGAAAAGCGCTCCATGAGGTTCTGCTTGGCGTTGTCATAGCTGTTGCGGATGATGCGGATGACCTCGTCGATGTTGTCCTGCGCGATCAGCAGGCCTTCGAGCAGATGGGCGCGCTCCTGGGCCTTCTTGAGATCGTAGCGCGTCCGGCGGACGATGACGTCCTCCTGGAAGCTCAGATACTCGTCGAGGATGTGGCGCAGGGAGAGGATCTTCGGCTGGGTCTGGTTGTTGACCAGGGCCAGCATGTTGATGGAGAAGGTGCTCTGCAGCGCCGTCTGCGCGAAGAGGCGGTTGAGCACCACCTGGGGATTGGCGTCGCGCTTGAGCTCGATGACGATGCGCATGCCGTTGCGGTCGGACTCGTCGCGCAGGTCGGAGATGCCCTCGAGGCGCTTGTCGTGCACCTGGTCGGCGATATTCTTGATGAGCTGGCGCTTGTTGACCTGGTAGGGCAGCTCCGACACGATGATGCGGGTGCGGTTCTGGCCGTGCTCCTCAAATTCGGTGCGCGCGCGCACGACGACCTTGCCGCGGCCCGTGGCGTAGGCCTGGCGGATGCCGCTGCGGCCCATGATGATGCCCCTGGTGGGGAAGTCAGGGCCCGTGATGCACTGCATCAGGTCCGACAGCTCCGCCTCGGGGTCGTCCAGCACGCAGACGCAGGCGTTGATGACCTCGGTGAGGTTGTGGGGCGGGATGTTCGTCGCCATGCCGACGGCGATGCCGCTCGAGCCGTTGACGAGAAGGTTCGGGAAGCGGGAGGGCAGCACGCGCGGCTCCTTCCGGCTCTCGTCGAAGTTCGGGTCCCAGTCCACGGTGTCCTTGTCGATGTCCCGCAGCATCTCGTTGGAGATCTTCGACAGGCGCGCCTCGGTGTAGCGGTAGGCGGCCGGGGGGTCGCCGTCGACCGAGCCGAAGTTGCCGTGGCCGTCGACCAGCATATAGCGCATCGAGAAGTCCTGCGCCAGACGCACCATCGCGTCGTAGACGGAGGCGTCGCCGTGCGGGTGGTAGTGGCCCAGCACATCGCCCACGCAGGTGGCGGACTTCTTGAAGGGCTTGTCGCTCGTCAGGCCACCCTCGTACATCGTATAGAGGATGCGCCGGTGCACGGGCTTGAGGCCGTCGCGCACGTCCGGCAGGGCGCGGCCGACGATGACCGACATCGCGTAGTCGATATAGCTCGTCTGCATCTCGCTGACGAGCTCCGACTCCGTGATCACCTGGTTCGGAAAGGCGATATCCTCGGGTTTGTAATCTCTTTTGTGTGCCATCTATGAATACCTCAAATATCGAGATTGACGACGTATTTGGCGTTTTCTTCGATCCACTCGCGGCGGGGCTCGACGTTCTCGCCCATGAGCACCGTGAAGACCTCGTCGGCCGCGATCGCGTCCTTGAGCGTGATGCGGCGCAGCGAGCGCAGCTCGGGATCCATCGTCGTCTCCCACAGCTCGTGCGGGTCCATCTCGCCGAGGCCCTTGTAGCGGTTGATCTCCACGCGGGCGTTGGGGTTGTCCGCGCGCAGCTCGGCGCTGATCCGGTCGCGCTCCTCGTCGGAATAGGCCACGCGCTGCGTCTTGCCGCGCTGCAGCTTGTAGAGCGGCGGCACCGCGGAGTAGACGTAGCCGTGCTCGATGAGCGGGCGCATATAGCGGAAGAAGAAGGTCAGCAGCAGGGTGCGGATGTGGCTGCCGTCCACGTCGGCATCGGCCATGATGATGATCTTGTGATAGCGCAGCTTTTCGATGTTGAACTCGTCCCCGATCCCGGCGCCGAGCGCCACGATCAGCGGATAGAGCTTGTCGTTGCCGTAGATCTTGTCGGCGCGCGCCTTCTCGACGTTGAGCATCTTGCCCCACATGGCGAGGATCGCCTGGAAGCGGCTGTCGCGGCCCTGGATGGCCGAGCCCGCGGCGGAATCGCCCTCGACGATGTAGATCTCGCAGAGCGAGGGGTCGCGCTCGTTGCAGTCCTGCAGCTTGTCCGGCATCTGGCCGCTCTCGAGCCCGGTCTTGCGGCGGACGGACTCCTTGGCCTTGCGCGCGGCCTCGCGGGCGCGGTTGGCCATCATGGCTTTTTCGAGGATGGCCTTGGCCGCCTGCGGATGCTCCTCGAAATAGGTGGCAAGCTGGTCGTTGACGACGTTGTCCACCAGGGTGCGGATATAGGCGTTGCCGAGCTTCTGCTTGGTCTGCCCCTCTAACTGCGCTTCCGGGAGCTTCACGGAGATGATCGCCGTCAGACCCTCGCGGCAGTCCTCGCCGGAGACCTTATCCTCTCCCTTGATGATGTTGTTCTTTTGGCCATAGGCGTTGATGACTCTGGTGAGCGCGGTCTTGAAGCCGGTCTCATGCATACCGCCTTCAGGAGTATGGATGTCGTTTGCGAAAGAGATTAGATTTTCGTTGAATCCGTCGTTATACTGCAGCGCGATTTCGGCGATGGCGTCACTCTTGCTGCCGGAGAGGTAGATGACATCCTCATGAATCGGGGTCTTGTGCTTGTTGAGCCAGGAGACAAACTCCCTGATACCGCCCTCATAGCACATACTGTCGCTCCGTTCATGTCCCTCCCGGCGGTCCTCCAGCGTAATCTTCAGCCCACCGTTGCATAGGTGCTTTGATAGCC
>JAFRLZ010000093.1 GCA_017430985.1 Oscillospiraceae bacterium
TGTTTCCACAAGAGGGGAACTGCGGCCTCCCGCCGCCTGTGGCGGAAGAAGGGAGGACGCAGTTTCCGCAGCGGTCGACAAACCGGAGCACAGCGTAAGCGCGAACGGTTTTTCGAGTACCGCAAGGTGGATCCGAGGCCCCCTCTCTGGTCGTTGTAAAGGGAGGGGTCCCGGGGAGGGGAAGTATGCGAAATCCCCTCCCCGGGCGTGCTTTCTCTTTTTTCCACTTTCTCTTTGCACGAGCAAAGAGAAAATGGAGCGTCCTCCTTGTCCGTCAAGCAAGAGAGAACGGATTGCCGCGTCGGGCTTCGCCCTCCTCGCAATGACAGAGAAGCGGGCGGGGGCGAGCAAAAAGCGCCCCGGCAAAAGCCGGGGCGCTCTGCAGCACGGGCGCTTATCCGATGAAGGCGCGGGTCTCCTTCCGGAGCCAGTCGGCCCAGGCGTCGATCCCCTCGCCGGTGCGGGAGGAGACGGGCAGGATGACCATGTTCGGGTTGAGGCGCCGGACGTACTCTTTGCACTTTTCGATGTCGAAATCGAAGTAGGGCAGCACGTCGATCTTGTTGATGAGCAGCACGTCGCAGATGGAGAACATCAGCGGGTACTTGAGGGGCTTGTCGTCGCCCTCGGGCACGGAGAGGATCATCGCGTTTTTGACCGCGCCGGTGTCGAACTCCGCGGGGCAGACGAGGTTGCCGATGTTTTCGAGGATGGCGAGGTCCACGTCCTCGGTGCCGAGGCCGCGCAGGCCCTGGCGGGTCATGTCCGCGTCGAGGTGGCACATCCCGCCGGTGTGGATCTGGATGACCTTCGCGCCGGTCTGCTCGATGGCGGCAGCGTCCACGTCGGAGTCGATGTCGGCCTCCATGACGCCGATGCGGAACTCGTCCTTCAGCGCGGCGATGGTGCGCTTGAGGGTCGTGGTCTTGCCGGAGCCGGGCGAGGACATGAGGTTGAGCAGGAAGGTCTTCTCCCGCCTGAGCTCCTCGCGCAGCCGGTCGGCGTCGCGGTCGTTGTTTTCAAAAATGCTCTGCTTGACTTCGAGAATGCGGAATCCTTCCATGTTTTTGCCCTCCTGTGGCCTTTGTTTTCCTCAGTATATCCCTTTCAGTCGAATAATGCAAGCGCGGCGCGCAGCGCCTCGTCGAAGTCCGCGTCGCGTCTGGCGCGGCTCTCGTCGGCCTCTGGCAGAACCAGCATGCGGGATGCGGCCGTCTCCGCGAGCGCGCGCTCGAGCGTGCCCTCGGCGGCCTCCCCGGCCTCCCAGGGCACGGCGGGCAGCAGCCCCTCGTCCAGCGCCAGGGCGGCGGCCCGCTCCGGCTGCAGCAGCCAGCCCAGAAACTCGTTCACGCCCGGCAGGGCCTCGTCCTCCCCGGCGGTGACGGCCAGGCCCCAGAGCCGCGCGGGCGCGAGCGCCTCGTCCCCGGCCAGCGGCGCGGGGTAGAACGCGAGGCCCGCGTTCTCCCGCGCGAGCGAGCGCGAGGACAGCAGCGCGCAGACGACGTAGCCCCGGCGCACCAGCTCCCCGGCGTCCTCCGCGCCGGTGTAGAGCCCGCGGTCGAAGGCGGCCTCGGCCAGCGTGTTGTAGAGCGCGGCGGCCCGCTCGTCCTCCGCGAGCGCCGCGAGGGACTCCGGCAGCGTCCCGCCCTCCCGCGCCAGGCACAGGCGGAAGAGCTCGGCCCAGGAGCCGGCGGCAAAGAAGGGCTGCTCGGTGCTCAGCCCGTGCGCCGCGGCGAGGGAGCAGAGGCTGTCGATGTGCGTCAGCGCCCCCTCCCCGACCCCGTCGGTGACGGGCGAGGCGAGGTAGAGCGAGGCGTTGACGGCCAGCAGCGGCACGTCCGCGCCGAGGGGGAAGAAGCGGCTGCCGACGCTTTCGTCGAGCGCGGCGAGGGCCGGGGCGAGCGCCGCGTCCGGCGCGGCGGCGAGCAGCTTCCCCTGCCCGTCCATCGTGCGGGCGCGCTCGTCGGCGCAGAGCAGCAGGTCGGGCCGCTCCTCGTTCATGGCGTCGGCCATCTGGTCCTCGCTGTCGAAGACGCGCAGGCGCAGCGGATGCACGGGCGCGGCGGCGTTGTAGTCCTCCGCGAGCGCCGCGAGCGCCGCGCTCAGCGGCAGCTCCGACCAGAGCCAGAGCGTGACGGGCCGCTCCGGCGGCTCGGGGTGCTCCGGCTCTCCCGCCGCGCAGCCGGCGAGCAGCGCGAGGGCGAGCAATATGCAGATCAGGCGCGGCAGGCGGCGCATGGCGGGCTTCCTTTCTTCGGTGATGGGTACTGTTGTTATACCACAGTTCCGGCCTCTTGGCAAGCTCGCGGGAATGGTGTATAGTAGGAGAACAGCGCGGACGAGCGCGAACGAAAGCTTTTCCCGGAGGTGTTCTTATGTCCTATTCTGCGGTCTTTTTCGATATGGACGGCACGGTGCTCGACACGCTGGGCGATCTGCACGCGGCGACGAACGCCTGCCTGCGGCAGTTCGGCCGCCCGGAGCGCACGCCGGACGAGGTGCGCCGCTTCGTCGGCAACGGCTCGCGGCGGCTGCTGGAGCAGGCCATGCCCGACGCGGACGCGGCGACGATCGACGCGGCCCTCGCCTGGTACAAGCCCTGGTACGACGCGCACAGCGCCGTGCTCACGCGGCCCTGCCCCGGCGTGCCGGCGCTGCTGGAGCGCCTGCGCGCGGCGGGCCTGCCCGCGGCCATCCTCTCCAACAAGCCCGACGCGACCGTGCGTGCGCTCTCGGCGCGCTTCTTCCCGGGGCTTTACGCCCTCGCCGCCGGGGAGGACGAGGCCCGCGGCCGCCGGCGCAAGCCCTGGCCGGACCTGCTGCTGTCCACGGCGGAGGCGCTGGGCCTCCCGCCCGCGCGCTGCCTCTACGTCGGCGACTCGGAGGTGGACCTGCTGACCGCCGCGCGCGCCGGGATGGACTGCGCCGCGGTGCTGTGGGGCTTCCGCAGCCGCGCGGAGCTCGAGGCCGCCGGCGGCCGCCTCTTCTTCGACACGCCCGCGGCCCTGGGCGACTGGATCCTCGGCAAAAGCTGACGGTTTCCCGCGCTTTTTCCTTGACACGGCCATGCCGCGCTTGGTAAAATGTAGGATAATTACAAACACAGGAGGATTGCCATGGCTACTTACTTCGACGAGCCCTCGCGCACCTTTAACGAATATCTCCTGATCCCGAACCTCACGCCGGACGGCTGCCGTCCCGAGAAGGTCAGCCTCCGCACCCCGCTGGTGAAGTTCCGCAAGGGCGAGGAGGACTGCCCCCTCTGCCTGAACATCCCCCTGGTCTCGGCCATCATGCAGTCCGTCTCGAACGACACCATGGCCGTCGCCCTCGCCCGCGAGGGCGGGCTGAGCTTCCTCTACGGCTCGCAGACCATCGAGCAGCAGGCCGCCATGGCGCGGCGCGTGAAGAGCTACAAGGCCGGCTTCGTGGTCTCGGCCTCGAACCTCACGCCGGACGCGACGCTCGCGGACGTGCTGGCGCTCAAGGCGGCCAAGGGCTTCTCCACCATCGCGATCACCGACGACGCGAGCCCCAACGGCAGGCTCCTCGGCCTCGTCACGAGCCGCGACTACCGCGTCTCCCGCATGAGCGAGGACACGCCCGTGCGCGACTTCATGACCCCGCGGGCCAAGCTCGTCACCGCCCCGGCGGAGACGACGCTCAAGGAGGCCAACGACATCATCTGGGACAACAAGCTCAACGCCCTGCCCATCGTGGACCGGGACGACCGGCTGCTCTACTTCGTCTTCCGCAAGGACTACGACCAGCACAAGGAGCACCCGCTGAGCCTCAACGACGAGCACAAGCGCTACATGGTCGGCGCGGGCATCAACACCCGCGACTACGCCGAGCGCGTGCCCGCGCTGCTCGAGGCCGGGGCGGACGTGCTGTGCGTGGACTCCTCCGACGGCTTCACCGAGCGCCAGAAGAAGACCATCCAGTGGATCCGCAGCGCCTACGGCGACGGCGTGAAGGTCGGCGGCGGCAACGTCGTGGACCGCGAGGGCTTCCTGTATCTGGCCGAGGCCGGGGCGGACTTCGTCAAGGTCGGCATCGGCGGCGGCTCGATCTGCATCACGCGCGAGACCAAGGGCATCGGCCGCGGCCAGGCCACCTCTCTGATCGAGGTGGCCGCCGCGCGCGACGAGTACTTCAAAAAGACCGGCGTGTACGTCCCCGTCTGCTCGGACGGCGGCATCGTGCACGACTACCACATCACGCTGGCCCTCGCCATGGGCGCGGACTTCGTGATGCTCGGGCGCTACTTCGCCCGCTTCGACGAGAGCCCCACGCCCAAGCACATGATCAACGGCCAGTATTTCAAGGAGTACTGGGGCGAGGGCTCCAACCGCGCGCGCAACTGGCAGCGCTACGATCTCGGCGGCCGCAGCGCGCTGGCCTTCGAGGAGGGCGTGGACTCCTATGTGGCCTACGCCGGATCGCTGCAGGACAACGTGGCCAAGAGCCTGTACAAGGTCAAGTCCACGATGTGCAACTGCGGGGCGCTGAGCATCGAGGAGCTGCAGCAAAAGGCGCGGCTGACGGTGGTCTCCGCGACGAGCATCGTCGAGGGCGGCTACCACGACGTGACCCTCCGCGGCACGCTGGGGAGCAAGGAATAAGGACAGACGGCCCGGGGCGGGAAGCCCCGGGCCGTTCGATTCGGAATTGGCAGGAACGCACGGTTTCGCGCGCAGGGGCGACCCTTGCGGTCGCCTGCCGTGCCTGTCATTGCGAGGCCCCGCAGGGGCCGCGGCAATCCGTTCTCCCCGCGGGCCGTCCGGGAGGCCGGCCCCGCGAAGAAGAACGCCCCTTTTCGCCGTAGGGGAGGGGCTTGCCCCTCCCGCAAAGCCAGTGCCGTGTCCGGGGCGGGGACAAGCCCCGCCCCTGCGACGGGAACGCAGGCTTTCGCGCGCAGGGGCGAATATCTTATTTTCTCTTAAAATTCGCCTGCTCCCTTGACTTGCCGCAGGCGCGCGGGGTATAGTAAAAAAGGAAATCTATCAAACAAAAGGAGGGATCGCCGTGAAGCGCAAAGGCCGTGTTCTGCTGGCCGCTCTGCTGCTCTGGGCGGTCCTTCTGCCGCTCTGCGCCGGCGCGGCCCTGGCCGAGGAGCCGGCGGCCGGCGCGCCCGAGGAGCTGCGCGACGTGCGCGTTTTTGTCGACGGGCTGCTCTGCGGCCGCGCCCTCGCCGACGGGGAGACCGTCTGGTTCGCCGTGGAGGACCTCTGCGCCCTGCTCGGCGTGCAGAGCGAGACCTGGTGGAACGAGGACAGCGGCGAGCTCGTCGTCAGCGGCGCGGGCTTCGTGCTCCACGCCTCCGCCGGGGCGGAGTATCTCAGCGTCAACAGCCGCTACCTCTACGAGACGCGCGGCTTCTTCGTCCGCGACGGGCGCAGCTGGCTCCCGACGGAGACGATCGCGCGCATCTTCGGCGCCGCGCCGAAGCTCTCGTCGGACGGCCTGCGGGCCGACTTCAAGGGCGAGGAGCTCGCGATCATGCCGGGCGGCGCCGCCTGGTACTACGACAATTTCGGCAGCGCGGAGATCTTCTGGCTGGCGCGCATCATCCACTCCGAGGCCGGCGGCCAGCCCCTGGCCGGGCGCATCGGCGTGGGCAACGTGGTGCTCAACCGCGTGGCGAGCGACCGCTACCCCGACGAGGTCTTCGGCGTCGTGTTCGACGACAAGTTCGCCGTGCAGTTCGACCCGGCCTACACGGGCTCGGTGTACCAGGAGCCGGGCGAGCTGGACGTTGTCGCCGCCTGCCTCTGTCTCGAGGGCTACAACACCGTGGGCGAGAGCATGTACTTCGTCAACCCCGACCGCGCGGACGACAGCTGGTTCCGCAACACCAAGGACTTCGTGATCCGCATCGGCGACCACGAGTTCTACAAGCTGCGCGGCTGAGCGAGATCCAAACGCATCCTGTCATTGCGAGGCCCCGCAGGGGCCGCGGCAATCCGTTTTCCCCGGAAGCGGATCGCCACGTCGGCTTCGCCCTTCTCGGAATGACAGGTTTTTCTTTTTTCGGAGGACAAGCCTATGGACATGGACGCGATCTTGCGCGAGGGCCTGCCGCGGCTCGGCCCGGAGGCCGACGAGACGGCGCTCGGCCGCCTGCGGCGCTACGCCGGGCTGCTCGCCGAGGCGAACCGGGTGATGAACCTCACGGCCATCGAGGGCGAGGAGGAGGTCGCGCGGCTGCACTTTCTCGACTGCGCGGCACTGCTCGCGCTGCCGGAGTTTGCCGGGAGGACGCTGCTCGACGTGGGCAGCGGCGCGGGCTTCCCGGGCCTCGTGCTGAAGATCCTGCGCCCGGAGCTGGACGTGACGCTGCTCGACAGCCTCGACAAGCGCGTGGGCTTCCTGCGCGATACCGGCGAGGCGCTGGGGCTGGAGGGCCTGACGTGCCTGCACGGCCGCGCCGAGGAGGCCTCCGCGCTGCGCGAGGGCTTCGAGCTCGTGACGAGCCGCGCCGTGGCGAAGCTCGGCGTGCTGTGCGAGCTGTGCCTGCCCTGCGTGAAGCCAGGCGGGGCCTTCCTCGCGATGAAGGGCCCGGAGCCGGAGGCGGAGCTCGAAGAGGCCGCCCGGGCGATCCGCCTGCTCGGCGGCGAGGCCGAGCGCGTCGCCTTTTACACGATCCCCGGCACGGAGATCACGCACAGCGTCGTGATCGTGCGCAAGAAAACGCCGACGCCGCCGCAGTACCCGCGCCGCTGGGCGCAGATCAAAAAAACCGCTCTGTGAGAGAAAAAACCGCTCTGTTATCACAGAGCGGTTTTTTCAATGCGGAGTTCGGGGTTCGGAATTGCGGGCCGGGCAAGCCCGGCCCCTACGAAAAGGGACGTCCGTCTCCTGTAATTCCGAATTCCTCATTCCGAATTCCGAACTAAATAAAGAAGCCCCCGTCGCAGCTCAGGACCTGGCCGGTGGTGTAGCTCGCCTCGTCGGCGAGGTACACGATCGCCCGCGCGATCTCCTCCGGCCGCCCAAGGCGGCCCATCGGGATCACGTTCCGCGCCAGATCGTCCAGCGTCTCCCGTCCGAGCACCTGCACCATGTCGGTGTCGATCACGCCGGGGGCGACGACGTTGACGCGGATGCCGCTCGGCGCGAGCTCCGCGGCCAGCGAGCGCCCGAGGCCGATCAGCCCGTGCTTGGCCGAGGCGTAGGCCGTCTCGCAGCTCGCGCCGTGGCCGCCCCAGATGGAGCTGACGAAGATCATGCAGCCGCTGTGCTCGTGCAGCATGTGCCCCAGCACGGCCTGCGCGCAGTGGAAGGCGCCGCCGAGGTCGACGGCGAGCATGCGCTCCCACCACGCGGGCGAGATGTCCTGGAACTGGCGCTGCTCGGCGATGCCCGCGTTCGACACCAGCAGGTCCACCGGCCCGAGCTCCCGCTCGACGCGCGCGACCATGGCGAAGACGGCCTCGCGGTCGGCCACGTCGGCCTGGTGGCAGATGGCCGCGCAGCCCTCGGCGCGCAGCGCCTCGACGAGCGCCTCGGCCTTCTCGGTCTGCTCGATATAGTTGATGCACACGGCCCAGCCCGCGCGGGCCAGGGCCGTCGCCGTCGCCGCGCCGATGCCGCGCGACGCTCCGGTGATGAGAGCGACTTTCATTTCTTCAGGTCCTCCTCCATGATCCTGCGCGCGTACTCGGCCAGCTCCACGGTCTTCATGCGCTTGACCGTCTCCGCGTCGAGCACGTCCAGCACGTCCAGATACACGGGCGTGCGGATGAAAAAGGGCGTCTTGAGCACCCGGTCGGTGCCGCGCATGCACACGATGGCGAGGGGGACGCCGGCCTTCTGCGCGATCTTGAAGGAGCCCGCGTGGAAGGGCAGCAACGGCGCGTCGGTGCGGTTGCGCGTGCCCTCGGGGTAGATGCCGATGCTGCACACGCCGCGCTTGAGATAGTCCGCCGCCCGGAGGATGGTCTTGAGCGCGGCGCGGTCGTTGTCGCGGTCGATGGCGAGGTAGCCGGCGTGCCGCGTGGTGAGTCCGACGAGGGGGATGTCGAAGTTGCCGGGCTTGGAGATGAAGGCGATGTTCCAGGGGCCGAGCCAGCCGATGGCGACCAGCGGATCGAAGCCCGCGCGGTGGTTGCTGACGAGCAGGAAGGGCGTGTCCGGCAGCTTCTCGGTCCCGGACAGGGTCACCTTCACCCCCGCGTAGCCGCAGAGCCAGCGCGCGCCGTTGGTGACGATCCAGCGGGAGAGCGGCCGCTGCCTCTCGATGCCCTCGTCGGGTCCGAGGCGCGGCAGGAACAGCCAGTTGACCACGAAGAGCAGCACCAGCAGGAGGTTTGCGCCGAGCCAGGCCAGAAGAGCGACGCCGAGCACTCTCCAGACCGTGACGGCCGGCGCGAGGAACGCGTATAGCCCCGTCACGGCCAGCGTGACGAGCAGGAAGATGAAAAAGAGCATGGGGGTCGAGCCTCGCCTTCATCGTCGTTTTTTCTCATTATACGCCGCCCGCGCCGCTCTGCCAAGGGGCGCGAAAAAAGTTTACAGAGTTTTGCAGGCCTCGTGCAGCCCGGTGGCGGCGAAGCCCGAGGCCGCGCCGACCGCGGCGGCGGTGATGAGGTCGGAGGCCGGGAAATCCGGCATGAGATACAGCCCGGCCAGGCCCAGCAGCGCGCCGAAAAGCCCGCAGAGCGCGGGGATGGCGCGCGTATCCAGCGGCGTGAGCTTCACGCCCTCGCCGAGCAGCCAGCACAGCGCCGTGATCGCCGCCACGCCGGAGAGAGGAAAGATGTCCATACGTTTTTCTCCTTTGATCGTGAGTTTCGTCCGCTTTCTCTTGCTTGTCCAAGAGAAAGCGGACAGAAAGAGAAGGACACAAGGGAGGGGAATGTTTCGTGTCATTCCCCTCCCTTGACTCTCCCCTTTCAGCGACAAAGAGGGGAACCGTGCGCGGTTCCCCCCGTTTGATTCCCCCTCCGAGGGGAGCGCCCCGGGGGTGTTTCCACAAGAGGGGAACTGCGGCCTCCCGCCGCCTGTGGCGGAA
>JAFRLZ010000012.1 GCA_017430985.1 Oscillospiraceae bacterium
ATCGTCGCCACCGGCATCGAGCACAAGTGCGCCGTCGACTCCGGCGTCTGCGTCCTCGCGGAGGGCGACGGCACCGTCACCAAGGTCGACGCCTGCAGCATCTCCGTCCGCTATGACGCGGGGGAGACCAAGGACTACAAGCTCATCAAGTTTGCCCGCTCCAACCAGGGCACCTGCATCAACCAGCGCCCCATCGTCAGCGCGGGCGACCGCGTGCAGGAGGGCGACATCCTGGCTGACGGCCCCAGCACCTCCAATGGCGAGATCTCCCTCGGCAAGAACATCCTGGTCGGCTACATGAACTGGGAAGGCTACAACTACGAGGACGCCATCCTGCTCAACGAGCGGCTCGTGATGGAGGACGTATTCACCTCCATCCATGTGGAAGAGTACGAGTGCGACTCCCGCGACACCAAGCTCGGGCCCGAGGAGATCACGCGCGACATCCCCGGCGTGGGCGAAGACGCGCTGAAATACCTCGACGAGCGCGGCATCATCATGGTCGGCGCCGAGGTCACCGCCGGCGATATCCTCGTCGGCAAGGTCACGCCCAAGGGCGAGACCGATCTGACCGCCGAGGAGCGTCTGCTCCGCGCGATCTTCGGCGAGAAGGCGCGCGAAGTGCGCGACACCTCGCTCAAGGTGCCCCACGGCGAGAGCGGCATCATCGTCGACGTCAAGGTCTTCACCCGTGAGAACGGCGACGAGATGAACCCGGGCGTCAACCAGGTCGTCCGCGTCTACATCGCCCAGAAGCGCAAGATCTCCGTGGGCGACAAGATGGCCGGCCGCCACGGCAACAAGGGCGTCGTCAGCCGCATCCTGCCGCGCGAGGATATGCCCTATCTGCCCGACGGCACCCCGCTGGACATCGTCCTGAACCCTCTGGGCGTGCCCTCCCGTATGAACATCGGTCAGGTGCTGGAGGTCCATCTGGGCTATGCCGCGCAGGCGCTGGGCTGGAAGGTCGCCACCCCGACCTTCAACGGCGCCAACGAGACCACCATCCGCGAGACCCTGCGCCAGGCCGGCCTCCGCGAGGACGGCAAGAGCGTCATGTACGACGGCCGCACCGGCGAGAAGTTCGACAACGACGTCACCGTCGGATGGGTCTACTTCCTCAAGCTGCACCATCTGGTCGACGACAAGATCCACGCCCGTTCCACCGGCCCCTACAGCCTCGTGACCCAGCAGCCGCTGGGCGGCAAGGCGCAGTTCGGCGGCCAGCGCTTCGGCGAAATGGAGGTCTGGGCGCTGGAGGCCTACGGCGCCGCCTACACCCTGCAGGAGATCCTGACGGTCAAGTCCGACGACGTGACCGGCCGTGTCAAGACCTACGAGGCCATCGTCAAGGGCAACAACATCCCGCAGCCCGGCGTGCCGGAATCCTTCAAGGTCCTGGTCAAGGAGCTGCAGAGCCTGTGCCTGGATATCCGGGTGCTGGACAAGGACGGACAGGAGATCGAGCTCAAGGACGACGACGATGATTTCATCCCCGACATGAAGGATGAGATCTACGCCTCCGACGACAGAGAGATCGAGGCCGAGGGCTTCAGCATCGAGAGCGTGCCCGAGGACGAATTCGATCCGGATTTCAGTTCGGATTATGACGACGATGAGGAGGACGAGTAATGAGCTACACACCCTTTGACGCCATTCAGATCGGCATTGCCTCCCCTGAAATGATCCTCAGCTGGTCCTACGGCGAAGTCAAAAAGCCGGAGACCATCAACTACCGCACCCTCAAGCCCGAGCGCGACGGCCTGTTCTGCGAGCGCATCTTCGGACCGACGAAGGACTGGGAATGCCACTGCGGCAAGTACAAGAAGATCCGTTACAAGGGCAAGATCTGCGACCGCTGCGGCGTGGAAGTGACCAAGAGCAAGGTGCGCCGCGAGCGCATGGGCCATATCGAGCTGGCGGCCCCCGTGAGCCATATCTGGTATTTCAAGGGCATCCCCAGCCGCATGGGCCTGATCCTCGACCTGACGCCCCGCATGCTCGAAAAGGTCCTGTACTTTGCCAACTATATCGTGATCGACCCCGGCTTCACGCCGCTGGAAAAGTGCCAGATCCTCTCTGAGCGCGAGTACCGCGAGATGCGCGAGAAGTATGAGGACGATTTCAAGGCCGGCATCGGCGCCGAGGCCATCAAGGAGCTGCTGCAGCAGATCGACTGCGACCAGCTCGCCGCCGAGCTCCGCGAGGAGCTGCGCAGCGCCAACGGCCAGAAGAAGGCCAAGCTCGTCAAGCGTCTCGAGGTCGTCGAGGCCTTCCGCCAGAGCGGCAACCGCCCCGAGTGGATGATCATCGACATCCTGCCGGTCATCCCGCCCGAGATCCGTCCCATGGTCCAGCTCGACGGCGGCCGCTTCGCCACGAGCGACCTGAACGATCTCTACCGCCGCGTCATCAACCGCAACAACCGCCTCAAGAGGCTCCAGCAGCTCAACGCGCCCGACATCATCGTGCGCAACGAGAAGCGCATGCTGCAGGAGGCCGTCGACGCGCTGATCGACAACGGCCGCCGCGGCCGCGCGGTCACCGGCGCAAACTCCAGCGCCCTCAAGTCCCTGAGCGATATGCTCAAGGGCAAGCTGGTCCGCTTCCGCCAGAACATGCTGGGCAAGCGCGTCGACTACTCCGGCCGCTCCGTTATCGTCGTCGGTCCCGATCTCAAGATCTACCAGTGCGGCGTTCCCAAGGAGATGGCCATCGAGCTCTTCCGTCCCTTCGTGATGAAGAAGCTCGTGGAGGACGGCGCTGCCAACAACATCAAGTCCGCCAAGAAGATGGTCGACAAGCAGCGCACCGAGGTTTGGGACGCGCTTGAGGACGTCATCAAGGAGCACCCGGTGCTGCTCAACCGCGCGCCGACGCTGCACCGCCTCGGCATCCAGGCCTTTGAGCCGATCCTCGTCGAGGGCCGCGCGCTCCGCCTGCACCCGCTGGTCTGCACTGCCTACAACGCCGACTTCGACGGCGACCAGATGGCCATCCACGTCCCGCTGAGCGCCGAGGCGCAGGCCGAGGCCCGCGTGCTCATGCTCTCGGCCAACAACCTCCTGCGCCCGCAGGACGGCCATCCCGTCACGGTCCCGACGCAGGACATGATCCTCGGCTCCTACTATCTGACCATGATGCGCATCGGCTCGGCCGAGAAGGGCGCGGAGAACCTGCTGGTCGACGATCCCGGCGACACCGGCCTCGAAGCGGGCACGGTCGTGCCCGGCGACGAGATCTACGCCGCGAACCAGAAGGCGAAAGCCGAGGGGAAGAAGGGCGCGAGCTTCAAGCCGCTGCTCTGCTACCGCGACGCCAACGAGGCCATCATGGCCTACAACGAGGGCGCCGTCGGCCTGCACGCGCCGATCCGTCTGCGCGTCACCAAGACCATCGACGGCGTGGAGACCAAGCGCATCATCATCACGACGGTCGGCCGCATCATCTTCAACGAGCCCATCCCGCAGGATCTGGGCTACGTCGACCGCAGCGACCCCGAGCACGCTTTCGACCATGAGATCAATTTCCAGGTCGGCAAGAAGCAGCTCGGCGACATCATCGACCGCTGCATCAAGAAGTACGGCTTCACCATCTCCGCCGAGGTGCTCGACAGCATCAAGGCCCTGGGCTACAAGTATTCCACCAAGGGCGCGATCACGATCTCCATCGCGGACATGACCGTGCCGAGCGCCAAGCGCGAGCTCATCGCCGCGGCCGAGAACGAGGTCGTCAAGATCGAGCGCCAGTATAAGCGCGGCTATATCACCGAGGACGAGCGCTACCGCCTGGTCGTCTCCGAGTGGGAGAAGACCTCGAAGGACGTCACCAACGCCCTGCAGGACACGCTGGACGAGTACAACCCCATCTATATGATGGCCAACTCCGGCGCCCGCGGCTCCATGAACCAGATCCGCCAGCTGGCCGGTATGCGCGGCCTGATGGCCAACACCTCCGGCAAGACCATCGAGATCCCCATCAAGTCCAACTTCCGCGAGGGCCTGTCCGTCCTGGAGTACTTCATCTCCACGAGAGGCGCCCGCAAGGGCATGGCCGATACCGCTCTGCGTACGGCCGACTCCGGCTACCTGACGCGCCGCATGGTCGACGTCTGCCAGGAGGTCATCATCCGCGAGCATGACTGCGGCACGAAGGAAGGCGTCTGGGCCTCCGCCGTGTATGACCGCGGCCAGATGGTCGAGAGCTTCGGCACGGCGATCCACGGCCGTTTCCCGGCCGCGCCCATCACCGACCCCAAGACCGGCGAGCTCCTCTTCGACACCGACCATATGCTCATGCCCGAGGACGCGGAGGTCCTGGAGGCCCACGGCATCCACAGGGCCTATATCCGCTCCGTGCTGACCTGTGAGGCGCGCTCCGGCGTCTGCGCCCGCTGCTACGGCATCAACCTGGCCATCGGCCGCCCGGTCAACGAGGGCGAGGCTGTCGGCGTCATCGCCGCGCAGTCCATCGGCGAGCCCGGTACGCAGCTGACGATGCGTACCTTCCACACCGGCGGCGTCGCCGGCGACGACATCACGCAGGGCCTTCCCCGTGTCGAGGAGCTGTTCGAGGCGCGCAAGCCCAAGAGGATGGCGATCCTGTCGGAGATCTCCGGCACCGTCTCCATCGAAGAGGCCAAGAAGGGCGTCATGTACAACATCACCGTCACGAACGAGGCCGAGGGCGCGACCTTCGTCACGCAGGTGCCGCACTCCGCGGGCATCCTCGTGCACAACGGCGACCATGTCGACCGCGGCCAGGAGCTCACGAGCGGCTCGCTCAACCCGCACGACGTGCTGCGCATCCGCGGCATCAACGACGACGAGTTCGGCCGCCAGGGCGTGCACAGCTATATCACCAGCGAGGTCCAGAAAGTCTACCGCCAGCAGGGCGTCGATATCAACGACAAGCACATCGAGGTCATCGTGCGCCAGATGATGCGCAAGGTGAAGGTGGATGACGCGGGCAGCACCGATCTGCTCTCCGGCGCGACGGTGGACATCACCGCCGTGCGCGACGCCAACCGCAAGGTGGATGCGCGCATTGCCGCGGGCGAGGAGGGTCTGACCCACGCCACCTGGACGCAGCTTCTGATGGGCATCACCAAGGCCTCTCTCGCCACCGAGAGCTTCCTCTCCGCCGCCTCCTTCCAGGAGACGACGCGCGTGCTGACGGACGCCGCCATCAAGGGCAAGGTCGATCACCTGGTCGGCCTCAAGGAGAACGTCATCATCGGCAAGCTGATCCCGGCCGGCACCGGTCTGGACATCTACCGCGACTTCGAGGAGGAGACGGACGAAACAGTCGCCGCCGAGCCCGAGGAGTACGTCGACCTCTCCGCTCTGGTCAACAAGACCAACGCGCTGTAAGGACAAACACAAAGGAGACGCCCCGTATGCCCAAAGCATATGGGGCGTTTCCACAAGAGGAATGACATGGATACAAATTACATGGATTCATTTGGTTGGGTCGTTTTCGCTTTGGTGCTTGTTTTTTCTTGGTTTGGGCTTCTCATGGTGAAAGCAAAGCAGTGGGAGAAAGAACGCAATAAGGAAGCGCTTGAAGAGCTCGAGCGCGAGCCGGAACTCCCCGAGGTAGACCTTAGGGCGGCTACGGTCGTCCGGAAGGGGACCAGTCTGGACTGGGAAGGGAAGGTCGCTTATCCGAACAGCCGGATCTGTTTTCTGGTGCAGTTTGAGCTGGACTACGGCGAGAAGCTGACGCTCAGCGTCGACGAAGAGCACTATGCTGCGATAGAAGAAGGCGAATCCGGTACGCTCGCCATGACGAACGACTGTTTTCTGGACTTCGTTGCGGGCGAGTTCCCGGGCGACTGAGAAGATCGCGGGCATGAAAAAACACGCAGCAAAGCTGCGTGTTTTTTCATGCCCGCAAACTGAACAAAACGCCGGAAGGGTTCTTGTGTAACATGGCTAATTCTTGGTAAAACGGTCCGGCTCGGTTGACATTTTGTTCTAATTTTCTTAAAATACCAATATACTCAGGCGGACTGCGCCCGCGCTTTTCCGCAAATGGTGTATGAAAGAGGGGACTTACCAAAACATGAGAGATCTGAAGCATCTGAAGTACTTCGAGGACCTCCTGCAGGTAGCCAGCAACGAGCTGATCGCCCAGGCCAAGGGCGAGGGCAAGGTCTGCGTGGCCTACACCTGCGAGAATGTACCCGAGCCGCTGGTCAACCTGCCTGGCACCTTTTCCGTCCGGCTCACCGCGCCGAACACCGGTTCCATCGACATCGCGACCTACTATATGACCAACCTCCTCTGCGAGCCCAGCCGCGCGCTGCTCGAGCGCGCCGTCGAGGGCGGCTTCAACTTTGCCGACTGCGTCATCACGCCCGACGGCTGCACCATGATGAACCGCGCCGTGGAGAACATGGAGCTGTTGAAGACCATGGGGAAGGACAATCCGAACTTCTTCCATGAGTACATGGAGATCGCCTTCAAAAACTCCGAGAGCGACGTGGACCTGTCCGTGCTGCAGTGCACGAACCACATCCTCAAGCCCCTGCATGAAAAGTACGGCATCGACGTCTCCGATGCAGCGATCCGTCAGGCCGTGGCCGAGCACAACCGGATCTGCGAGCTGATCCGCGCGATCGGCGACTTCCGCAAGGGAGACAAGCCCCGCATCACCGGCTATGAGTTCCATGTGCTGACGCTCGCCAGCTACACCTGCCCGAAGCATCTGATCATCGACAAGCTGGAAGAGACGCTCGAGGAGCTCAAGACCCGCGAGCCGGACGACAAGCCCTGGCGCGCCCGTGTGCTGCTGGTCGGCTCCGAGGTGGACGACAGCGGTCTGGTCAAGCTCATCGAGGAGTGCGGCGCCTACGTCTGCGCCGACCGCTTCTGCTTCGGCTCCCTGCCCGGCCGCCTGCCCATCGCGCTCAACGATGAGGAAGACGCGCTGCGTCAGGTCTGCCGTCACTACATCCAGAACTGCCAGTGCCCGCGCATGATGAACCAGGAGAAGGTCTACGGCCGCAAGCAGTACGTGGCGGAGCTGGCCAAGGAATACGGCGCCGACGGCGTGATCTACGAGCAGGTGAAGTTCTGCGATCCCTGGGCCTATGAGCGCATGCTCGGCTCCTCCATGCTCCATGTGGATTACGGCTACCCTGTGCTGTCCGTCGACCGGCCCTACAATGTCGCCTCCTCCGTCGGCCAGCTGCGCACCCGTGTGCAGGCCTTCGTGGAAAGCATTGAGATCAAAAAGCTCCAGAGAGGTGGGAAAGCATGAAGACCGTCGAAAAGATCGTCAATCCCGTCAAGCGCGCCGGCGAGCAGTCGCCCGGCAAGATCTACAGCGATAAGCTGAAAGTCCGCGCCCGCCGCGAGTGGCGCGGCGTGAAGGACACGCTCTACGATTACACTCGCTGGCTGTACCTGCTCTCCGTCCTCGGGCGCTTCATTCTGGTCCCGCGCAACATCAAGGGCTTCTTCCGCTACCGCTGGATGATGAGCTATCTCTTCGTGCCGCACGGCATGGACAAGTTCACCGTCGGATTGCGCGACGAGGCGCTGCGCATCGCGCACACCTCCTTCAACTTTGTCATCGCGGACGTGACCCAGGCCATCGCCAACTGCTTCCGCGGCGACCGCCGCGTCGGCAACGACGTCGAGTACTCGAACAAGTGCGTCATCACCGACGAGAACTCCATGGTCACCTTCATGATGGGCTTCGACAAGGACAAGGTGCACACCATCCTGCGCGAAGTGCCCACGATGTTCGCCTCGAACATCTTCCACCAGTTCAACGTCGAGCACTACCTCGACGTGGCGCAGCTGCACGGCATCCCCGGCGACGTCTGCCCGATGCCCGAGGCCGAGGCAGGCATCTCCATCGAGGACGACTTCTGCGTGCTCGGCTGCTGTGCGGTGCAGAACAACACCACCTGCGACGGCTCGCTCATGGGCAACGGCATCATTGCCAAGCGCCTGGAGCGCGAGTACGGCATCCCCACC
>JAFRLZ010000001.1 GCA_017430985.1 Oscillospiraceae bacterium
ACACGGCCAGGAACACGGCGCCGCAGCGCAGGGGCTTCCGCTCTCCGCCGAAGGCGACGAGTGCCATGAGCGCCGCGGCGGCCAGCACGCCCGGCGCGGAGGCGAGAAAGCGCAGCCCGGGCAGCAGCGCGGCCGAGGCGTAGGCGGCGCCCAGCAGCGCCGCGAGCCAGTAGCGGCGGCGCTTGAGAAGCAGGCCGCAGACGCGCGCCGAGACGAGGCAGAGCAGATAGTCGCACAGCAGGTTCAGCAGAAAAAAACGATCCAGATACACGATCTCCATGGACAGAGGATACACCCTCCGCCCCGCACAATTTGTCATTTGGGAATTGTCAAAAGAAGCGTCCTGTGGTAAACTAATTTGACGTAGTTCAAAAAGGTAGGTACAGACAGAGAATGTGGTTTTGGTTCGCGCTGATCGCGCTGCTGTGCTGGAGCGGCTCCGATCTCTTTTCAAAGATCGGCTGCCAGGACGCGAAGGACAAGTACAGTCACCTGAAAATGGTCACGGCGGTGGGCGTCGTCATGGGCCTGCACGCCGCCTATGAGATCTTTGTCAAGGGTGTGGAGATCAACGGCCAGATCCTGCTGACCTATCTGCCGGTCTCCTGCCTGTATATCCTCTCCATGGCCATCGGGTACCTGGGGCTGCGCTACATCGAGCTGTCGATCTCTTCTCCCATCTGTAACTCTTCCGGCGCGATCGTCGCGGTGCTGACGCTGATCACCGTGGGCGTGGGAGACGAGCTGCCGCCCGTGGCGCTCGTGGCTGTGGCGCTCGTGTGCATCGGCGTGATCGCCCTGGGCTTCACCGAGGCAAACGAGGACGAGGAGCTGCGCAAGGCGCGGCAGGACGCCTCCAACCACCACTACGCCAAGAGCTGGATCGCCATCGCGATCCCGATCGTCTACTGTCTGCTCGACGCGCTGGGCACCTTTGCCGACAGCCGCGTACTCGAGGTGCTCGACGAGGACTCCGCCAACGTCGCCTACGAGCTGACCTTCCTGGCGGTCGGCATGATCAGCCTCTTCTACGTGGCCGTCGTCAGGAAACAGCGCTTCCTTCCGAAGCAGGAGGCGCCCAAGTATACCGGCGCGGTCTTCGAGACGGCCGGCCAGTTCTTCTATATCTACGCGCTGGCCGACAGCGAACACGTCGCCTTCTCCGCGCCCATCATCTCCGCCTACTGCGTGGCCTCCGTGATCTGGAGCCGCATCTTCCTCAAGGAAAAACTCTCGCTCAAGCACTATGCCTCCATCGCGCTGGTGGTGGTCGGCATCGTGATCCTGGGTATACTCGACATATAAGGAGGCTGCTTATGTATAAGCGCGTTCTCATCAAGATCAGCGGCGAGGCGCTCGCCGCCGAAAAAAAGACCGGCTTTGATTTCGATTTCGTCAGCCGCGTCTGCGAGGTCGTCAAGGAGGCCGTCGAGCAGGGCGTGCAGGTCGGCATCGTCATCGGCGGCGGCAACTTCTGGCGCGGCGTGAAGGACGGCGCGGGCAAGGTCGAGCGCGTGAGCGCCGACCGCATGGGCATGCTCGCCACGGTGATGAACTGCCTGGCCGTGGCGGACGTCTTCCGCCGGCTCGGCGCGGACGCCCGGGTCCAGACCTCGGTGGACATCCAGGGCGTGGGCGAGCGCTACAGCACCGACCGGAGCATCGAATATCTCGAGCAGGGCAAGGTGGTGCTCTTTGCCGGCGGCACGGGCTGCCCCTATTTCTCCACCGACACGGCCGCCGCGCTGCGCGCGCTGGAGATCCGGGCCGACGCGATATTGCTCGCCAAGAACGTCGACGGCGTCTACAGCGACGACCCGCGCGTCAACCCCGAGGCCGTCCGCTTCGACGAGATCAGCTATGAGGAGGTCCTCGCGCGCCGCCTCGCCGTGATGGACGCCGCCGCCACGAGCCTCGCCATGGACAACCGCATCCCCATCGAGGTCTTCGCGCTGGCCGAGCCCGAGAATATCCTGCGCGTCCTGCGCGGCGAGAAGATCGGGACGTCGGTACACTGAAACTGTTTGTTGAAAACACTACGATAAATTCTTGCAGGAGGGAGCACCATGTCTGACTATCCGGAATTTGAAAACAAAATGAAGAAGACCTGCGACGCGCTGTCCTCGCAGCTGGCCACGATCCGCGCCGGCCGCGCCAACGCGGGCGTGCTGGCCCAGATCCAGGTGGACTACTACGGCGTGCCCACGCCGATCCAGCAGATGGCCTCCGTGGCGACGCCCGATCCGCGCTCGCTGCTGATCCAGCCCTGGGACGCGTCTACGCTCAAGTCCATCGAGAAGGCGATCCTGGCCTCCGACCTGGGTATCAACCCGCAGAACGACGGCCGCATGATCCGCCTCGTCTTCCCCCCGCTGACGGAGGAACGCCGCAGAGACCTCGTCAAGCAGACCAAGAAGTACGGCGAGGAATGCAAGGTCGCCATCCGCAACATCCGCCGCGACGCGATCGAGAAGTTCAAGAAGCAGCAGAAGGCCTCCGAGATCACCGAGGACGACTACAAGATCGCCGAGAAGGACATGCAGAAGCTGACCGACGATTATATCAAGGAGATCGACAAGATCACCGCCGACAAGGAAAAGGAACTGACGGAGATCTGATGGCCGACGACAGAAAAAGCAAGGCGGGGGAAGGGGAGCGCCCCTTTCCCCGCCATATTGCCGTTATTCTGGACGGCAACGGCCGCTGGGCCCAGAGGCGCGGTCTGCCGCGCTCGCTCGGCCACAAGGCCGGGGCGGAGACCTTCCGCCGCATCGCCTACGCCTGCCGCGACCGGGGGCTGGACTATCTGACGGTCTACGCCTTCTCCACGGAGAACTGGAAGCGCTCGGCGGACGAGGTGGGCGCGCTGATGCGCCTGCTGGGCGATTATCTGCGCGAGGCCATCGAGAAAATGGAGAACGAGGGCATCCGCATGCGCGTCTTCGGCGAGACGAGCGCGCTCTCTCCCGAACTGCGCGCGCTCGTGGCGCGCACCAATGAGATCTCCGGGCATTATCAGGGCTTCCAGGCCAATCTCTGCATCAATTACGGCGGGCGGGACGAGATCCTGCGCGCCGCGCGCCGCTACGCGGCCGACTATGCCGCCGGGCGGGCCGGGGAGCTGGACGAGGCGCTTTTCGCCTCCTATCTCGACTCCGCCGGGATCCCCGACCCCGATCTGCTGATCCGGCCGGGCGGCGAGCAGCGCATCTCGAACTTCCTGCTCTGGCAATGCGCGTATTCGGAGTTTTACTTCACGGACGTGCTCTGGCCGGATTTCACGCCGGAGGAGTTGGACAAGGCCATCGCGGTCTACCGGACGCGCGACCGGCGCTTCGGCGGGGTGAAGGCATGACGATCCGGGAACGGCTGTATGAGCTGCGCGACCCGGACTACGCCGCCTTTACGGCGAAGCTGGTCCCCACGATCCCGCCGGAACGCGTGCTCGGCGTGCGCTTCCCGCAGCTGCGCGCGCTCGCGCGGGAGCTGTACGGCACGCCGGAGGCCGAGGATTTCCTGACGCGGCTGCCGCACGAGCTCCAGGAGGAAAACCATCTGCACGCCCTTCTGCTGGAGCGGCGGAAGGACTTCGGGCAGTGTCTGGCCGAGGTGGAGCGCTTTCTGCCTTATGTGGACAACTGGGCGGTCTGCGACACGCTGCGGCCGAAGGCCTTCGCCCGGCACAAGGCGGAGCTGCTGCCGCACGTTTTTCGCTGGCTGGACTCCGGCGAGACCTATACCGTCCGTTTCGGGCTGGGCATGCTGATGGCAAACTTCCTGGACGATGCTTTCGAGCCGCGCCTCCTCGACCGGGCGGCGGCACTCCGCTCGGACGAATACTATCTGAATATGATGATCGCCTGGTACTTCGCCACGGCGCTGGCCAAGCAGTACGACGCCGCGCTGCCCGTGCTCGAGCAGGGGCGGCTGGACCCCTGGACGCACAACAAGACGATCCGGAAGGCCTGCGAGAGCTATCGCGTGAGCGAGGAGCACAAGGCGTATCTGAAGACATTGAGGAAGGAAAATGGTTAAGGCAATTTCTGTTCTGGGCTGCACCGGCTCCATCGGCCGGCAGACCATCGCCGTGGCCGAGCACCTCGGCCTGCCCGTCGCCGCGCTGAGCGCCGGGCGGCAGATCGACCGGCTGGAGGAGCAGGCGCGCCGCCTGCGCCCGAAGCTCGTCGCCGTCTTTGACGAGGAGGCCGCGCGGCGGTTCAGGATCGCCGTGGCGGACACGGATATCCGCGTCGTCTCCGGCATGGAGGGTCTGATCGAGGCCGCCGTGCTGCCGGAGAGCGACTGCGTGGTGACGGCGGTGTCCGGCGCGGTGGGCCTGCGCCCCACGCTCGCCGCCATCGACGAAAAAAAGCGCATCGCGCTGGCCAACAAGGAGACGCTGGTCTGCGCGGGCGAGCTTGTGATGGCGCGCGCGAAGGAGCGCGGCGCGGAGATCGTGCCCGTGGACTCGGAGCACTCGGCCGTGTTCCAGTGCCTGGCCGGGCGGGGGAAGGGCGAGCTGAAAAAGATCCTGCTCACCTGCTCCGGCGGCCCCTTCCGCGGCAGAAAGCGCGCGGAGCTCGAGGACGTGACCCCCGCCCAGGCGATCAGCCATCCGAACTGGAGCATGGGCGCGAAGATCTCGGTAGACAGCGCGACGCTCATGAACAAGGGCCTCGAGTTCATCGAGGCCATGCACCTGTTCGGCGTGACGCCGGACGACATCCAGGTGGTGATCCACCCGCAGAGCGTCATACACTCTATGGTAGAGCTCGTCGACGGCACGGTCATCGCCCAGCTCGGCGTGCCGGACATGGGGCTGCCGATCCAGCTCGCGCTGACCTGGCCGGAGCGCCTGCCCTCGATGTTCGAGCATCTGGACTTCTGGTCGCTGCGCGACCTGAGCTTCTCCGCGCCCGATCTGGAGAACATGCCCTGCCTCGCGCTGGCGATGGACGCCGCGCGCACGGGCGGCACCGCGCCCTGCGTGATGAGCGCCGCCAACGAGGAGGCCGTGCACCTCTTCCTGAAGGAACGGCTGGGCTACAACCGCATCTATGAGGCCGCCGCCGGCGCCGTCGAGACCGTCGGCGCGGTGCAGGGTGCGGACCTCGATACCATCCTGGCGGCGGACGCCGCCGCCAGAGCCTATGTTTTGGAGCGTTATTCATGACCGTTGTGTATGTGATCGTCGCCGTACTGTTTTTCGGCGTGCTCGTGGGCATCCACGAGCTGGGGCATTTTGCCGCGGCCAAGGCCTGCGGCGTGCGCGTGGAGCAGTTCTCCATCGGCATGGGCCCGGCGATCTTCAAAAAGAAAAAGGGCGAGACGGAATACTCGCTGCGCGTCGTCCCCTTCGGCGGCTACTGCGCCATGACCGGCGAGGACGGCGCCTCCGAGGACCCGCGCGCCTTCATCAACCAGGCGCACTGGAAGCGTATCCTCATCCTCGTCGCGGGCTCCTTCATGAACTTCCTGCTGGGCTTCGTGATCGTGCTGCTGCTCTACGCCTCCGTCAAGGCCGTGATCGCGCCGGTCATCACCGAGTTCATGCCCGGCTGCCCCTATGAGAGCGCCGACGGACTGCAGGTGGGCGACCGCTTCTACAGCATCAACGGCCGCCGCGTCCGCCTGCAGAGCGACATCAACCGCTTTCTGGACGAGGACGGCAGCTATGACCTCGTGCTGATCCGCGGCGGCGAGAAGGTCCGCCTGGACGACTATGCGCTGAGCCGCCGCAGCTACGAGGGCGAGACGGGGCAGTACTTCGGCTTCCGCTTCGGCGCGGCCGAGGAGGCCACCTTCGGCATCAAGCTGCGGCAGAGCTGGGCGACGACGAAGGAGTTCGTCAGCCTCATCTGGCTGAGCCTGGGCGAGCTGGTGCACGGACGGGTCGGCCTGCAGGACCTCTCCGGGCCGGTCGGGATCGTGGACCTCATGGCCGAGACCGGCGAGCAGGCCGAGACGACCTCCGACGCGCTGCGCGGCATCTTTTATCTGGGCGCCTTCATCGCGGTGAACCTCGCCGTTATGAACATGCTGCCCATCCCCGCGCTCGACGGCGGACGGGTGTTCCTGCTGCTCGTGACCTGGCTGATCGAGAGCGTCACGCGCAAAAAGCTCGACCCCAAGTACGAGGGCGCGATCCACACGGCGGGCATGGTGCTGCTGCTCGCGCTGATGGCCTTCGTGATGTTCAACGATATTTTCAAGCTGATCCGGGGGTAGGCTATGGAACGGAAACAGACGAGACAGATCCGCGTGGGGGGCCTTGCGATCGGCGGCGGCGCCCCGATCCCCGTGCAGTCCATGTGCAACACCAAGACCTGGGACGTGGAGGCCACCGCCGCGCAGATCGCCGCACTGCAGGCGGCCGGCTGCGAGCTCGTGCGTCTGGCCGTGCCGGACGTCCGCTCGGCCGAGGCGATCTCCGCCATCAAAGAGCGCACGGAGCTGCCGCTCGTGGCGGATATCCATTTCGACTACCGGCTCGCGCTGCTGTGCGCCGAGCGCGGGATCGACAAGATCCGCATCAACCCCGGCAACATCGGCGGGGAGGAGAAGGTGCGCGCCGTGGCGGAGGCCTGCCGGAAGCGCGGCATCCCCATCCGCATCGGCGTCAACGCCGGCAGCCTCGAACAGCGGCTGCTGGAGAAGTACGGCCATCCCTGCGCCGAGGCGCTGGTCGAGAGCGCGGCGGACCACGCGGCGCTGCTGGAGAAGTTCGGCTTCGAGGACATCTGCCTTTCGCTCAAGTGCTCCTCCGTGCCGCTGACCATCGCGGCCTACCGGCTGGCGAGCGAGCGCTTCGACTACCCGCTGCACCTCGGCGTGACCGAGACGGGCACCGCCTGGAACGGCACCATCCAGTCCGCCGTCGGCATCGGGACGCTGCTCTCGGAGGGGATCGGGGACACGATCCGCGTCTCCTTGACGGCCGACCCCGTCGAGGAGGTGCGCGCCGGCATCGCCATCCTGAAGGCGGCGGGCCTGCGCCGCGGCGGCGTGAAGTTCATCTCCTGCCCGACCTGCGGGCGCACGGAGATCGACCTGATCGGCCTGGCTACCGAGGCGGAGGCGCGGCTGCAGCACGTCGAGCGGGACATCACCGTGGCTGTGATGGGCTGCGTGGTGAACGGCCCCGGCGAGGCGCGCGAGGCCGACTACGGCATCGCCGGCGGCGTCGGCAAGGGCCTGCTCTTCAAGAAAGGCCGGGTCGTCGGCACCTACCCCTGCGAGCGCCTCTGCGACGCGCTGCTCGAAATGATCGAAAGCGATGCAAATTAGAGTTTAGCGAGGCGATAGCCCCCCTTGCCTAAAGGGGGGTGGCCGAGCGAAGCGAGGTCGGGGGGATATAAAAACGCCCCGCCATACCATCGTGCAGCGACCGACAGAATCCCCCAGTCGCCTCCGGCGACAGCCCCCTTTAGGCAAGGGGGCC
>JAFRLZ010000013.1 GCA_017430985.1 Oscillospiraceae bacterium
GAGATCCTTGAGGCCCGCATCACCTATCTCGCCTACGCCCCCGAGATCGCGGCCGTCATGCTGCAGCGCCAGCAGGCCAGCGCCATTATCGACGCGCGCAAAATGATCGTCGACGGCGCCGTCGGCATGGTCGAGATGGCTCTTGACCGTCTCAGCGAGCGCGGCACCGTCCAGCTTGACGAGGAGCGCAAGGCCGCCATGGTCTCCAACCTGCTTGTCGTGCTCTGCGGCAACAAGGACGCCCAGCCTGTCGTCAACTCCGGCAGCCTGTACTGATATGGCTGACAACAGCGCCAAAAAGCAGGTCCCGCTGCGCCTGTCGCCCAAGCTCTACGACGCCATCGCCGCCTGGGCGGAGGATGATTTTCGCTCGATCAACGGCCAGATCGAATATCTGCTGACCGAGTGCGTGCGCCAGCGGAAGAAAAACGGCAAATATGTCTCGGACGAGATCGACGTCCCGCCCGAGCTGGACATTTCGTAAAGGGGGCTGTCTTTATGGACGGCATCACAACCGTTTCAACGCTCTCCATGGCCGGCATGGGCGTGAGCATGCTGCTCTCCCTTGCCGCCGTGATCGCGGCCTTTGTATACGGCCGCAAACGCTTCCATGCCCCGGTCAGCAGCTTTTTCGTCGGCGTGGGCGTGTTCATTCTCTTCGCTCTCGTGCTGGAAAGTCTGCTTCACAACTTCATCATTCTCACGCCGGTCGGCCAGAAGATCTTCGGAAACATGTGGCTCTACGCGCTCTATGGCGGCGCCGCCGCCGCGCTCTTTGAGGAAACCGGTCGGATCTTCGCCGCCAAAACCTTTCTGCGCCGCTGCAACGACAGTGAAAACGCCTATATGTACGGCGCGGGTCACGGCGGTGTCGAGGCGATCTTCGTCGGCGTGGTCTCGCAGATCAGCAATCTCTCCCTCGCCGCGATGATCAACGCCGGCCGGGCCGAGTCGCTGCTCGCTCCCCTCTCCGGGTTCCAGTACGATTCCGCGCTCGAACAGCTTCGCACGCTCACCGGTCCGTCGTCTCTGTTCTTTCTCGCGGGCTACGAGCGCATTCTCGCGCTTTTGTTCCACATCTGCCTGTCTCTGATCCTCTTCCGCGGACTGCGCGAAAAACGGCCCGGAATGGTCTTGGCATGCTATGTGCTGCATTTCGCCCTTGACGCGATCCTCGTCCTCATCAACAGGAGCTTCGGCGTCATCCCGGCCGAGGCCTTCTGCACGGTCTTCACACTGCTCGTCGTGCTGCTCACAACAAAGCTCGCGCCCCTGCCGCCCCGCGAAGAGGAGGCGGCAGCATGAAGACGAAGCCGCGCCTCGTCGACTATGTTTTTCTCGGTCTCTCCGTGCTCTGCTTTCTCTTTACACTGATCTACGGCTGCATCAAGCTGCCTCAGCTGCCCGACTTTCTGCCGAGCCACTTCAATTTTGCCGGGGAGGTCGACGGCTGGAGCGGCAAGGCGGGCGCGGTCTCGGCGCCGATTGTCTTCGGTTTTATTCTCCTCGTCATCCTCGGGCCGATCCAGTTTTTCCCCCAGGTCTGGAACAACACCCAGGGCGTCCCGGCCTATAAGCTGCCGCGCCTGATCCGCACGACGCGCACGATGATGAGCCTGATGCTCCTCTCGTCCGAGGCGTTCATGGCCTACACGCTCCTCTGCTCCGTGCGCCTCTCTCCGCTCCACCCAGCCGCGACGCCGATCTATTTTGTCCTCATCGGCGTTCCGATCGTTATCGTGCTCTTCGAGACTTTCCGCAAATGATTCCCTCGCGGGCCGCCCCACTGCGGCGCGGCCCGCCCGTTTTCCCTTTTCTTCGATAATTTTTTCACGAATTTGTAAAGTTCACTTGACATATGCCGTGCCGTATGCTATTCTGCAAATGTAAAGCTAACTTTACAAAAGGAGCTTGATGCTGTGAAGAACCGAATCGAAGAGATCCGCCGGATGCGCGGCGTCCGGCAGGAGGAATTTGCAAAGGCCATGGGCGTCTCGCGCCAGACGATCAGTTCGCTCGAAACCGGGCGCTACAATCCCTCGATCTTTCTGGC
>JAFRLZ010000014.1 GCA_017430985.1 Oscillospiraceae bacterium
GGACGCAGAACCGTCCCCTGTCCCACCCATCGTCCCCTCGTCCTGCCCCATCCAAAACGAGAGCGCCGCTGCTGCGGCGCCCTCGTTTCATTCGGATTATTTTTTCTTGTGTCGACGGCTTCCCGTCAGGATCACCGCCAAGCCGGCGCACAGCGCCGCCAGGCCGAGGCCCAGCAGGATCGGTAGCCGTTCCGCGGAGAGCGGCCGGCTGTCCTCCCCGGCGGGAGCCGCGGCGGAGGCGGCCTCCGCTGCGTCGGCTTCGGCCTCCTCGTAATCGGCTTCCTGTCCCGTGCTGCTCACGGTCAGGCCGTCCTCGCCGATCGCAACTGTCACCGCTTCGCCCTGCCGGGAGAAGCTCACCGTACTTCCGCTCACCGACACGCTCGTGCCGTCGGCGCTCCGGATCACGGGCCTCCCGTCCTCGGTTTGCCGGGTGAAGTCCCCGCTGTCGGAGAGGACGGTCTCCCGTCCGCTCTCGTCCACCAGCAGCAGGTTGCCCTGATCGTCCGTCGTCACGATGCCGCCGCTCTCCGTGGGGATGCCGAGCGAGGGATCGGGCCGCGTGTCGATCGCATCCGCGGGCAGATAGTACACCTGCTGTTCCTCCGCGAAAGCGCCCTCCGCCACCGTTTCGATGGTATCCGGCAGGTAGACGACCTGCACGGCGCTGTCCCGGAAGGCGTCCGCCGCCACGGCGTTCACCGGATTACCGCCGATCATCGCCGGAACGGTGACCGCGGTCTCCGGCCCGAAATAGCCCGTGATCGTGACGGACTGATCCTCCACCGTGTAGCGGAAATACCCGTGGATATAGTCGGCGCAGGCCGCCGCGCCGAGCCCTGCCGTCAACAGCAGGGCCAGCGCAGCGGCGCACAGCCTGCACGCGAGGCGGCGCAAGCCGGGTCTGTTACCCTTCGCCTTCATCATAATCGTTGCTGTCGGTAACGACGTCACGTGAGTCAAAGACGATGATCTCCATTTTCAGCTTTTCATACGTTTCCATGGCGCGCTCCTCAATTTGTCAGCCCGTTATAGCTGGCGGAAACAACATCCGTATAATAGTAGCTCATATCCTGCGTGGCCTCGTTCCGGAGCAGCATGTAGCCGCGGAAGGAGACAACGGTATTATCGTCGTCGACCTTGACGTTCAGCTTCACCACGCCGTTGGCCGCCGTGGCGTTGGAGACGTAGCGCAGCACATCGTCGGTGCCGTAGACGAAGCTGCTCCCGTCGAGGCCGGAGACGTCTTTGGCATACAGGATGCCGTGCTCCACCAGCGTATAACCGTCCGGGATGCTTCTGGTGGCGCTGCAGCTGACCTTGTGTACCGTTCCGCTGACCGCGCTCGGCGCGCCGATGGTGATCACCGGGCGGACCTGAGCGGCCGTCCCGTCAGACAGGTATACCGCGTGCAGCTCCACGTCGCCGGACGCCTGCAGATAATAACTCTCCTTGTAGCCCAGCACCGTGCCGTCGGCATTCTCCCAGCGGTCGAAGCGCAGTCCCTCATAGGTCCCGGCATGCAGCGAGAGGGTGTCGCCGACGTTGACGGGGCGCACCTCGCTGTACAGGGTCTGGTCGGTCACGCCGTTCACGTGGACGACCGTGACGCTGCAGGGCTGCTGGATGCGCTCGTAGCTCGGCGTCAGCGTAATGATCGGGTGCTCCACGCCGATTCGGCTGTGGATGCTGTCGGGCGTGGCCTGTTCGTTCGTCCCCTCGAAGACCCAGTAGAGGAACCGGTAGCCGGACTTGCTTGGCGCGGGAGGCGGATTGATCTCGGTGCTCGCCGTGCAGGAAATTTTGGTGAGCACCTGCCCGTAATCGCTCACGAACTGGACGTAGGACTGGGTCTCGCTCGCGACGGGCGTATAGACCAGGGTAACCTCGGTCTCGCCGGTGACGATCAGGCTCAGCGTCGCGCCGCCGCCCAGGCGTTTGCCGCTCTCGTTCTGCCACTGCAGCACCCTTGCCGGGTCCGCCGCGGTGATTTCAAGCGTCTCGCCCAGGCGCATCATGCAGTCCGAGCCGCTCTGCAGCGCCGCATCGCTGCCGATATAATACTGCGCGCTGTTGACCGAAACGACCGTCACCTTCACGGTTTCCGTAATGGCCTGGTACACCGCCGCCACGGCGGTGTTCTCCTCCGCGGCGAGGGTATAGCTCATACTGCCGGAGAGCTGCTCCCCGATGGACGTCACGCGCCCGTCGGTCACGCCCGTCACACGGTACCAGCCGAGGAAGCGGTAGCCCAGCGCGTCTCTGGCGGTGAGTGTTACCGTCTCGCCCACGTAGATGCGCGCCTTGTCGATCTCGATGTTGCTGACCGAGCCGTTGCAGCCCTCGTCCGTGGTATAGGCCGCGAAGGCCGAGAGCGGCGCGGAGATCTCATAGACTCCCGGCTCCGCCACGACGAAGCTGACCTTGCCGTCCGCGACGGTGCAGGGGATCTGCACGCCGTCCTTCATGACCACGGCGACGGGATACTCAAAGGGAATGCTCAGGGTCGGCGTCTTCTCCGCGAGCACGGCGGCGTTCTCCGCCGGGATGCTCACGCTGAGGCTGCCGTCCGGGTTCTGCGTCACGCCGAGGTAGGCGTTGAAGCCGTCGGTGTCGGCGAATGCGGCGGCGCCGAAGGCGGCCGTCAGGCACAGGGCCAGCAGGACCGTCAGAAGGATCTTTCTCATCTTCATGCGCCCTCACCTCCAAAGGTCCAGGTACCTACAAGGTCCAAGCCGCTCTCTCCGATCTCCACCACGTCGATCTTGATCTCCTGTTCTTCGTCGAAGGCCTCCGCGTCGATCGTCATATTGCCCGCCTCGCCGTTCAGGATCTCGGTGGGCAGCGCCGGGTCGATCCAGTATTCGGCTCCGACTCCCCAGCCCGCGCTTCTGCGGCAGGGGTTGGCGATGATGTGGGTGTTTTCTCCGCTGCTGAGTATCGCCGTCCGGCGCGTGTCCCTATCGCTGCCGAAGAAGTTGCCGTAGCAGAAGAAGGTCCCCGCGTCGGCGATGTTGATGTCCCGTCCGCAGCCGATCATGATGTTGTCATGGATCCTGTACATGTACGCCGTGATCGTTTTGGGCAGTTTGGTGATATAGATCGCGTCCTGGCAGCGGATAAAGGTGCACCAGCTCAATTCGGAGTTCCCCGCCGCGTTCAGATCCGGGCAGTCGACATACACGCCGTACTCGCAGTCCGTGATCGTGCAGCCCATGACGCTGCCCTGATAACCGCTGGCCGTTCCGCGCACGGCGTATTTGAATCCGCTGAAGCTGCAGTCGTCAACGCCGTATATGGAGGATTCTCCGGCATGTCCGTTGCAGGTGACCAGCACGCCGCAGGTGAAGGGCTCCTCCATGCCGCAGCTCTGTGTGACGCCGTTGGCCGTAAAGTTCATATCGACGATGAAGTTCAGGCCGCCTCTGTCCTCCAGCCCGTGCATCGTGGTCTGCACCTGGTTTTCCGTATGTCCGCGCAGCGCCACGCCGAACACGCCCTGCGTGTCCAACACGCTGCACACGATCAGGTCTTGATACTCCACGGCGGGCAGATCCAGCACGACCGTGCCTTCCCACGCGAAGTCCACGCCCTTTTCCTGCAGGTACTGGGAAAGCGCCGCCCGGCTCGCGAGAACAGCGTTGAGCTTTGCCGTCGTATCCAGATCGGAGGCGTCCACGATCTCGTCCGTGGTCTCTCGGTAAAACACGGTGTTTCGGACCGTATAGGTCGACAGCTCGCCGCTGTCCTCCCTGTACGTAAAGGTCACGCTCATCGTCACATTGAAGGGCGCGTCCGCTTCCGAGCGCACGTCAAAGGTGTAGAGCATCGCATCGTCCAGCTCCGAATACGAGACCTTCACAGGCTCGCTCACCGTCGGCGGCGTGCCGGAGTTCAGATCGAGCTCGACACAGCAGGACTCGATGCGATCAAAGAAGCCCGCCGTGGCATAGGTCTCATTTTGCTGATCCTGATAGAAGCGCAGGCCGCCCAGGACAAATTGCCAGGAAAACCGTTTATGCTCATTGGGACTGAAGCTGTCTCCGTAGGTACCCGCGCCCAAGCGCAGCGATCCGCTCTGCATAAAGCCCGTGCCGACGGTGACCGTCTCTCCCGCATAGCGCAATTCTATCGTGCTCTCATCGCCTGCGTTCGGATCATTGTTGCCGACGTAGCCGTCAATACTGGCGTCCACCCGGAAGTCGTCTCCTACGAGGGTGTAACTGATCCAGAACCACCCCTCATCCTCTACGGGGGTGACCGTCACTAGGCTTTCATTTTCGGCATCCCAGTTCAGCTCGACGACCGGGGAGCTGACAGAGAAGTATTCGGCCAGTCCGGACGTCAGCAATGTTGTCGTGTATTCTCCGGCCGCGCCGTCCCACTGATGCAGGACGAGGCTGCCGCTCAGCGGTGAATTCGGTTTTATATACAGAGAGCTAAGCTCTTCTTCGCCTGCTGTGAAGCTGAGATAAGCTTCGCATCTGCGGTAAAAAACGTCTGCGCTGACCGTAAGCTCTTCTCCGTTAAAGAGGAAGCTGGCCGTCAGCATGCCGGAAAAGCCGGCTTTGCACAGGGAGCTGAACGTGACCTCGCGTTTGTCGTAATCCGGCGTGAAGGTCCAGTTCTGCCCCGGTACACCGTCTTCATTCGTGCCGTCGAAGCTGAACTGCAGCTCCGTGATCAGATTCTGGACGTCCTGCGCGGCCAGCGTCCTTTTGCTCCAGTCGTCGTCCGGATCGTCTCTGGTAACGACTCCAAACAGGATCGTGTAGGAGAAATCGTATTGGCTGCCGGGTCTGTATTCATCGCCGCCGCCCGCGTAGGGGCCGTAGCCGTTGCCCCAGTCCGAGAGGAACTCGATCTCATAATCCGTTCCCCCGTAGTTGACGGAGACGTACCACGCGTCGCCGCCCGGGTCATCACCGCCCGGGCCGCCGCTGCCGATGAAGCCGTTCAAATTGAGTTCCTGCCAGCCGCCGTCCAGATCCCTGCGGAACGTGATCGAAAAATCGCCCTCGTCTCCCGTCGGGGTGATCGTCAGCAATGCGGCGTTTTCCGCATCCCAGCTCAGTTGTACGATCTCGGGCCTGACAGAGATCTTTTCGGCCTGCGCAGCCGTCAGCGTCGTCGAACTGTACTCCCCGGACGCGCTGTCCCACTGATGCAGGATCAGGCTGCCGCTCAGCGGCGTGTCCGGGCTCATATTCAGCCAGGGCTGTTCTTCGCCGTCGACCGAAAAGCCGAGATACGCTTCGGCTCTTTGGTAGAACACGCGCGCGCTGACCGTATGCTCCTCGCCGTTGAAGCGGAAGCTGGCCGTCAAGGTGCCGGAAAAACCGGCTTTGCAAGGCGCGCCGAAGCTGACTTCACGGTCCTCGTAATTCGGCGTGAAGATCCAGTTCTCCCCCGGCGCGCCGTCTTCATTCTCGCCGGAAAAGCTGAACTCCAGATCCGAAATCATATTCTGGATCTCTTGGGCCGCAACGGTTCTCCGCTCGTCTTCGGGATCATCCCTCGTCACGACCCCGAATGCGATCTCCCAGAAAAAGTCATTCTCGTCGTAGGGGGTATAATCCGCACCGCCATTCTGATATGGGCCATAGCGGCCGTCGCCCATGTCCATAAGGAATTCGATCTCGTACACTGTGCCGTCCAAGCTGATCGTGTCGTACCACTCGCCGTCGCCGCTGTACGGATCGTCGCCGCCCGGGCCGTTTTCCTCGACATAGCCGCTCAGCTCAAGCGTGCCGTTGTCGCTGTAAATGATCGAGAATTCGCCCGGCTCTCCGGCCGTGATCGTCAGCAGGGAGGCGTTTTCAGTATCCCAGCTCAGCTGTATGCCCTGGGTGTTCACGGAGACATTCGCGGCCGACGTCAGCGTCGTATTCGTATACGCGCCGGCCGCGGCGTCCCACTGATGCAGGATCAGGCTGCCGCTCAGCGGCTCATTCTGCTTGAGATCAAGAACGCCCATCTCCGCTCCGCCCGCGGCAAAGGTGAGATAGGCCTGGCAGCGGAGCCAGGAGATCCCCAGACTGAGCGAATGCTGTTCGCCGCCAAAGAGAAAGCTGGCTGTCAGCGTACCGCGGAAGCCTTGTCCGTACTGAAGGCTGAGCGTGCCCTCACGCTCAGTATTGTTCCAGGAAAAGATCCCGGACGAGAGGGCAGAACCGTCCTCATTCGTGCCGGTAAAGCTGACCGAAAGGTCCGTGATCAAGGCCTGGATCTCCGGGTCGGCCGGGAGCCTTTCGCCGTCCTCGCTGTTGGGATTGCTTCTCTCCACAACGCCGAAGGCGATGGGCGCGACGACGCCCTCCGTATCCAGCGGGCTGTATTCCTCCTCGACGTCCGAAAGCGGCCGTAATCCTTCGTCATCAATGAGGAACTCGACCTCATAGGCCGTGCCGCCGTAGACGACGGTCGAATACCAACCGTGGTCAGCGCCGCCCGTCGGATCTCCGTCACCGGGTTCCCCGTCGCCGTCGTCACCGGGTTCACCGCCGCGGGTCTGCTCCCCGTCGCCGGTCTCGCCGTCAGTCGGCTGCAGCCCTTCCTGCTCCTGCGGCTCCTCCGGGGCTGTCCCGCCCTCTGCCAGAGCCGCGCCGGCGGGCAGGAGCGAGAACACGAACACGAGGCTCAAGAGCAGCGCAAGGAGCTGCCGATAGCTTCTTTTCATCCGATCGCCTCCAAACATCTGATAAACGGGTGTATGCGGTGCTTTATTTTGTATACCGAAGCGGATTGTATACATAGTTAATTTATCACAAAACATATTGGAAGGCAATGGAAAAATAGCTCTGCGGGCTTATTATTTGTATAGGACCGTCCCTTGTCCCACATCCTTCAGTCTGCCCCTTTTATGCCTTTTTGCCTACACCCCTTTTATGTCTTTTGCCACGCTCTGACTTGCCTGTTTTGGAAACGAATGGTATAATTAATTAATCCATCATACCGGGAATACATAGAGAGGTGATCTCCCATGCGCAGTAATCCGGATTTCTGGATCATGACTCCGTTCAGCACTGTATTTTTCCTGACCTTTGCGGGCTTTCTCCTGCTGCTCATCGCCGCCAGTCTGCTGCTGCGCGGCAAAAGCGAGAAAACAAAGCAGACCGTGCTGGTCACGGCCTGCGCCCTCACGTTGATCGGCTTCTTTTTCTATAAGTACGCGCTCTCGCGCGACGAGGACTTCAACGTCATCACGGCCGTCATGGGCGGCTTCAACTGGTGGGGTGAGCTGCCGCTGCAGCTGTGCAACATCAACATGATCCTGATCCCCATCGCCGTGCTGAAAAAGAGCCGCCCGCTCATGTGCTTCGGCTTTTTCCTCGGGCCGCTCGGCGCGTTGATGGCGCTGCTCATGCCCGGCAACGGCTTTGACGGCTATTCCCTGCTCCTGCCCCGGATGCTCGGGTACTACGGCACGCATTTCATGATCGTGATCGAGGGTCTGGCTCTCGTCACCTTCGGCCTCTTCCGCCCGAAGCTGAAGGACCTGCCGCGCGCCGCGCTGGCCGTCTTTCTGATCGCGCTCGGCGTTTTCCTCATCAACATGCTCCTGCGCTGGAGCGGACTGCATCCGAAGGCCAACTACTTCTTCTCCGTGGAGACCGAGGGGAACTTCCTGCTGGACATGTTCTACAGCTGGATCCCGGTCCCCTTCCTCTACCTGCTGCCGAGCATCGTCATCCTTGCCGTCTATATGCTGCTCATCACCGTCCCCTTCGAGCTGGCCGACCGGTCAAAGGCGAAGCGGCAGGAGCACACCGCGGCCTGACCCGTCCGGATGCGGCCGGATATATCCACCGGAAGAAAACGAGTGAAGAGGCATCTGCCTCTTCACTCGTTCTGCATTATGATCATATAGTCCCGCAGGATCTCCTTGTGGGATCGGACGAGCGTCTCGGGGACCTCCTCCGGTCTGAACCAGCGCAGCTGCACCGACTCCCCGTCGTTGACCTGCGCCTCGCCGCTGTACTCGCCGCAGGCATAGGCCGTGTTGACGACGTACCACTCGTCGCCGTTTGCGGCCCGGCAGAGGTGCTCGGCTCCGGAATAAACGCCGATGAGCTTCATGGCTCCGAGCGTCAGCGCCGTCTCCTCGAAAACCTCGCGCCGCGCCGTCTCCTCCGTGGATTCGCCGAGCTCCATCAGGCCGCCCGGAAAGCTCCAGCGCTCCGTCGGACCGCGCCGCTGCTGGAGCAGAAGCTCGCCGCGCGCGTTCCGGATCACGACGGATGCGCCGCAGAGGATCAGCCGCCTGTGGCCGACCAGAGCGCGCAGTTCCTCGATATATCCCATGTCCGATCACCGCCTTTGCCGTCAGTATACGACCGGCACCGCTTTTTTGTCAATTTCTCGAAGAAAAGACGGAAAAACTATCCCCCCGGGGGGCTTGCGGCGGCAAAAAGCGCGCCGTATACTTTAGCCAGATGCATCGAAACAACATTTTCGAGGTGATCCTATGCACATGGCAGACGCGCTCCTTGCCCCGGCTGTTGCCGCCACGATGTATGTGGCCTCCGGCACCGTCGCGGGGATCTCCATCCACCAGCTGAAAAAAGACGACGAGCCGCAGAAGCTGCCGACCATGGCGGTCACGGCCGCGCTCGTTTTCGCCGGGCAGATGATCAACTATACCATCCCCGGCACCGGCTCCTCCGGCCATATGTGCGGCGGCATGCTGCTCTCCGCGCTGCTCGGGCCGCAGGCCGGTTTCCTGTCCATGATCGTGATCCTGGCGATCCAATGTCTCTTCTTTGCCGACGGCGGCCTGATGGCGCTGGGGGCCAATATCTGGAATATGGCCTTCTACGGCTGCTTCGTCGGCTATTATCTCATTTGGCGTCCCATCGTCCGCAGCCATTGGTTCGGTGAAGGCAAGGCCGCGCTGCGCGGCCGCATCATCGCCGCCTCGATCATCGGCTGCATCGTGACGCTGCAGTTCGGCGCTTTCTCCGTCGTACTCGAGACCAGTCTCTCCGGCATCACGGAGCTGCCCTTCGGCGCCTTCGTCGCGCTGATGCAGCCCATCCATCTCGCCATCGGCCTCGTCGAGGGCCTCATCACCGCCGCTGTGCTCACCTTTGTGTTTGAGTCCCGTCCGGAACTGCTGCGCGATGTGGAAGCAGAGGCCGGAGCTCTGCCTGCCAAGCGGTCTCTCAAGGCCGTCATCGCCATCCTCGCCGTGCTCGCGCTCGTGGTGGGCGGCGGCCTGAGCCTCCTGGCCAGCTCCAACCCCGACGGTCTGGAATGGGCGCTCTTCGGCAACGCCGAGGAGGGCTACGCCGAGAACATGGGTCTCGACGAGGACGACTTTGGCCTGTCCAGCAAAGCCGCGGACACCGCCGGCAGCATCCAGGAGAGCACCTCCTTCCTGCCGGACTATGCCTTCGCCGACAACGACACGCCCGTGGGAACCACCGTTTCGGGCATCGTCGGCTCAGCCATGGTGGCCGGCGTCGCCCTGCTGATCTGTCTGGCCGGCGGCTTCTTCCGCAAGAAAAAACACAGCTGATCTCTCCCCCCTATACACCACTTCTTCACCTCTCCAAGCGGAAAGGGGCGTCTTTTGACGCCCCTTATCCGCGTTTCCCCGCAAATGATCCGACAGGCAGGACAGGCCGATGAACAAAATGGAAAAAGCGCTGCACGAGCTCGGCGAAATGGACGATCTCGCGGCGCGGAGCTCCCCGATCCACGATATGAGCGCGACGGCGAAGCTCCTCACGACAATCGCATATATCGTCACGGTCGTGTCCTTCGACAAGTACGATCTGAGCGGGCTCATCCCCCTCGTGCTGTGGCCGGTGCTGCTGTTCCAGCTCGGCGGCATCCCCGTGCGCACCTGCTTTTACAAGCTGCGCATCGTGCTGCCGCTGGTGATGGCCGTCGGGCTCTTCAACCCGATCTTCGACCGCGCTCCCCTGCTCTTCCTCGGGAGCGTCGCCGTCTCCGGCGGCGTGGTGAGTATGCTGACGCTGATGCTCAAGGGCGTGCTGTGTCTGATGGCCTCCTTCCTGCTCATGGCCACGACGCCGATCGACTGTCTCTGCGCCTCGCTGCGGACGCTGCGTGTACCGAAAACGCTCGTGACGCTGCTGCTGCTGACCTACCGCTATGTCGGCGTGATGACCGAGGAGCTTGCGATCATGACCGACGCCTATCATCTGCGCGCGCCGGGACAGAAGGGCATCCACGTCTCCGCGTGGGGCTCCTTCCTCGGGCAGCTCCTGCTGCGCAGCATGGACCGCGCGCAGGAGCTCTACGCCAGCATGCTGCTGCGCGGCTACCACGAGCATTTCCACTACGCGCCCGTCAAGCCCTTCACGGCGAAGGACGCGGCGTATCTCGCCGTCTGTCTGGGCGTTTTCGCGCTGCTGCGCTTTGTGCCCGTCGCCGCGCTGCTGGGCGGCGCTCTTGTGAGGTGAAGACCGATGATCGAATTTGAAAACGTGAGTTTCTCATATGAGAAAGACCGACCCGTGCTGCGGGACGTCTCCTTCCGCATCGAAACGGGCGAAGCCGTGGGACTCATCGGCGCCAACGGCGCCGGCAAATCCACGGTGATGAAGCTGCTGCTGGGCCTTCTCTCCGGCGAGGGGCGCATCGCGGTGGACGGCGTGGAGGTCAGGAAGGAAAACCTTCGCGAGATCCGGCGCAAGCTCGGCTTCGTGCTGCAGAACTCCGACAACCAGATGTTCATGCCCACGGTCTGCGAGGACATGATGTTCGGCCCCCTCAACTATATGGTGAGCCGCGAACAAGCCGAGAAGAAGGTCGACGAGGTCTTGGCTCAGCTCGGTCTGACGGAGCTCAAGTACCGCCATAACCACCGGATCTCCGGCGGCGAAAAGCGCATGGCCGCCATCGCCACGATCCTCGCCATGGAGCCGGAGGCCGTGCTGATGGACGAGCCCAGCTCCGCGCTCGACCCCTGCAACCGCCGCCTCGTGATCAATGTGATCCGCTCCCTGCCGCAGACGAAGCTCATCACCTCGCACGACCTGGATATGATCTGGGATACCTGCAGCCGGGTCATCCTGCTCTCGGGCGGGCGCGTCGCGGCCGACGGGCCCGCGCGGGAGATCCTGCGCGACCGGGAGCTGCTGGAAAAACATCGGATGGAGCTGCCGCTCCGCTTCCAGTCTTGACAAAAAACACATGCCTCCTGCCGCGAGCGAAAAGGCAGGAGGTTTTTTATATCTTTGGGCTTGCATTCAGCCTGAGAATGGTCTATAATCCCGCTCATTGAATGGGAGGATACCATGAAAAAACAATCTGATCTCACCGAGCGAAGAGGCGTGCCCCGCATCGGTCAGCGCATCGTCAAGACCGCTTTGGCCGTGTTCCTCTGCCTGCTCTATTATTATCTGCGCGGCTACCGCGGCCAGGAGATCCCCGCCGAGGCCGCCATCACCGCCATCATCTGCATGCAGCCCTATGTGCGCGACACGAGGGATTACGCGATCAGCCGCTTTGCCGGCACGCTGATCGGCACCGTCTGCGGTCTGCTGTTTCTGCTGTTCTTTTTGGTCTTTCCCGCCCTCGCCTCGTACCGTCTGCTGGTCTATGTCCTGATGGGGCTCGGCGTCGTGTCTTCTCTGCACTCCGCCGTGCTGCTCCGCCGACCGGACACCTCGGGTCTGGCCGCCATCGTGTTCATCTGCATCGTCATCGCCTTTCCCGACATCGAAGAGCCGCTCCGCCGGATGGGCGACCGGATCTTCGGCGTGCTGCTCGGCACGGTGATCGCCATCGCGGTCAACGTCTTCCGGCTGCCCCGGCGCAAAAACCGCAGCTATGTGTTTTTCGTGCGCGTCCGCGACATCGCGCCCGATCGTTTTTCCTCCATCCCTTCCGCCGCCCTGTTCCGTCTGAACTATCTCTATAACGACGGCGCGAAGATCTGCCTCATGTCGGAGCACGCCCCCGCTTTTTCCGCGCTGCAGATGAGCGAGGCCATGCTGTCCATGCCGCTGATCGTCATGGACGGCGCCGCCGTTTTCGACGCGAACGAAAACGTCTACCTGTATACGGAGACGCTGCCCGTCGCAGGCTCCGCCTGGCTGCGCGAGCAGCTGGACGCGCACGGCATCAGCTATTTCCTCTATACGGTCCGCCGGAACAAAACCTGCATTTTCCATCAGGGCGAGATCCGCCCGCCGGAAAAGGCCGTGTACGAGCGCATGCGGCGCTCGCCCTACCGAAGCTATCTGGACGGAGAGCGCTGCGAGCCGGATGAGATCGTCTACATCAAGGTCCTCGCGGACGAGGAGCGGATCACGGAGCTCGCGGCGAAGCTCAGGCCGCATCTGGCCGTGCACGGACTGCGCGCCGCCGTGCGGCCGCAGTCGGTCAACGGCGTCTACGGTCTGTACGTCTACTCGGAGAAAGCCGACATGAAGCACGCTGAAGAAAAGCTCATGGAGCTGCTGCGGGAGAAGGATCCCTCGCTCACGCCGGTGGAGGTCTTCCTCCGCGGAGGCTACCGCAGCGAACACGACGCCATGCAGCTGCTGCATACGCTGGGCAACTTCTACGAGCCCGTGGCCCTGCCCTGGAACAGAAAAAAGGAACTGTGACGCCTCACAGTTCCTTTTTTCCTGTTTTATTCGGTTTATTTCAGCTTCAGCGCGTTCTCGCGGTCCCACAGCCTGTCAAAGGCAAAGCCGGTGACCTTTTCGCAGATCGCGATCTCCTCCGGGCTGGTCTCGCTGTCGTCCTCGCCCTTGCGGCGGGCGATCTCCCGACGGATCACCCGGAATTCCTCCTTGCCCATCGGGAAGCGGGCCGTAAAGATCATCGTCACCACGCACAGCAGCACGGGGACGAAGATATAGATATATGCAATGCCGGACTGGGTCGCCGCAGCCTGCCGCGCACCGGCGGCCGCCAGCGTTTCGTCGTAGCCGACCATGGCCAGCATCACGCCGATCACGCTGACCGACAGGCCCGCGCAGATCTTGCGGATGAAGGTCGCCATGCCGGAGCAGGTGCCGGGCCGGTTGATCGATGTGATCAGCTCGTCCACATCCGCCATGTCCGCCAGCAGCGCATAGATGGTGGTCGAGGAGCCGGCCATGCCGAGGCCGATGATGAAGGTCAGGCCCAGGATGATGTTGAAATTCGCGCCCTCGTGTGAGAAGGCGAGCATCGCGAGCGTGGCGGCGATGCGCACCGGGAAGCCGATCAGGATCGGCATCTTCTTGTTGGTTTTCGCCATGACCGGGTTGAAGATCAGCATGCCGACGAACTGAGAGACCAGGATCACGCCCATCAGAAGAGTAAAGCCCCCGCCGCCGTAGGCGTTGAGCACGTCGTCGATGTAATACACGGCAAGGCCGGTCACGAAATCCGTGGCCGCCTGACCGAAGATAAAGATGGCGATGAAGAGCTTGAAGCAATGGCTCCGATACACGGTAAAGGACTGGATGAAGCTCTCCTTCAGACTGATCTTGATGACGGGCTTCTGCTTTTCCCAGGTGCCGAGGAAGGTCAGCAGAATCGCCAGGCCGAAGAGCGCGCCGAAGATCAGCGCCGCGAGCACATAACGGCCGGAATCGGTGTTGTCACTGATGATCAGCGTGGCGCCGAGGCCCGCGATGATGTTGCCGAAGGCGGAGAAGGCCATGCGCACGCTGGTAAAGCGCCCGCGCGCCGTGTAATCGTCCACCATGTCCGGCAGCAGGGCGTTGTAGGGCACCATGACGATCGTGAAGCCCGTGGAGAAGAGCATGTACATCAGCACATAGAAGACATACTTGAGGCCGACGCTCGCCTGTGGCAGCGGCAGCCAGAGGAGCACGAAGGTGACCGCGGAGGCAATGCTGCCGATCAGGATATAGAAGCGCTTGGGCCCGAACTTCGAGCTGGTCCGGTCGGTGATGTTGCCCATGACCGGGTCGGTCACGGCGTCCCAGACCTTGCCGATCAGCGGGATCGTTCCGGCCAGTGCGGGCGGCATGCCGAGCGCCTTGGTGAGGAACACCGTGAAAAAGGTGCCGATGATGACGAAGGCGCCGCCGCCGTAAATATCCGCAACGCCGTAGGCGCAGCGGGCAAGGAAGCTGTTTCTGTTTTTCATGGATACACCCCTTCCCGGCCGTGGCCGGATCGTACCGCCCGCAGGCTGTCCGTACTTACTATAGCACAGGATTCCGTTTCTTTCCAGCAAAAAAGAGAGACCGTGACAGATCAAGGTCTCTCTTTTTCACTTTACCAGTCGTTTCCCTCATAGATCCTGCGCAGGCGGGCGATCTCAGCCTCGGGCAGCGGAGGCTGCAGCGGGTTGTTGCCGACGCGGTAGCAGGCCTCGAAGTACGGGATCAGCGTCACGTCCGTGATCTCCGGCCGCAGGTCGACACGGGCGAAGCGCCCGTCGTCCAGTTCAAAGATCGCATGGTCGCGGTACCAGCCGATATAGGAGACGATCTCCGGTCTGCGGTATGGCTTCTGACTGAGCTCGTACAGCTCCGGCGTGTCGGCGATGAAGACCGCTTCACCGCTCCAGCGCTCTGCCTCGCTGCGCGCGATGCGCACGGCCTCGCTCAGCGGGAAACGATAGTACCAGCTCGACAGGAAGGGCAGCGCAAGGCTGCGGCAGCCGAGCTCGTCGGCCAGGGCGAAGAGGCTCTGATAGCAGCGATGCAGCGCGAGCATCTCGTTGGCCTTGCCTGTCAGCCAGCGGGGCGCTGCGGTGAACAGGATCTTCCGGAAAGGCAGGCCGCAGGGCTCCGCCGCCGCGGCGCTCCCGACGGGGAGGAACTTCTGCTTTCTGAGCTCCCGGCGCAGCGCCTCGCCGCCGGCCGCGGCCAGGCTCCGGCAGGCTCTGCCGTCGCTCGCGTCGAGCGCGATCTCCACGCTCAGCGCGGCCGCGTCGGCCTTCGCGGCCAGGATATCCTCCTGTGTGACCCTATAGGACATCGGTCAGTTCTCCGCGCGGATCGCGGCCAGGAGCTTTTCCAGGCTCTCCGCTTTTTCGAGCGGGAAGGTAAAGTCTCCGCCCGTGGTCTCCAGGCGCAGGCTGGGGCGCTTTTCCGTCACGGCAACGCACTTGCCGGCGGTGACGTTGAAATGCCACTCCTCCGCCTTTTTCACGGCGCTGAAGGGGATGCAGTTCCAGCGGAAGCCCGCCGGGATATACAGCGCTTTCCCGCTCACGCGGTATTGCTCCACGCGCGCGGCGCTTTTGAGATCCTCCGAGGCGTTCTCGACGCCCGCCCCCGGGATCAGGCTTTTCGGTTCGGCCATGTCTTTTCCTCCTCCTAATAGATCGTGCGGATCGTCTCCTCCGAGACGTCGTATTCCCTGCAGAACGCCTGAAGATCGGCGCTCGAGCGCAGCAGCATGATCTCGCGCAGCTGTCCGCTGCTCCGGTTCCGCATACAGGCCACGCGCTCGCCCGTGCAGATGCTGCTGCGGATCACCGGTTCCCAGTCCTCGAGCGGATAGAGCGGCGCTTCCTTCTCGCGCTTTCCAAACAGCTTCATCCTCTCGCCTCCCTTTGCCTCAGTATAATTCATGGCGCTCAGTTTGGCAAGAATACGCTTGGCTTTTTCCCGCATCTGCGGTATACTGGAAACGCAAAACGTGCAAAAAGGAGTGTCTTTATGTTTCTCAAACTGACCAAACAGCTCGGCAAGCCGATCTGCGTCGCGCTCTACGCCGTGTTCGCGGCACTGGCTGCGAAAAAGAAGCCGCTTCCGCTGCTGATCCTTCTCGCGCTGCACAGCTTCGAATATGTGACGAAGGGCCGCCGGATCGCCGCCGATCACGGTCTGAGCGCTGCGGAGGGCGCGGCGCAGTGCCTCGCCTTCGGCTTTACCTGGTGGCTGCCGCTGGAAAAGGGCCTCTGATCCCCCTGCACGCAAAAACTCCCCGCTTTGATTTCCAAAGCGGGGAGTTTTTGCGTCAGCCGATCAGCTGGTTCCTCTTTTCGATCAGATAGTCCGCCGTCCGCGCGGCGCCCTCGCCGATATGCACCCAGGTCTCCTCTCTGGCCGCCTCGATCGTCTCCCGATAGCCGGGATCGCCGAGCATCTCGTCGATGAGCCTCCGCAGCTGACCGAAGTCCTCCTTTCGGAGCTGCCGCCCGATCTTGGGGAGCGTTCGGAACATCCACATTTCCTCGTCAAGCCAACAGGCGTCGTAGGGCGCCTTGTCGAAAGAGGTGTCCGCATAGATCACGGGCTTCCCGAAAATCAGCGCGTAGTCGAAGATAACGCCGGAGAAGTCGGAGATCATCAGGTCCGCGCGCCGCAGCACCTCAAAGTTGTCGTTGTCCCGGTTCCACTCGAGCTGCTCGCTCGCGGGAAAGTCCCGCATGAGCTTCTCCAGCATGTCTTTTTCGGAGCTGAAGGACTGCGGGTGCGGGCGCACGATCACATGATAGCCTGTCGCCAGCAGCGCGCGGATGATCTCCGCGCCGAAGCGGCCCAGGATACCGCTCGCGCCCCACGAGGGGGCCAGCAGCACCGTGGTCGGCTGCGGCGGGCGTTCTCCCGCGCTCTCCAGCCGCCGTTTCATCGCATCGAGGTACGGGATGCCGACGAGCTCCAGTTCCTTGGGCGGCAGACCGCGCAGCCGCTCCAACTCCCGGATCTGCCCGATCTGGAAATCGCCGGAGAGCAGCACGGCGTCGTAATAGTCCGTGCCGAACATGCGGTAGCCCGTCGCGTCGCCCGCCGCGTGCAGGATATGCACATAGCAGCCCACGTCCTTGGAGCGCTTCCACTGGTACACGTCCAGGCCCGGCGTGGTGGAGAGCAGCACGTCCGCCCGCAGCAGGTTGAGCCGGGCAAAGGCGCGGTTCCCCTCGCCGATGAACTTGCATTTCACCGTGCGGTATTCCTTTTTCAGCGCCGGATCGTCCGGCGAGGCCGTCATATAGGTCAGCGCCTCGCCGCGCCGCTCGAATTCGTCGCAGATCGGCTCAAACAGGTTCCAGTAGCGCTTGCTGTCCGTGAAGATCACATAAGGGAGGCGGTCCTGCCCCTGCTGTTTTTCCTTTTTCCCGCCGCTGAACACGAAGCGGAGCTTCACCAGGGCGTTGCGGAGCAGATAGACGCAGGTGCCCAGCACGCCGATCAGGATGGTGAACAGCATGCTGCCCGTGCCGGGGTCGATATACAGGCCTACGATAAAGCTCTCCATATCAGCGCACCCCCAGACTGGCCCAGTTCTCGGCCGTATAGATGTCGTCGTGCACGGAGAACCAGGAGCCCGGCAGGAAGACGCTGCCGTTGTTGTACTCCGGGCGGTGCTCGGTCCCGTACAGGATCAGCTGCTCGCCGCTTTTGGCCTCGTTCGTGACGGGCTTGCCGGTGAAGGGATTGACGGGATCGTCGATCGTCCCGGCCACCGCGAGCGTCGGCACGTCGGCGTTGGTCATGAAGCTGTTGTCCGTTGTAAAGGTCTCGCTGTCGAAATCCTTGACGAGCAGCAGCGGATTGACCGCCATCACGTCCAGGCCGATCTCAGGGCGGTAGAGCGCTTCGAGCTGGAGGAGCTCGCAGCCGTGGTCCGCCGCGATGATGATCCGCGTGTTGTCGTACACGTCGTTTTCCCGCAGATAGTCCAGCCAGCGCCCGATCTGGATCAGCGCGGCCATGTTGACCTGATAGTGCTCCATCTGCGCGGGCACGGTCACATGGAGGATCTGTCCGTCCAGCACGAAGCGGTCCGCGTGCGCGGCGTCATATTCGGCGTTTTCCACGACCTCCGCGGGCTCATAAGTCGGCTCGCTGAGGAGCGCGGGCTCGTGCGTGGAGCAGTTTGCGAGCATCAGGAGCGTATCCCGCTCCCCGTCCGTGATCTCGGTCATCTCCGGCAGCGCGCGCAGCACGGCGTAGGAGCCGAGGAAGCGGGAATTGATCCCGCGCGCGCTTGAAATGTCGGTCACAGTCTGGATCGTACGCAGCTCCGGGGAGAAGTAGGAGCCGTGATAATAAAACCCATTCTGCACGACGGGCGGCGCGATCTTCATCAGGCTGAAGCAGAAGAAGTTGCGCTGCCAGAGTTGGTTGCGCTGGGCGAGATAGTCCTCCTGCGACATCATGGTGTCGATGAACTGGCCGTCCTCGGTGTTGTAGGCGCGGATATCCGGATAATCGTCGTAGATCGACAGGTCGGGGATCCAGCTGTAGCCGGCGAAGGGCGGGTCGCAGACCGTCACCTCCCAGCCGTTTTCGAGGAAGAGCACCGGCAGCATGCGCAGCGCCTCGTTCTGCTTGTCCTCCAGCGGCTCGTCCGCGCGCGCGTTCATGGCCGCGGGCGTGTACTCGTAGCCGCCGAACAGCCCGGCCGAGCCCGTGTTCGTGCTGTAGCCGTGGGTGATCGTGTTGGGATAGTAGGTGAAGCCCGCAAACTGCCGCGAAAGCTCCGGGTTTTCCGCCATGAGGTAGGGCAGATAGGCGCCGATCGCGCGGTCGAGCATGATGACGACCACGTTTTCGCCCTTTTTGCTGAGCGTGAAGCGCGCCTTTTCGCTCGGCATGTTCCCCGCCGTCTGCCGGATCTCCGGCACCGCGGACTGGATCTTGACGACGTTCACTCCCGCCATGCCGAGCACGGCGAGCGCCAGCACCAGATACACGCCCTGCACGAGGCTCTTTTTGCGGTACAGCAAGGCGAAGACGACCGCGACCGCGGCCAGGACCGCGAGGTTCAGCAGCTTTTCCTTCATGGAGAAGGCCACGCCGGCGTCGTATTTCAGATCCGCCGACAGCGTCCCGAGATTCGTGCCGAAGAACATATAGTCGACCACGGCGATCCCGCAGGCGATCCAGACGAGCGCGCCGAGCACGCGGCGCGCGCCGGGCGAGGCCATGTAGTAGAAGATCCCCATCCAGACGACGAAGAGGCCGAAGGCGAGCAGCGCGGCGTTGCCCACATGGCGCAGCGGCGAATAGAGGTCCGCCGCGAGCACGAACTCCGCCGGAGAGGAGGCCACCACAGCCGAGGGGATCAGCAGCCCCGTCAGGGCCGCGAGGAACACGCAGCCGCTGACAAACAGGCGCGCGTCCTGCTTCGTCAGCTCCGGGCGGGCCGCTCTGCCGAGCTTGCGGCGCAGCAGATAGAGCGCGAGCGGGAGCATCAGCAGCAGCGCGACCGCCAGCACGACCGGTTTTTGCTTCCAGTTTTCGGGGTGGAAGAAGAACAGCCCGAAGACCAGCAGCGCGGAGCCGGCCGCCGCGAGCAGACCGAAGAGGAGCGCCTGCGGGTTTTTGAAACGGCAGAACAGGTTCTTGAAGAGCGAAAACAGGTTGTTCAGCGTCCAGTACAGCACCAGGCCGGAGGGCGAGCCGTACAGCAGCACAAGGAAGATCAGCGCCATACCGTAGAGCTGCAGCTTGTCCTTGAGCGGAAAACCCCTGGTGTAGATCGCGCTCGACACGACGTTGATGAGCGTCATCAAAATCGGCAGCACATGGACCGTCACGCCCGCGATCGTCAGCAGACCGTCCGGCGCGCCGAGGTCGGCGATGGGGCCGAAGGGCATCCCGCGCAGCTGCGAAAGGTGCGAGAGGAAGTGGTAGGCCGCGATGAAGAACGGGATCTCCAGCACGAGCGGCAGCGAGCCCTTGAGCGCGTAGAAGGGCTTGTAGTTGTTCTGGCGGTAGTAGGTCTGGAGCATCATGAAGCGCTCGTCGCCGGTGAAGCTCTTTTTGATATGCGTCACCCAGGGCGCGAGCCGCTTCTCGATCTCCCGCTCCTCTGCCTGGATGGCGTCCGCGCGCCGGTAGAGCGGCAGCAGCAGGAAGTTCATCGTCAGGCTCAGCGCGAAGATCGCGAGTCCCGCGTTATTCAAAATCAGGTTGGTCAAGCCGTAGACGAGCTCGAAGATCAGCTCGAGCGGCCCGATCAGCAGCTGATACAGGCTATGTGAAAGAGACATGCTTTTCCTCCCGAGAAAAAGAAGTCTGTTCTCTCCGAACGGCGCCGAAAGGCTCCGGAACACATTAGAAAAGTATACATCAATTCGCCGAAGGAAGTCAATTCCTTCCGCTCTCCGGGCGAAAAAAGGCCCCGCCGACGGCGGGGCCTTTTCGTTATGTCTGACTCTCCAGATATGCCAGAAGCTCCGGCGTCTGCGACCAGTATTTGACGCCCCAGTTATCGAAGCTCCACTCGTCCATGTAGCTGTTGCACTCATAGTCCACATAGTACAGCAGCCCGCCGCACACGACGAAATTCGTCGGGAAGTAATCGATGTTCAGCCCCGCGGCCCGGGCCTGCGCCGCCATGGCGCGCACCTGCGGCAGATACGGCTCCGCCGAGCCGCCGTCCCGCAGCAGTTCGAGCACGGTCGGCCCCTCGACATACTCCTTGACGATCCGCTCGTTCGGCACGTCGAGGTCCAGCATGCGCGGGATGCGGATGCCCGCGCCGCACAGGCGCTCATAGTCGCCCCGCTCCGCCTCGATCTTGTTGCCGAAGCTGTAGTAGGCGCAGGGCTCGTGGTGGATCTGCTTGACGACCACCTGCCGTCCCTCGCGCTCGGCCAGCCAGGAATAGCCGCCCTTGCCGCGGCCGAGCAGCGCGAGGATCGCGTATCCTTTTCCGTTTACCTCGATCGTTTCCACGCGTTCCCCCTACCAGATCCCCGGAAACAGCCGGTATTTCACGCGCCGCTCATACTCGGCGTAGCCCTCCAGTCCCTCCTCCAGTACCGCTTCCTCGTTCCGGATGCGCTTGACGATGATCGGGATATACAGCAGAAGGATCGCAAAGGAGATCGGCGAGCCGAGCACCAGCGGCATGGACAGGAACAAAAACAGCGTCGCAGCGTACATCGGGTGCCGCACGAACCCGTAGAGCCCGGTATCGACGACCTTCTGGCCCTCCTGCACCTCGATCGTGCGGGAAAGATAGGCGTTCTCACGCAGGACCTCGGCGTACAGCGCGTAGGCCAGCAGGAACACGGCGGCGGCCGCCCACACGAGCCAGCGCGGCATCGTGATCCAGCCGAAGCGGAAGTTCAGCCCCGCGAGGACGAAGGCCGCAAGGAACATCAGCCCGCTCAGCGCGACGACCTGCTTCTGCTCCATTTCCTTTTCCTTGGCGTTCAGCCGCTTTTTCAGCAGCTCCGGCGCCTTGACCATCATCACGAGTCCGGCGGCGAACATCGGCGCGAACAGCAGCGCGATCAGCAGCCAGCCGTTCCAATAGCGCAGCGTGCCCGCCGGGAGGAACAACAGCAGCGCCACGAGCGCCAGCCCCAGAAAAAACTTCGCCATCGCCGAAACAAACAGTTCTTTCGTCATGTTTTCGCCTCCGTACCGTTCTCTGTCCTGTATCGCGCGGGGATCTCCCCGGCGGCGATCCGCGCGATCTTCTCTCCCGTAAAGGTGATCGTCCCCTCATGTGAGACGTAGACCAGCCAGGTCTCGCTCTCGTCAAAATAGAAGGTCTCGACGTAGTGCGGGAAAGCGTAGCCAGCGCCGCATCGCTCGTTCAGCAGCTCCCCGATCCCGTCGCCCTCGAAAAGCGCCCGCTGATCCATCTGAAAGGTGCAAACGGTCGTGATCCCGCAGCGGCGGAACACGGCCTCCAGCGTCGGGAGCCCGCCGTCGGCATAAATCCTTTCGAGATCGAACGCGGCGACCGGGATCTGCTTTTTCAGCGGCGTCAGCGGATACCAGTACAGGCTGTCGCCGTATGCCGCGTATTCCCGGATAAAGCCGGTCAGCCTCTGTTCCACGCGGTCCCTGTCCATGTCGTTCCCCCATCGGCGGCCTCAGCGCCACTTCTGACAGGCGGCCCGATACGCGGATACCGCGTTCCTGTATCGGTCAGCCGGATCCGTCCAGCCCAGTTCGCCCGTGGCGTCGTCTTCCGTGCAGGCAAAGTCCATGAGCTCACGCATGATCCGATCCATTCGCTCTGCCTGCCCGGACTCTTTGCAGATCAGCCTGCATCCGCCTGTCAACGCGCGGTCCCGCCCGGCCATGTTTTCGATGATGATCACTTTCGACCATTTATCGAGAGTTTTCATCTTTTCCATTTCGCTCAGGAAGCGGTCGATGTATTCTTCCCTAGGATTCCGTCCGATCAGCTTGATCAATCTGCTGTGTACCCACCAGGTTTTTTCACGCTTGTCCCACAGCATTTTGAAGGCTTGCCGGATCAGGTCGTCGTCCCACTTTGTCTTTATCTCCGGGGAAATATGGAGCGCCTTAAAAGCCTCCGCCCGCTCGGGCTCCTCTCTCCACATGTGAAACCCAAGCCCGTCGTACCGTTTATAGAATTGTTCCGCTTCCTCTATCGTCATTTCTTTCTCCCTGTATGGTCCGAGATCATTTCCGAATTCTGAGGATATCAGCTCCGCAGGAGGGCTTTCAGCGCGGCCAGCAGGAGAAGATGTCCCGGATAAAACACATAGAACAGCCACTTCAGCCCTTTCCCCTTCTTCCCGTTATACAGGGCAAGGGGGATAAAGCTGAGGCCTGTCGCGCAGTAATACCCCATCGTTCTCGTGAGCGCAAGAAAGGCTACGCCTGCGCCGCTCCGGATCAGAGGGTGCCTGCGCCGGAACACATAAAACAGGAATACGGCGACGACGGCAAAGACGGTGTAATCCGCACGCAGCAAAAGCGCCGCGACGGCAGCGGCAGCAACAGCCAGCACGCCCAATATCGTTTTTCCAATGGGTATATGCTTTGCTTCTGCTGCTTTCTCGCCTCTGATCCGGTCAGACAGCATCAGCGCCGCGATGGACAGGAAGAAGGTCAGCATGATATTTTGATGTGTGAAACCCACCTTGCCTTCAAAGGCCAGATCAAAGGGGATCTCGCTGATCAGAGCAAAAACGCCCATTCGGAGAAGATATTTCTTTCTGTCCCGTGTATGCGCAAAACCCTCCGCGATGCAGAAGGAAAAAATGGGCATGGCCAGCCTGCCGATCATCCGAAGCCACATCACGCCCGGGAAAAACATGTCTCCCACATGATCCAACACCATGCTGATCATGGCGATCAGTTTCAGCGTGGTCCCGTCGAGGATCTGATATTTTTGGCGCTGCTCATTCATGTTGACGCTCCTATGATCAAGCGGCATGCATCGTGAAGCTCACAGGCTTTTTATCTGGCAATGCCGATTTGTTATGCTTTCCGTTTCCGTTATACCATACCGCCCCGGACTGTTCAAGTCCGGGCGGTATCCTCTTTCACCGCACAAACAAAAACGCGCCGTTGAAATCGCTCTCAACGGCGCGTTGGTCCGAGTGAAGGGATTCGAACCCCCGACATCTTGGTCCCAAACCAAGCGCGCTACCAACTGCGCTACACCCGGTCGTGCCGTGTCATTATACAACAGCGCAAGTCGGCGCGCAAGTCCTTTCCCGCGCGCGGTTTGGGAGAAATTGTTGTGGAACTTTGCTCTTGTACTCTGCTATAATAAAGTATATAATAACATTCACCCTTTGCTGTGTAAGGAGGTGTTCCCGTGAACATCGAATTGACCGATAAGGAATTTCGCCGCCTGCTGGACCTGGTCTACATCGGCAACTGGATCCTGAATTCCACGCGCGGCGACGACCGCTTTGAGGACTATGACCTGCTGCAGGAAAAGCTCTTCGCGCTCTGCTCGCAGAACGGGATGCGCTCGCTCATCCAGAACTGGCACGGCCACATCTTCCCATCCCGCGCCTATGAGGACGGCGGTATCCACGAGGCCATCGCCGACTACGAGGACGCGATCTTTTTCGATATCCTGGCCGAGGAGCTCGCCCGGCGCGACCTCGGGCTGGTCGAGACCGACCCCGAGGATTTCACGGAGTTGTCCGCGCGCATGGAAGAGTACCTGAACGAGTTCGACAAGAACGGCCTCAACACCATCAACATGGATCTGTAACGCTATGCACGACGAACTGACAAAGACCGATCTGAAAAAAATGCGGGAGGAGCTGGACTATCGGCGTCTCACGCTCATGCCCGAGCTCATCGAGGAGGTCAAGCGCACCCGCGCCTTCGGCGATCTGAGCGAGAACTTTGAATACAAGGCCGCCAAGCAGGCCCAGAACAAAAACCGCAGCCGCATCCGCTATCTGGAGGGCATGATCAAATCCGCCAAGCTCATCGACGATCGCTCCGGCGCCGACGAGGTCGGCCTCTTCGACAAGGTGGAGGTCTACATGCCCGAGGACGACGAGACCGAGGTCCTGCAGGTCGTGACGACGGTGCGCTGCGACCCGCGCAAGGGGCTCATCAGCAAGGAGTCCCCGATGGGCCAGCAGCTGCTCGGCAAAAAGGTCGGCGACCGCTTCACCGTGCAGGTCAACGAGCGCTACAGCTATACGGCGGAGATCCGCTCCATCACCAAGCAGGACGACGACGGCTCCGCTCCGCTGCTGTCGTATTAACCGTGATGCGGCGTCGGCGCAACATCCAAATCATCGTATCAGCCCTGGGTCTTCTGACTCTGGGCTTTTTGTACATCCTCTGGCTGCAGCGGCACGACGATCCTTTGTACGCGAGGCTCGCCGCCCTTTTGAGCGTCGGGCTTTTCGCCGCCTTGGGCCTGCGCTTCGTACCGCGCTGGATCGCCTTTTGGTCCAAGGAAAACAGCGCCCCCGCGCCCGCGGAGGAGCCGCCCACTATGGGGCTCCGGCTTTTTCTCGCGCTGCTGCTGGCCGACGGCTGCCTGCTGCTCGCCGCCTGGCTCGTCCGCCGCCTGCTCGGCCACGAGGAGAGTCTCCTCGCCTCGCTCCGCTTCTGGCGCGTCGCCGACGGCGTGCACTATCTCGACATCGCGCGGGACTGGTATCTCTCCGAGGGAAGCGTCGACCGGCTGGTGCAGCTCGTGTTCCTGCCCGGCTATCCCCTGCTGGTGCGGCTGCTGATCCCGCTCACACGCAGCGATCTGGCCGCCGGGCTCTTCGTTTCCGCGCTCTGCTTTGCCGGCGCCGGGAGCGCGCTCTATCGCCTGCTGCGTCTGGACCTGCCGCACGTCGCCGCGCTGCGGGGCGTTCTGCTGCTGTGCCTGCTCCCCGGCTCCTTCTTCTTCGCCGCGCCGATGAGCGAAAGCCTCTTCCTGCTCCTGTGCGTCCTCTGCCTGTATCTGGCCCGCACCGGGCGCTGGTTCTTCGCCTGTCTCTGCGGCGCGATGGCCGCTTTCACCCGCTCGCTGGGGCTGACGCTGCTCGCGCCGCTCGTCATGGAACTCGTGCACGCGGCTGTGAACGGCGCGCTGCCGCGCCGCCGCCTTCTCCCCCGCGCGCTCTCCCTGCTGCTGGTGCCCGCGGGCTTCGGCGTCTATTGTTATGTAAACTACTTGGTCGCCGGCGATCCCTTCCAGTTCCTGATCTATCAGTCGGAGCATTGGAGCCAGCACCTCGGCCTGTTCTTCAACACCGCCGCGTATCAGACGCAGCTGGCCGCGTCGAGCTTCGGCCGCGACGCTCCCCTCTTCTGGGGGCTGTGGCTGCCGAACCTGCTGACCGCCTTCGGCGCGCTCGCCGTGATGATCCTCGCCGCCGGACGGCTGCGCGCGAGCTATACGGCCTGGTTCATCGCCTATTTCGTGATCGCCGTCGGCGCGACCTGGCTGCTGAGCGCGCCGCGCTATCTGATGGCGACGCCGATGCTGCCCGCGGCGCTCGCGCTTCTGACGGAGAAAAAAGGCTCCCGTTTCGCGGCGTTTTTTGTGTTGACCCCCGCCTGGGCCCTGTATTTTTTGGCCTTCCTCGCCCGCTGGCAGGTCTGGTGAGCAAAAGAAGAGCGATCCGTCAGCTGAAGCGCTAACGGATCGCTCTTCTTTTTTATCCTCTATTCATAGATGACCGTGCAGCCCGGCAGAGCCGCGCGCAACCGTTCGAGCTCCTCGGCGGGAATGTCGTTCCCGCTGAGATTGAGCTGCTTCAGCCAGGTCCAGCCCTCGAAATAATCCGCGGACTGCAGGCGGTTGCCTGAGAGATCCAGCGTCTCCAGCCGGCGTAGCGCCGCCAGCGGCGTGGGATCGCGGATGTCGTTGAAGGACAGGTCCAGCTCCCGCAGGTTGACGAGGCTCTGCAGCCCTTCCACCGTACTCAGGCCGCAGCTGCGAAGCCGCAGCGTCTCCAGCTCCGTCAGGAAGCAGAGATTGCCCGGCTGCCCCAGCGTGCGCCCGCTCAGGTCGAGTTCCTTGACGTTGCGCTTGACGGCCTCCCCGCCGATGGTCACCGAGTATACCAGCGGAGAATGCTGGAAATAGCAGGAGGCCAGCGCGCTCTTGAGCGCGTCCACCGCCTCGCCGCTCAGCTCCGGGTTGTCATAGATCGTCAGCAGGCGAAGCCGGCTGAGTCCCTTGAGCTGTTCCAGATCCTCGTCCTTGAGGCCCGTGTCCTCCAGGCCGAGCGTTTCGAGGTTCGTCAGCTTCGCAAGGCCGGAGTAGTCCCGGATGGGATTGCCGGCCAGATGGAGCTCCTTGAGGGCGCCAAGCGTGCCGAGCGGCAGGGTGGAGACGATGCCGTTGCCCTCGGCGTTGACGAGCTTGAGCGCCGTCAGCGACATCAGAGGCCGCAGGTCGGTGATCTGATTGTCCTTGACGATCAGCTCCTCCAGCCCGGGCAGTTCCATCAGGGGACTCAGATCGCTGATCTGATTGCCGGTCAGGTCAAGCCTCTTCAGCTGTCGGCAGGCGGAGAGGACGCTGATATCCGTCAGTCCGCGGTTCGACAGGTCCAGGGCGCTCACATCGGCGCGGAAGGTGCTGCCGCCGAGCGTGATCTCCGGCACGCTCGCCACGGCGTCCTCGCTGTGGATGGCGCAGTTCGGCAGCGCCGCGGACAGGGCGGAACGCGCCTCCTCCGTGATCTCGATACCGGTGATGCTCAGCGTCGTGAGCCCCGTCAGTCCGTAGAGCGGGGAAAAATCCGTGATGGGGTTCGCGTCCAGATACAGGCTGCGCAGCTCGGTCAGCGCTGAGAGCGGCCGCAGGTCGCTGATCGCGTTGCGGCTGAGGTCCAGCACGCTCAGCCCGCCGAGCGAGGCAAGCGGCGCGATATCCTGCAGGCCGAGGCCCGAGAGCGTGAGATTGGTGAGCGCGTACAGCTGCGTCACTTCCTGCAGCAGGTCTTCCGAGACAGGCTCGTCGCGGATCACCAGCGAGCGCGAATCGACCGCATGGTCCCGCCCGTTGACGCTGACCATTTCGGAGCGCAGGGCCTGCACGCGTTTGACCTCCAGCTCTCCGATACGCCGGATCACAGCCTCGTTTTTCAGATCCAGCCGCCGCATCAGCTCCAGCGCCCGGTCGTAGCTGCCCTGCGCCTCGTAGCAGTCGGCCATCAGCCAGATGCACTCTTCGGTCTCGTTGAGCGCGGCGGCGCGGCGCAGCTCGGAGAGCGCGCTCTCGTAATCGCCGGAGCGATAGCTGGTCAGCGCTTTCCCGTAATAATCGTCATAGCGCCGCTTTTCCGCCGCGGTGCGCATGAGGATCGCGGCCGCGACGATGAACACGAAGGCCGCCAGCAGGATCCCCACATACAGGGTGCGGCGCGTTTTTCTGCTCACGCGCGGCGGCGCGGCGGATGGGCGCGCTTCCGCGGCGGCCATCCGTTCCGTCTGGCCGCTCGGCGCTGCTGTTTTCGGCTTTGGCGGCGCCAGATGGCGTCCCGTCGCCGCCGGCTGTACGCCGGTCCGTTCCTGCTCGCTCATACCGTCTCGTCCGCCGTTTCGGTCGCTTCGGCCGCGGGCTGCTCCCCGGGGGCCTCTTCGGCTGCGGGCGCTTCCTCCGCGGCAGCCGGCTGCTCGCTCTCGGGGGCCGGTTCCGGCCTGCGCTGGGGCGGGATGACCTTGGGATCCTTGATCTTCGGCAGCTCCGCGTCCTCCAGCTCCGGCTTCTTTGTCCTGATGCCGAGACTCAGCAGCAGCAGCGCCAGCATGATGCACAGCACCGAGATCTCCTGCAGGCCGGCCGCGAGCGTGACGGGATTGGCCGTGTCCCGCAGCGCGGCCAGGTCCTCCACAAAGATATGATAGAGGAAAGGCAGCCCGAACAGCGGGATCAGCAGCCATTTGCTGCGGATCAGGGTGAAGACCGTCCCCACATACAGGACTGCCACCAGCACATACAGCAGGATGCACAGCACCGTGTGCAGCACACTGTCAAAGCTGAGAGATTTCAGGATGAAAAAGACCACGCCCATCAGCACAGGAAGGCTGGTCGCCCACAGGGCGGACTTGCCGAGCAGCAGCACCAGCAGGATGAACAGCAGGCAGGAGGCGACGGGGAGCGCGATCTGCGTGACGGCAAAGAACTCGTCGTTCCAGAGGCCCCAGCAGCCGATGAGACGAAACACGACGGACAGGGCCATCAGGATGACGGAGCTCTGGATCAGAAAGCTTTTCGGCTCTATATAAAACTTGATCTTCTGTTTTTTCATAGGGATCCTCCCGGCCGAACGCGTCGGCATATCGCAGGGCGGTTTGCGTACTCACCCACAATATTTTGTGTATTATACCACGACTGACAGCAAGATGCAAGATATCCGCTCCGCTTGCGGTGCCGTTCGCCGCGTGATTTTCTCCTTTTTGCCCAAAAATACCCGTCCAGTTTCGGAGAAATGACGATTTCTCGGGGCTTGATAAAAAAACAGCCAAATCGGACAGGCTTTGTGCTATACTATAGGCAGTAAAGGTCTGCGCCGCGGACCTGAGAAAGGAGCAGGCAGTATGAAATTCACGTTTACCGAAAAGCGGATGGACTCTTCCGAGGATCTGCGCGCCTATGCCGAGAAGAAGATCAGCAAGCTGGATCGCTTTTTCAAGACCGAGGGCGAAGCTTACGTCACCTTCAGCATCGAGCGCGGCCGCTTCCTGGCTGAGATCACCATCCGGAACGGCAGTCTGTACTTCCGCGCCAGCGAGCTGACGCAGGACATGTACGCCTCCGTCGATTCCGGCGTGGCCGCCATCGAACGCCAGATCCGCCGGAACAAAACGCGGCTGGCCAAGCGTCTGCGCGAGGGGGCTCTGGAGCGTGACGCCGTGCCTGCCTATGCCGCTCAGGCGGAGGAGGACGAGGATGACGACGATTTCAAGATCGTGCGCATGAAGCACTTCGCCATCAAGCCCATGTCCGCCGAGGAAGCCATCCTGCAGATGAACCTGCTGGATCACGAGTTCTTCATCTTCCGCAACATGGACGAGGAGGAGGCCATCTCCGTCGTCTACAAGCGCAAGAAGGGCGGCTATGGCCTGATCGTGGACGAAAAGGAATAAGGTCTTTCAGCTGCCCGGTTCCCGCCGGGCAGCTTTTCTGTCATTTTTCAGATTATTCTTGCATATGAGGGCCGGATGCGATACCATAAAAACAGACCGATCGCACAAACCTGTCTGGGAGGAACTGCCATATGAAATGCCCGCGCTGCGGCCATGAAATGAACACCGACACCCACCGCAAATACGCTGTGCAGATGTGCTACCAATGCGGCTATATGGAAGGCCGCGACATGGGCGGCGCCCCGGTCCGCGGCGAGACGAACTTCAGCCGCATGAAGTCGCTGAACTTCAACGAGCTGGTCGCCTTTCTCTCCGCCGAGCTCAAGCTCGATCCGGTCGCGCTGGCCGACTGGCTGGACAACACGGCAGACTGAGAAAAGCCCGGATGGTTCTCCATCCGGGCTTTTTCTTGCGCCGCGCGGCGGCGCATGTTATACTGTAACATACGATTTGCGAAAGGCGGAGGACAGCATGGATCAGCAGACCGGAAAGCTCTATATCGTGGCCACCCCCATCGGCAATTCGCGGGATATGTCTCCCCGCGGCATCCAGATCCTCAGCGAGGTGGAGATCATCGCCGCCGAGGACACCCGCCGTTCCATGGTGCTGCTGAACCTGCTCGGCATCAAGAACAAGCTCGTGTCGAACCACAAGTTCAACGAGTACGGCAAGGCCAAATACTTTATCGGCGAGATGCTCGCGGGAAAGAGCGTTGCCGTCATCACCGACGCGGGAACCCCCTGCATCTCAGACCCCGGCAACGAACTCATCCGCGCCGCCGTCGAGGCCGGGATCCCCGTGATCGGCGTGCCCGGCTGCTGCGCGGCCGTGACGGCGCTGAGCGTGTCGGGCTTCGATCTGTCGAGCTTTTTGTTCTACGGCTTCTTTCCCAGGGAAAACGCCGAGCGGCGCAAGCTGCTCTCGGAGCTGCGCCGCGCCGATACGCGCACCTTCGCCTTTTATGAAAGCCCGAAGCGCGTCATGGACCTTCTGGACTTTCTCATCGAGGCGGAGGTCGGCTGCCGTCTCTGCCTCTGCAACGATCTGACCAAGCTCCACGAGCGCAGCTACCGCGGCACGCCCGGGGAAGTCCGGGAACAGCTGCTGGACAAGGGCAGCTGGGACAAGGGCGAATACGCGCTGGTGATGGAGCTCCGCGAGGACTATCGCTTCCGCAAGGCCGAGCACACCGTCTCGGCGGAGGCCATGCTGGTGGACGCCATGGTCGCCGGGGGTCTGAGCGGCAAGGAGGCCGTGGCCGCCGTGCTGGCCGACGAGAATAACTCCTACAGCAAGAACGAGCTCAAGGCGGCCGCGCTGAATTTGAAGCGGCTCTTCGGCTGATCGTCGGAAGCGCCAAAGTTTTCTTCAAGCCGCGGCACTTTTTGGGGATTTGCGCTAATTGACAGTCATGCGCGAAAAATGCTATAGTTCACACATAACCGAATACCGCTTGAAAAGGCAAAGAAGAGAAGAGTAACCTGTACGGGCACCTTCGCAGAGAGCTCCGGGAGCTGAAAAGGAGCAGGGAGATGGCAGGCGAACATGGTCTCGGAGCTGCGGACCCGAACCGAAAGGATAGGGCTCGACGGAAAACCCCGTTACCGGTGACGCGTATGTTTGTACGCTTTTTTGAGGCAGCGGCGCTCTGCGCGGCTGCGAAGCAAGGTGGTACCGCGAGATAGGATTATCCCGCCCTTACGTTCGTAAGGGCGGTTTTGTTTTGGAGGACGGAACATGATCGAGCTCAAACAGCTCACCAAGATCTTTCACGGAAAGGACGGCGATCTCCGCGCCGTCGACGGGGTCTCTCTGCACATCCGCGAGGGGGAGATCTTCGGCATCGTCGGTTATTCCGGAGCCGGTAAATCCACGCTGGTCCGCTGTATCAACTTTCTGGAGACGCCCGACGCGGGTTCTCTCCGCGTCAAGGGCTTCGGGACGGTCGAGATCCGGAACGGCGCGCCGGTCTGTCTGCCGGAGGACGGCGGCGAGGCCGTCCGACTCGGAGAAAAGCAGCTGAAGGCCCTGCGCCGCGACATCGGCATGATCTTTCAGCTCTTCAACCTGCTCGACCGCAGCACCGTGTTCGACAACGTGGCCTTCCCGCTCAGGCACACGGGCCTGAGCCGTGAGCAGATCCGCGCGCGCGTGCTGGAGCTGCTGGATCTCGTGGATCTGCGGGACAAGGTAAACGCATATCCCTCCGAGCTCTCCGGCGGGCAGTAGCAGCGCGTGGCCATCGCCCGCGCGCTGGCGCGCAATCCCCGCATCATCCTCTCGGACGAGGCCACCTGGGCCCTCGACCCCGAC
>JAFRLZ010000015.1 GCA_017430985.1 Oscillospiraceae bacterium
AATGCACCCTGCTTTCAGAAATGCACCCGACTCTCCAAAAAATGCACCCCGCTTTTTCAGAAATGCACCCTGAAAAACCAAAAATGCACCCGAGCTTTTTCCTTGGGTGCATTTTTCTATCAAAATCGGTGTACTAAGCCAACAGAGAGACAGGGATACGTACCTACACAAATAATAGAGAAGAGAGAGATACTCACGGTCCGAGTATCTCTCTCCCACTTTTATCCAACCCTTATCAGACAGTTACCAAGTCATTTTTGCTTCAAAACTCTCTTATGGGTGTTGGCACAAGCCCCGCCCCTACGGCGGGAACGCAGGTTTCTCTCAGCTCCGAATTGCGCGTTGCGTCCGGCGCGGGGCTGTGATAAAATGAGAGCCACACAAACACCTTCCCTGGGAGGCCCCTATGGACATTCCGAAAAGCGAAGACCGCGGCGCGCTGCTCGCCTGCCTGCTGGAGATGGGCGAGCTGCTGCTCGACTGCGGCGCGGAGGTCAGCCGCGTGGAGGATACGATCCGCCGCCTCGGCCGGGCCTACGGCGCGGAGCGGCTCGACGTGTTCGTCATCCCCTCGATCATCAGCATCGGCCTCGTCTTCCCCGGCTGCGAGGCTCTGACCGAGACGCGGCGCATCCGCTCCGGCGGGGCGACGGATTTCTACCGCCTCGAAAAACTCAACGCCCTCAGCCGCGGCTGCTGCGCCGAGCCCCTGCCGCTCGCGGAGCTGCGCGCGCGGCTGGACAAGGTCGCCTCCGGCAAAAAGCCCGCGGCCATGGTCTACGGCGGCAACGCCGCGGCCGCCTTCGGCTTCACGGTCTTCTTCGGCGGCACGGTCTGGGACGCGCTGGCCGCGGCCGCCTTCGCCCTGCTCATCAGCTTCCTGCAGCGCCGCCTCGGGCGCACGGAGCTCAACCCCGTCGCCGGCAACCTCGTCCTCTCGCTGCTGACCGGGCTCGGCGTCGGGGCGCTGACGCTCGCGCTGCCGGCGCTGCACATGGACATGATCCTGATCGGGGACATCATGCTGATGATCCCGGGGCTGGCGATGACCAACGCCGTGCGCAACATGCTCGTCGGGGACACGATCTCCGGCGTGGTACGCCTGGCCGAGAGCCTGATCTGGGCGGGCGCGCTCGCGGGCGGCTTCATGCTGTCCATGCTCGCGCTGCAGCTGCTGAGGTGAGCCCATGAGACAGACGATCGTACAGCTGCTCGCGGCCTTCTGCGGCTCGCTGGGCTTCTCCCTGCTCTTCGGCCTGCGCCGGCGCTATCTCCTCGTGTCCTCGCTCGGCGGCCTCTTCGCCTGGGCGGTCTACCTGCTCGGCCACCGCTTCCTGCCGGGCGTGTTCCTGCCGAACCTGCTGGCGGCGGCCTTCTCGGCGCTCTGGGCCGAGGCGCTCGCGCACCTGCTCAAGTGCCCCGCCACGCTTTTCCTCACCCCGGCCATCCTCCCGCTCGTGCCGGGCGGCGAGCTCTACTACGCGATGAGCTCGGCCGTGCACAGCGAGATGGAGGCCGCGCGCCTGCACGGGCTGGTCACGCTCAAGACGGCGCTGGCCATCGGCGTCGGCCTCAGCCTCGTGCTCGCCCTGCGCGAGCTGCACGCGCGGAGGGATTGACACAAAACCGTCTGCTCTGTCCCTGCGTCCGCTTTCTCTTTGCACGAGCAAAGAGAAAATGGAGCGTCCTCCTTGTCCGTCAAGCAAGAGAGAACGGATTGCCGCGTCGGGCTTCGCCCTCCTCGCAATGACAGGATAGCGGGCGAGCGCAGCTCGCCCCTACGGCGAAAGCGTACGTTTCTCCTAATTCCGAATTCCCCTCGGCCCTCGGCCATAACGCGCAAAAAACGACAGCCCGTACCGAAACGGTACGGGCTGTCGCTTTGTCTGGCGGGGAAACTCAGAAGAACTCGCCGGGGATCTCGAGCACGAGGTCGCTCGTCGGGAAGCTGCAGCAGGGATGGATGTAGCCGTAGTGCACGTCGGCCCAGCGGCGCATCTCGTTTTCCTGCGGGATGAACACCGTGCCGGAGAGCAGGCGCGAGCGGCACCAGCCGCACTCGCCCGCGCGGCAGCGGGACGGGGCCTTGATGCCCGCGCGCTCGACGGCGACGAGCACCGGCTCGTCGGCCGAGGCCGGGATGGTCCACTCCTGCGGACCCTGCTTGACAAGGATCTGGAAGCTCTTGCCGCGCGCCTCCTGCGGGTAGCCCTCGCAGTCCCAGGGCGTCTTGGTGACGTCGATGAGCTTGCGGCGGAAGCGGCGCTCGGGCAGACCGAGCTTTTCGATCTCGGGCTTGAGGAACTTGTACATGGCCTCCGGGCCGCAGAGGAAGACGGAGAAGTCGCCCTCGGGGGCGTACTTCTTGATCAGCTCCGCGGTGATGAAGCCGGACTCGAAGCCCACCTTCTCCTCCTCGGAGAGGACGTGGACGACCTTGAACTTGGGGCAGGCGCGGGCGATCTCGTCCAGCTCGCCGCGGAAGAGGATGTTGTCCTCGCTGCGGGAGCCGAAGAGCAGCGTCAGCTCGAAGTCCTCGATGCCGTCGGCGATGGCGCGGGCCATGGACAGGAAGGGCGTGATGCCCGAGCCGCCGGCGAGGCCGACGACCTTCTTCGCGTCGCGCAGATCCTCGTAGTAGAAGAAGCCCTGCGGGCAGGAGGCGATGAGCCTGTCGCCCACCTTCTTCTCCGCGAGCAGCCGGTCGGCCACGAAGCCGCCGGGATTGGCGCGCACGGTGATGGCGTATTCGCCCGCGAGCGCCGCCTTCGGGGAGTCGCAGAGCGAGTAGGAGCGCGAGACGAGGCTGCCGTCCATGGGGATCTTCAGGGAGATGTACTGGCCGGCGCGGAAGTAGGGCAGGGGCTTGCCGTCCGGACGCTTGAGGACGAAGGTCTTGGCCTGGGCGCCGCCGCGGTCGACGATGCGGTCGATCACGAGCTCCAGGAAATCCGGGTGCAGGGCCTTCGCGTTCTCGTTGATCGGGAAGACGCCGTCGACCTCCCTGGCGGGGGCGGCCTGGATGGCCTTCTCGCGGACCTTCTTCATGTTCTTGAACTTGAGCATGTCGAACTTGCCGATCAGGCCGACTTTCACTTTCAGGTCAGGCATTACTTCGCACCTCCTTCCCAGTTCTTCAGGTCTCTCAAGGCGTTGGCTGCGATCAGCTGGCCGCAGACGATCGTGGCGGAGTAGCCGTCGCTGCGCGGGCCGGCGGCGCCGATCGGGCGCAGGCCCTTGATCGGGTAGTCGTCGCCGATGCTCTGCATGCGGGCCATCATGCCGTCCCAGTCGCGGGCCTCATAGCCGTAGACCGAGCCCTCGGGCACGCCGAGGTAGCGGGCGAAGGTCCAGGGCGAGGCGACCTCCATCTCCTCGATGTGGCCGACGAGGTCGATGCCGGTCTTCTCCTTGAGGGAGCGCAGCATCTTCTTGGCGCCCTCGGTCTTGAACCTGAAGTAGTCCTCCTGCCTGAGCTCGCCCCACTCCTCCGGCGCGCCGAAGGTGGTGAAGGAGCAGACGCAGGTGCCGGGAGGCGAGAACTCGGGATTGACGATGTTGTAGCAGAGGAAGATCGAGTAGTCGTTGGTCTTCATGCCGCCCGCGATGCGCTGATACTCCACGACGGAGTCGGCGGTGCTGGGCAGGAAGTAGCTGTAGTCGGTGATGCCGAGCTCCTCGGGCGAGGCGTCGCAGCAGAAGTAGGCCGTGTACATGCGCCCGCCGAGGATGCGGCCGCGCGCGGCGACGAGCTTCTTCTCGCGCTCGGGGATGAGCTCCTTCGGCATCATTCTGCCGTAGATGATGTCCGGGTTGATGTTCGCCAGCGCGTAGTCGCACTCGATGTCGCCGAGGTTGGTGCGCACGCCGCAGAGCTTGTCGCCGTTGAAGAGGAACTTCTCGGCGCGGCAGTTGAACCAGACCTCGCCGCCGAGCTCGCGGAAGCGCTCGATCATGGCGGTGGAGTACTCATGCGAGGTGTGCATGGGGATGTAGGCGCTGCGCTGCACGTACTTGTGGACCATCGCGGCGTAGTGGATGAAGGCCAGATGCTCCATGTCCACGCCGAGGTAGCTCCAGTAGGTCGCGAGGATGTCCTGGCACTTCTTGGGGAGCTTCAGCGCGTCGAAGACCTTCTGCGTGCTGTAGGCGCCGCAGCGCAGCATGTCGGGATACTCGGTCTGCAGCACCTTCGAGTCCGGGTTGCCCTTCGAGGCGGTGATGTAGGCGATGCCGTCGAGCACCTCCTGGAACAGGTCGAAGAGCTTGGTCATCTTCTCGCGCGAGCCGGGGACGTACTCCTCCATCTTCTCGATGAAGTTGTCGATGCCGGCGGGCATGGTCACGTCCATGGGCGAGCCGTCGGAATACTTCGAGATGACGCGGAAGCAGTCCTTGCACTCGAGCCACTTGAGATGGACGCCGTAGCCTTCGAGGATCCGGCGGGAATCGCCGGGATTGCTCTCGGGGCCGAAGTCGCACAGCTCGTGCAGCGAGGGCTCGATCTCGAAGCGGCCGCGGACGAAGCTGGTGGCGGCGCCGCCGGGGAGATTGTGCTTCTCGATCAGCAGGGTCTTTCTCCCGGCCAGCTGACATTGCAGCGCCGCGGACATGCCGGCGTTGCCGGCGCCCACGACCACGATGTCATATTTGGGCATAAATACACTCCTTTCGTCTTGCGTTTTTTCGGGCGGGCCGCGCGGGACGGCCCGCCCTTTGACTGTGGAACTACTTCTTGCTGCGCGCGGCGAGCATGGCCTTGTAGGCCGCGATCGCGTTCTGCAGGTCCTCGGTGCCGCAGCAGTAGGTGGACTGGGCCTGCTCGAAGAGCCGGCCGGCGTAGAGACCGCCCTCGTCCGTGAGGTTGACGCCCTTCTTCGCGAAGCGCACCGCCGCGGCGGGGCTGCGCGCGATGGTCTTCGCCATCTTCATGGCGCGGTCGTTGAGCTCTTCCAGCGGCACGACGACCTCGACGAGGCCGATGCGCAGGGCCTCCTGCGCGTCGATCTCCTCGCCGGTGAGGATGAGGCGCTTGGCCTGGCCCATGCCGACGAGCCGCGTCAGGCGCGAGGTGCCGCCCATGTCGGGCGAGAGGCCGAGCTGAACCTCCGGCAGCGAGAAGCGCGCGCCCTCGGCCGCGATGCGGATGTCCGCGCCGAGGATGAACTCCAGGCCCGAGCCGGTGCAGAGGCCCTGCACCGCCGCGATGACGGGATAGTTCTGCTCCTGCCAGAAGCCGTAGATCCGCTGCAGCCAGGGCAGCTTCTCCAGCACGTAGGAGGAGCTGACGCCCTGCAGATAGTTCAGGTCGATGCCCGCGGAGAAGCACTTGCCGTTGGCGTTGATGACGAGGCACCGGATGCCCTCCGTCTGCGCGATGACGTCCTCGACCTCGCCGAGCTCCACATAGAAGCCGGCCTCAAAGATGTTGTAGGGCGGGCGGTTGAGCGTCAGCACGCCCACGCCCTTGTCCAGATCGAACAGGAAATACTTTCCTTCAAACATAGCCGTTCCTCCGTCAGAGATCCTTGCGGATCGTCAATCAAAGCCCGTACTTCTCCTTGAACATCGCGCTGAGCGCCTTGCGGTCGGCCTTGCCGGCGCCGGTGCGCGGCAGCTCGGAGATGAACTCGTAGGCGATGGGGATCTTGTAGGGCGCGAGGGACTGGCGCAGATACTGCTCGGCCTCCTCGGCGGTCATCGTCTCGCCCTCCTTCAGCACCGTGTACAGCACCGGGGCCTCGCCCTTTTTCGGGTGGTTGATGCCGACGGCGCAGGCCTCCTTGACCTTGGGGTTGGCGAACATCGCCTCGTCGATCTCACGCGGGAAGACGTTGAAGCCGTTGACGATGATCATGTCCTTTTTGCGGTCCTTGATGAAGATGAAGCCGTCCTCGTCCATGAGCACGATGTCGGCCGTGTAGAGCCAGCCGTTGCGGATGGTGGCGGCGGTGGCCTCGGGGTTCTCCCAGTACTTCTCCATGACCTGCGGGCCGCGGCAGATCAGCTCGCCCGTCTGGCCCAGGGGCACGGGGGTCTTGCCGTCGACCGCGTCGACCACGACGAGGTCCGTGTCCGGCACGGCCACGCCGACGGAGCCGGGCGTGCGGACGTGCATCGGGTTGATGGTCAGGATGTTCGAGGTCTCGGACATGCCGTAGCCCTCGACGATGGTGGCGCCGGTCTTGGCCTCGAGCTGCTCCATGACCGCGACCGGGCAGGGGGCCGAGCCGCAGAACACGCCCTTGAGCGAGGTGATGTCCGCCTCGCCGGCCTGGACCTGCGGCGTGTTGAGCAGGCCGATCAGCATCGCCGGGACGGCCGCGAAGATGTTGGGCTTGTTCTTCACGATCTCGGCCAGCAGCGCGTCGGGCGAGGGCTTCGGGACGACGACGATCGTGCCGCCGTTGGTGAGCGTGATGCCGACGTTGGCGTTGAAGCCGTAGACGTGGTTCAGGGGGATCGCGGCGAGGGTGACGATCTCGTTCTCGCCGACGATGGAGTAGCTGCGGGTCGTCCACAGGGCGGTGCGGTAGCCCATGGTGTAGACCATTTTGTTGGTCAGCACGCAGCCCTTGGGGATGCCGGTGGTGCCGCCGGTGTACTGCAGGCGGATCGGGTCGTCCATCGAGATCTCGATGTCGGGCTCGGTGTTCGGGTGGGTGCCGACGAGGGCGTTGAAGTCGTACAGGCCCTCGACCTCGGGCAGCTCCACCTTGCCGGAGGGCAGCTGGAAGGCGATGACGCGCTTGACCGCGCAGTCGGGGTTCTGGAGCATCGCGATGGCCTTGGGGGCGAAGGCCGCCATGACCACGACGGTCTCCGCGCCGCTGTCGTTGAACTGGCCGGTCAGCTCCGGCACCGTGTAGAGGGGGTTGGCGGGCACTTCGATCGCGCCGATCTTCCACACCGCGTGCATGGCCAGCAGATACTGCGGCACGTTCGGGGCCATGATGGCCACGCGGTCGCCCTTCCTGACGCCGAGGTCGAGGAAGGCGTTGGCGAGGCGGCGGGCCACGTCGTTGCAGTAGGCGTAGGGCAGCACGAGATCGCCGAGCACCGCGTAAGGCTTCATGGGATTTTTCTCCGCCCAGTGGTTGAACCACCACTTGCAGGGCTTGTCCTCATACGCGATCTTCCCGGGGATCTCCGGGTCGTACTGTTTGCGCGCCAGCTCCGCGTTCTTCAGCGCGACCTCGTCCAATACTTTCAGATAGTCCAGGTCTGCCATGTTTGTGTGTTCCTCCTTTTTGATGATGTTTTATCCGTCAATTGCATAGCCTGCAAATTTGGCCGTATCCTTCGTTTTGTCACGGCAAGCGCCGGCGGGGCCGGAGCGGCGGTCCGCATCTCCCGCTCCCGGGAAAACGGATTGCCGCGTCGGGCCTGCGCCCTGCCCGCAATGACAGGGCCCGTCTCAGTCCAGACTGCCGAGATATTCGTTCACGCTGCGCTCCAGGCGGCGGAAGGCGCCCTCCGCGTCGCCGGCGCGGATCAGCTCGAGGCAGCGCTTGGCCAGATGCACGTTCGAGGCCGCGCCGAAGACCGCGATCGAGCGCTGCCAGAACTCCAGGATGATGGGGCGGAACTCGTTGAGCAGCAGCGGGAAGAACTCGTTGCCGCTGCGCAGACAGATGCCGCGGTGGAAGCGGAAGAGCGCCTCCGCCAGCGCCCGCGCGTCGAGCGGCTCGCGCGCGAGCAGCGCGTCCGCCCCGGCGAGGATCGCCTCGAGATAGGCCAGGTCCTCCTCCGTGTGCCGCTCGGCGAGGCGGCGGAAGGCCGCGCCCTCGATGGCCACGCGCGCCTCGAGGAAGCTGCGGGTCTGCTCCCGGGTCATGCTGCCGCCGTTGAGGCGGATGCGCGCGGCCAGCGCCTCCATCGTGCCCGTCTCGACATAGTTGGCCACGACCGCGCCGCGCCGCGGCGTGATCTCCAGGAAGCCCTTCTGCTCGAGCTCGGCGAGGGCCGCGTGGATCACGGTCTTGCTGATGTGCGTCTCCTCCTGGAGCTGGCGCTCGGAGGGGAGGCTGTCCCCCACGCGGAGCTTCCCCGTGAGGATCTGGTCCTCGATGCGCTGCACGAGCAGGGCCCTGCGCGTCGGGACCTCGATCACGCCGATCTGCATACCACTCATTTCCTCTTGGTCCGACCAGAGGGCCGGGCGTCTCCTCGCTTCGATCTTCTTAGACAAATTATGTAAATCTGTCTGAACGCTTTCGCTATTCCGAGGCCAGTATACAACATCTTTGATGAAAGTGCAAGAGGAAATCCGGAAAAAGCCCGCGTTTTTCGTGAAAACGCACAAAAGCATCTTGAAATCAAAATAAGGCTGTGCTATACTGTTTTTACTGGTCGGCCCAGCTTTTGCGGCCGGCCGGCGGACAAACGATCCACTCGTTACACGGAAAGGAGCATATATGGGCAAGAGCATCCGGAAACTGGCTGTCGTGGGCGCGGGGACCATGGGCGCGGCGATCGCCGCCTGCGGGGCCCGCGCGGGGCTGGACGTGATCCTGATGGTGCGCGGCAAGGCGGAGGAGAGCGGCCGCGAGCGCGCGCGGAAAGCCGTCGCCGCCATCCTCAAGAGCGGCGAGATGAAGGGCTCGGACGAGGCGCGCATCCGCGCCGGCGTCTTCTGCGCGGACATGCAGGCCGACGCGGGCCTGCTCGCGGACTGCGACCTCGTGATCGAGGCCGTGGCGGAGAACCTCGCCGTCAAGCAGAGCACGATCGCCTTCATCTTCGACCACGCCTCCGACGAGACGATCGTCGGCACGAACACCTCGAACATCTCCATCGCCTCGATCGCCGAGGGCCTGGACGGGGCGCGGCAGCGCCGCTTCCTCGGCATCCACTTCTTCAACCCCGTGCGCTACATGGACCTTGTCGAGCTGATCCCCCACCCCGAGACGGAGGAGGCGATCCTGCAGCGGGTCCGCGCGCTGATCAACGACCGCTTCGGCAAGACCCCCATCCGCTGCAAGGACGCGCCGGGCTTCATCGCCAACCGCATCGGCTCCATGGCGCTGACCTCCGTCATGAACGCAACGACCGACGGCGGATACGGCTTCGCCATGGCCGACGCGCTGACGGGCGACCTGATCTTCCGCCCGAAGCAGGGCGCCTTCAAGCTGCTCGACCTCGTGGGGCTGGACATCAGCGTGCACACCGTGGACTACATGGCCTCGGCGGAGATCCCCGACTATGAAAAGCCCTTCCGCAACAGGCCCCCCGTGCTGTACGACATCGTCGGGCGCGGCTTTCTCGGCAACAAGACCGGCTCCGGCTTCTACTGCAAAAAGAAGGGGCCGAAGGGCACGGAGCGCTTCGTCTGGGATTACAAAAACGGCGAATACGTCCCGCTCGAGCGGGCGAAGGTCGCCTCGCTCGCGGAGGTCCGCGACAAAAAGGAGCGGCTGCGCGGCCTGCTCTTCGGGGACTGGCCGGAGACGCCCTTCCTGCGGCGCGTCGTGCTCGAGCCGATGTGGCTGGCGATGATGGCCGCGGACGACGTCAGCTATGACTTCCGCGACATCGACGCGGCCATGCGCGGCGGCTACAACTGGGTCAAGGGGCCCTTCGAGCTCTGCGACCTGCTCGGCGCGAAGGACGTGCTCGCGCTGATGGAAGCGCAGGGCCTCGAGCCGCCCGCCTGGGCGAAGGAGAAGCTCGCGGCCGACGGCGCCTTCTACGCGGGCGCGGCCAAGCGCGCGGCGGCCTATCTGCAGCTGGAGGACGCGCGCGGCGTCATCATGGAAAACAAGGACGCGGCGCTCTGCGACCTCGGCGACGGCGCGGCGCTCTTCACGCTCAAGACCAAGGCCAACACCTACACCATCCCCGCCGCGCAGCTGATGCTCGCCGCGGCCGAGGAGGTCGAGAAGAGCGAGGCCTTCAAGGCCCTCGTCGTCTGCAACCCCGGGCCGAACCTCGGCGCGGGCGCGAACCTGTACGAGGTGGCCGCGGCCATCGAGGGCGGGCAATTCGAGTTGCTCGAGCAGGGCGTGGAGGCCTTCCAGCAGGCCAACCTCCGCCTGAAATACCTGAAAAAGCCCGTCGTCGTCGCGGCGAAGGGCCAGGCCCTCGGCGGCAGCGCCGAGCTGATGCTCCACGCCGGCTGCGTCGTGGCGCACCAGGAGCTCTACGCCGGGCTCGTGGAGATGGGCGTGGGCCTCGTGCCCTCCGGCGGCGGCTGCGCGGAGCTCCTCTTCCGCGCGACGCAGGGCCTGCAGTACGGGCAGATGGCCCGCATCATCCAGGAGATCGACGAGCTGGTGCTGCCGATCGCCCAGGCCAAATACAGCATGAGCGCCGAGGAGGCGGCGGCGAGCCTCTACCTCCGCCGCGGCGACTATATCATCGCCAAGGCCGACGCGCTGCTCGAGCAGGCGAAGGCCGTCGCGCTGCGGCTGGCCGACGGCTGCTGGCGGCCGCCCGTGAAGGGCACGGTGACCGCCGCGGGCGAGAGCGGCTACACGCATCTGATGGCCACGGTGAACGTCATGCTCTCCGGCCGGATGATGACCCCCTACGACGCGGTGATCGTGGAAAAGCTCGCGCGCATCTTCTCCGGCGGCGACGCGCTCGCCGGCGAACCGATCTGCGAGGAGGACCTGCTGCTGCTCGAGCGCAGGGCCTTCATGGAGCTGTGTCACAACGAAAAGACGCTCGAGCGCATCAAGGGCATGGTCGCGACGGGCAAGCCCGTGCGCAATTGAGGAGGTGCGGACATGGAACGCAAAAACGCCGTCATCGTCGCCTTCGGGCGCAGCGCCATCGCCAAGGCCATCAAGGGCAGCCTGCGCTACACCGGCTGCGCGGACTTCGGCTCCCAGGTGCTCAGGGGCATCCTGGCGCGCAACCCCGGCTTCGACCCCGCGCTGGCGGAGGACCTGATCTGCGGCTGCGCGATCCCGGAGGCCGAGCAGGGCCTGAACATCGGCCGGCTCCTGGCCGACAGCTCCGGCTTCCCGCTGACCACCGCGGGGCAGACCGTCAACCGCTTCTGCTCCTCCGGCCTGCAGTCGATCGCCAGCGCCGCCAACGCCATCATGGCCGGGCAGGCGCAGTGCATCGTCGCCGGCGGCCTCGAGAACATGAGCAAGGTGCAGATGCACCGCGTCGCCATCATCCCGGACAGCGCCAGCTTCGGCTCCTATCCGGACAATTTCGACACCATGGGCATCACCGCCGAGAACGTGGCGGCGAAGTACAAGATCTCGCGCGAGCGGCAGGACGCCTTCGCCTGCGAGAGCCACCGCAAGGCCGCCGAGGCCATCCGCGCCGGCAAGTTCGTCGACGAGATCATCCCCGTGCAGGCCAAGCGCCCCGTCCGGCAGGCCGACGGCAGCCCCGGCTGGGAGCATTTCACCTTCGACACGGACGAGTGCGTCCGCCCGGACACGACGCTCGAGGGCCTGGCGAAGCTCAAGCCCCTCTTCCGCATGGGCGGCAGCGTGACGGCCGGCAACTCCTCCCAGATGAACGACGCCGCGGCCTTCGTGGTGCTCATGGAGGAGGACTTCGCCCGCGCCCAGGGCCTCAGGCCCCTCGCGCGCTTCGTCAGCTTCGCCGTGCGCGGCGTGCACCCGGCCTACATGGGCCTCGGCCCGATCGAGGCCATCCCCCGCGCGCTGTCGATCGCGGATCTGACGCTTGCGGACATCGACCTCATCGAGCTCAACGAGGCCTTCGCCTCGCAGTCGCTGGCCTGCATCGACCAGCTCGGGCTCAACGAGGCGATCGTCAACGTCAACGGCGGCGGCATCGCCTTCGGCCACCCGCTCGGCTGCACGGGCGCCTATCTCACGATCAAGCTGATCGGCGAGCTGCGCCGCCGCGGGCAGAAGCGCGGACTCGTATCCATGTGCATCGGCGGCGGCATGGGCGCGGCCGGTGTGTTCGAACTGATCGACTAAAAGGAGGAGACAGACGATGAAAACCAGGATCACCGAGCTGTTCGGCATCGAGCAGCCCATCATCTGCGGCGGCATGCTCTGGGTCACGGACGCGAAGCTCTGCGCCGCGATCTCCGAGGCGGGCGGCCTCGGCTGCATCACCGCGGACCAGTACCTCAGCGGCGACGCGCTGCGCGAGGCGATCCGCGAGGTCAAGGCCCTGACGGACAAGCCCTTCGGCGTGAACATCACGCTGATGAAGAGCTTCCGCATCACCGAGGAGACCTTCATGGACTTCTTCCGCGTCTGCGCGGAGGAGAAGGTCGCCAACATCGAGGTCTCCGGCCTCTTCGCGACGGACTTCATCCCGATGCTGCACGCCGCGGGCGTGAAGATCACCCACAAGGTCGGCGCGGTGCGCCACGCGATGAAGATCGAGCGGCTCGGCTATGACGCGGTGATCGTCGCGGGCGTGGAGGAGGGCGGCCATCCGCTGTCCGACAACGTGGCGACCTCGGTGCTGCTGCCGAAGGTGGCCGAGAGCGTGAAGATCCCCGTGCTGGCGACCGGCGGCATGGTGGACGGCAAGTCCATGGCCGCGGCGC
>JAFRLZ010000004.1 GCA_017430985.1 Oscillospiraceae bacterium
CACAGCTCGCCGCCGAGACCGCGGCGGCGGGCGTCCGGCTCCACGGAGACGGCGTAGAGATAGCCGCAGCGGCGCCTCCGCCCGCCTTCGACGAGATGCTGCGCCGTCAGCAGGTAGGCGGCCCCGAGCGGCCGCTGCCCGTCGAAGGCCGCGGCGCCCGTCCCGAGCTCCGGCAGGAGCTCGAAAAAGCGCCCGACGAAGGCGGGCGAGTCGCCGAACACGCGGAGCCAGAGCTCCGCGAGCGCGGCATGGTCCGCGGCGCGGACCTCACGGATCGCAGGCTCAGTCATCGATCCACCTCGCGGTATATTTTTTCAGCAGATACTCGGGCCGGTACGAGAGCTTGGAGCGGCGCAGCGGCTCGAGCCCCATGTCGTCCTCGCGGTTGATGTAGACGAGGGAGGGGTGCCGCTTCATCAGCATGCGCACGAACTCCCGGCATACCATGGGATAGGCGCCGTTGACGCCGCCCTCGGCCTTTTCGAAGTGGACGTCGAAGGTGTCGCGGCTCGTCATCTCGCCGACGGTGAAGCCGAGGATCTCCCCCTCGGCGCGCAGCACGCCGCCTTCGAGAGCGAGCTCCTCATAGGCGGCGAAGGCGCGCACGATGGCGTCGTGCTCGAAGCTCACGCTCGGGTCGAGCCGCGCGGCGTTTTCCTCCGACCAGAGGTCGAGCATGTCGAGACAGCCGGGGATCAGCTCGCGCGTGAGCGGCACGAAATCCCAGCGGTGTTCGGCCTCGAAGCGGTTGCAGTGGTTCTTTTTGGCGTGCAGGGACTTGCCCGCGTAGCTTGCGAGCTTTTCGGCCAGATAGAGGTAGTCGGCGTTGTCCGCGTCCTCCTCATAGATGAAGCGGCCGGGATACTCCGCCTCCAGCTCCGCGCGGTTTTTTTCGGTGAGGCCGCGCAGACAGAAGGAGGGATAACCCTTGAATGCGGCGTAATCGCGCAGCGCCTCCACAGCCGGGCGCAGCGGCCCGCTGCCGATGGGAAAGACGAAGAAGGGCTGGCCCGCGTAGCGGAGCTTTGTGAGCATGCGGTCTCCGCAGCGGCCGATCAGCTGGCGGTAGCGCTTGTCCCAGATGTAGATGTTGCCGAAGTTGAAGTCGGCGCTGGGGCTGTTTTCGGCAAAGACGAGCTCGTCCACCCAGCGCTTGTCACACAGCGTGACGGGTTTGAAAGAGAGCATAAGATCCTCGAATCAGTAATAATTGCGTTCGCGCAGCTCCTGCCGGATGGCGCGCAGGTCCTCGAAGGCCTCCGGGCGCTTGTCCGGGTCGCGCAGCAGGGCCGAGGGGTGGTAGGTGGCCATGTAGAAGATGCCGTCGCGCTCGTGCCAGACGCCGTGCTCCCGCGTGATGCGGAACTCCGGGTCGATCAGGGTCTTGGCCGCGATGCGGCCGAGGCAGACGACGATCTGCGGCCGGATCAGCTCGATCTGGCGGCGCAGCCACTCGCTGCAGGCGGCGATCTCCTCCGCCTGCGGGTCGCGGTTGTGGGGCGGCCGGCACTTGACGACGTTGGCGATGTAGATCTTGCTGCGGTCGAGGTCGATCAGCTCGAGCATCGTGTCCAGCAGCTTCCCGGCCGGGCCGACGAAGGGCTCGCCCTGCAGATCCTCCTGCTCGCCGGGGCCCTCGCCCACGAGCATGAGGATCGCGTCCTCCCGGCCGACGCCGAACACGAGCTTGTGCCGCGTCTGGCACAGGCTGCAGCGCGTGCAGCCGGCGCAGGCCCGTTTCAGTTTTTCCCAGCTGTCCGCCATTCAGGTCTCCTCCGTATTCCCCGCGAGGCTCAGCAGCAGCTCGCGCCGGTTGTTCTCCGGAAATTCGATCACATAGTCGAGCAGGAAATCCAGCATGTCGCCGAGCGCCTTCCCGCGCAGCCCGAGGGCGAGCAGGTCGTCGCCGCTGACGGCCAGATGCTTCAGGCTGAAGCACTCGCCGCTTTTGAGCACCTCGCGCAGCGCCCGGCGGCAGCCGCCGCCGAGCAGCGCGTCGTGCACGCGGGCGGCGCAGTCGGCGCTGTCCACGCCGTAGGCGCGCAGCAGGCGCTTCCAGTCGGCGCTGCGCGTCGGCGGGGCGGTCCGCAGCAGCGCCGCGCAGTCGCAGCAGCAGCGCAGGGTGCGGCCGTCGAGCCGCAGGGCGAGCAGGAAGCTCTCGGTCGAGTCGATGCAGCCGGCCTCCTCGAGCAGCACGCACAGCGCCGCCCAGCGGTAGAGCGGCTTGCGCGGCAGGCCGTTGAGACGCAGCAGGCGGAATTCGTCCAGCCTGCGGTGCTTCAGGAAGGCGTCGAGCAGCCCGGCGTCGATGAGCACGGCCATTTTCTCCGGCCGCCGCGTGAGCAGCAGCTTTTCCACCTCGTCGCGGATGCGCTCCGGCGCGAGCGAGGCGGCCAGCGGCGCTTTCCCGACGATGGCGGCCATCGTCTCCTCCTCGATCGAGAAGCCGAGGCGCGCGGAGAAGCGCAGGGCGCGGAACATGCGCAGCGCGTCCTCCTCGAAGCGCTCGGCCGGGACGCCGACGCAGCGGATGAGCCGGTCCCGGAGGTCCCGCACGCCGCCGAAGGGGTCGACGATCAGCCCGTCCGGCGGCAGGGCGATCGCGTTGATCGTGAAGTCCCGGCGGCTCAGGTCGGTGGTCAGATCGCCCACGAAGCTCACCTCGTCCGGGTGGCGGTGGTCGGCGTAGCGCCCCTCGCGGCGGAAGGTCGTGACCTCCACCTGCTTTTTGCCGAGCACGACGGTCACGGTGCCGTGCTTCAGCCCCGTGGGGCGGGAGCCGGGGAAGAGCGCGAGCACCTCCTCCGGCAGCGCGCCGGTGCAAACGTCCCAGTCCTGCGGGTGGACGCCGAGGAGCATGTCCCGCACGCAGCCGCCGACCAGATAGGCCGAATGGCCCCTGGCCTGCAGGGTCGTGAGCACCTGCCGGACGTAGCTTGGCGGCGTGATGACGGACATGAAAGCACTCCCGTTCTTCGCCGCGGACCGTGCCGCGGCGGAATAAATCGCTTGCAATGAAAAGGAAAGGGGATTATAATACCCAAGGATATTTTATCATTTCAGCCACGGCACATCAATACTGATTTTTGGAGCGGCGTTTATGATAGAGTTCGACAATTACCTCTCTCCCGGGCGCAAGGGCTTCCTGGTCGGCATCGGCGGCGTGTCGATGTCCTCCCTGGCCGAAGTCCTGCAGGGCATGGGCCTCGCGGTCAGCGGCTCGGATATGAGCGAGAGCGCAAACGTGCAGGCGCTGCGCCGCGGCGGGATCACCGTGAAGTCCGGCCACGCGGCGGAAAACATCACCGACGACATCGACTTCGTCGTGCGTACGGCCGCCGTGCACGACGACAACCCCGAGATCATGGCCGCGCGTGCGCGCGGCATCCCGGTGTTCGAGCGCACGCAGGCCTGGGGCGCGATCTCCAAGGACTACTCCAACGCCCTCTGCATCGCCGGAACCCACGGGAAGACGACCACGACCTCGATGTGTACGCACATCCTCATGGCCGCGGACAGGGACCCGACCGTGATGATCGGCGGCACGCTGCCGCTCCTGAACGCCGGGCACCGCGTCGGCCGGGGCAACACGATCATCATGGAGGCCTGCGAGTACTACAACTCCTTCCTCTCCTTCCACCCCACGGTGGCCGTCGTCCTCAACGTCGAGGCCGACCATCTGGACTTCTTCAAGGATCTGGACGATGTGAAGCGCTCCTTCCGCGCCTTCGCCCAGCGCACGCCGGAGGACGGCTTCGTGGTCGCCAACGCCGACGACGCCGAGACGATGGACGCGCTGCAGGACCTGGGGCGCCGGGTCATCACCTTCGGCCTCGGGAAAAACGCCGACGTGCACGCCGAAAACATCGAGTTCATCGGCGCCAATTCCCACTTCGACGTGATCTACAACGACCGGCTTTTCACCGACGTGACGCTGCACGTCCCGGGCCTGCACAACGTCAAGAACGCGCTGGCGGCCGTGGCGGCCTCGATCTGCCTCGGCATCCGGCCCACCGCGGTCAAGTACGGGCTGGCGGGCTTCAACGGCGCGGGCCGCCGCTTCGAGTTCAAGGGCAAGTACAACGGCGCGGACGTGTACGACGACTACGCCCACCACCCCAGCGAGCTCAAGGCCCTGCTGGACGCGGTGGAGCAGCTCGGCTACAGCCGCACGGTGCTGGTCTTCCAGCCGCACACCTACTCCCGCACCGACGCTCTGTTCGACGATTTCGTGGAGCAGCTGCGCCGGCCGGATAAGCTGCTGCTGGCGGAGATCTTCGCCGCCCGCGAGAAGAACACCATCGGCATCTCCTCGGCGGATCTCGCCGCGCAGGTCCCGGGGGCGGCCTTCTACCCGAGCTTTCCCGAGCTCGAGGACGCGCTGCGCCAGCTCGCGCAGCCGGGCGATATCGTCCTGACCGTCGGCGCCGGCGACGTGTACAAGATCGGGGAAAACCTGGTAAAAGAATAAAAAAGGCACAAAAGCGCCCGCATCCGAACGGATGCGGGCGTTTTTTTCATACAGAGGCGCTCAGCGAACGTCCTCGATAACGCGGGAGGGCGGGTTCTCCACGACCTCGGGGTGGTCGAAGATATAGCGGAAGGCGCGCAGCAGCTGGGCGTAGTAGTGCCCGTCCACCGTGCCCTCGTCGAGGACCATCTTGGTGTCGACATACTTGTGGTCCTCCACCTGGCCGTGCCGGTTGACCTCGTACTTGTGGTACTTCGCGCCGAAGGCGATGAAGACCGGCAGCGTGCCGAAGTTGTAGATGTGGTGGTAGACCGGCCCGATGCGCAGGGAGCCGAGGTCGGTGATGATCATGGAGCCGTGGAAGGGGCTGATCTCCGTCAGGGAGGCGGGCAGCCAGCCGAAGTAGTCCATCATGCGGAGGATCGCGATCGCGAAGCGGATCAGGAAGCGCGGCAGACGGGCCACGGCGTCGGCAAAATCCTCGGTGCCGTTGGTGTCGTCGCTGGTCTTGATCTCGTCGATCTTTTCGTTGAGCTTGCGGTAGACGTCGAAGATCGTGTCCGTCGGCTCGAAGTGCACCTTGATGGTCGTCTCCGGGGCGTTGAGGCTCATGTCGCGCTTGACGGCCATGACGACTTCGATGTCGTTGCGCGCGTAGATCCGGCGGCCGACCACGAAGCGGTTGATGCCCGGCAGCATGGAGACCGTGCGGATGTAGGTGGCGATCATGAAGTGGAGGATGCCGATGCCCTTGTAGCCGGACACGCGCAGCTCGCGCAGACGGCGGTCGAGCTTGGTGATCTCGAAGCTTTCCGCGTAGTGGATGGAGCGGTCGTTGCGCTGGGGCATGATGAAGGGGATGAACTTGGAGAAGCCCGGGATGGAGCGCAGGAGACGGCCCTCCTTGCGGTCGCCGGGGCGGCGCTTGTACTGCTTCATATATACCTCCCGATCAAGAAGATCGTTTTAAAAATTTCAAGGATTTGAAGAATCATCGTCTGTATTATACAGGCTGGGCAGACAGAATACAAGCCCTTTCTCGCATCGAGCCGGTTTTTGCCGCGCTCAGGCGCTTTGGCGCAGAAACAGCCAGGCGCAGAGCGCCAGCTGCAGCAGCGCCAGCAGCGGGAAGCCGAGAACAAAGCTGCGGTGCTTCGTCTTGTGGCGGAACAGCCGCATCCCGAGCCAGCCGCCCCAGGCGCCGCCGAGCAGCGCGAGCAGGAAGAGCGTCTTCTCCGGCACGCGCCGGAGGCCGCGCCGCGCGCGGCGCTTGTCGGCGCCCATCACGGCGAGGAGCACGAGGCTCGCCAGAAACAGCCAGACCGGCAGCAGCAGCCGCGGATCGGCGCGGAAAAAGTCAAGCATACGCATTTATTCCAGCTCCCCGAAGTACCAGCCGGAGCGGCCCTCGTGCTTGACGAAATATCCGCGCGAGCAGGTCTCGATCACGCTCACCCGGTCGCCGGGCGAGAGGGCGAGCACGTCGTCGGTGCAGTCGTTGCAGTCGGTGTACTCTCCGTCGCTGTAGAGGTATTTTGTCAGGATCTCCATCTCGTAGCCCGTGCGGACGTGGCGGCAGAGGGAGAACTCCTCGCCGCGCCGCAGCACCCGCACGCGGTTGTCGCCCCAGCGGATGTAGTAGGAGCGGGCGGAGGGGGCCTGCGCGGTCTTCACGGTTCTGACCGGGAAGGGGTCCCAGGCGATGAAGCTGAAATCCTCGCTGCCGTCGCGGGGGATGACGAGGGCGTTGAGCTGCCCGTCGTCCTTGAGCACGCAGCCGCCGTCGAGCGAGACGATGCGGCGCTCCCGGTCGATCACGGGATTGGCGCAGACGATGTCGCGCCCGTAGAGCACCACGGGGTAGTGGCCCACGATCACCCACTTGTCGAAGCGGTAGCCCAGGCGCATGAAGGCGTCGCAGCGGGTCAGCTCGTCCGCCGTGTGGGCGCGCAGAGGCTTGTCCGGGTACAGCGCGGCATGCACGAAGGTATAGCGCTCCGTCTCAATAGCGTGCGGCAGGCCCTCCAGGAAGTCCCACTCCGCCGCGAAGCGGCGGCGCAGCTGCCGTTTGCAGGCCGTGAAATCCTCGATCTCGAAGGGATCGAGCCCGGAGACGTTGAGCATGTCCCACAGCAGGCCGCTCTTGCGGTAGAGGATGTAGCGCAGCAGGCGCTCGTCCGTCTCGTCGCTGAGGAAGATATCGTCCCAGAGGTCGCAGTTGCCGAGCAGCGGGTGCACGTTCCCGCCGCGGCAGAGCGCCATCAGGAAGCGCAGCGTGCCGAGGCTGTCCGGCCCCTTTTCGAGAAAGTCGCCGTCGACGATCAGCTCGTCGCGCCCGGAGAAGTCCGCGCGCTCCAGCAGGCCGCGGAAATAGGGCAGGTTCCCGTGAATGTCGGACACCACGAGGATGCGCCGGCCCGCGGGCAGGCGCAGCGTCTCGACACGGGCCGGATAGTCAAACATGGCGCGGCCCTCCCAGCTTCTTCTCCATCAGCAGCAGCCGCCCGAGCCCGGTCTGCTCGTGCGAGAGCTCCGTAAAGCCCTGCTTCCGGTAGAAGGCGAGCGCGTCGGCGTTGCTCTCGGCCACGTGCAGCCGCAGCGCGCGGCGGCCCAGCTCCCGGTAGCGCATCACGGCGCGGCCGAGCAGCTGCACGCCGCAGCCGCGGCGGCGGTATGCGGGAGCGAGGTACAGCAGGCTCACCCAGCCGCAGCCGAAAAAGGCGCCGCGCCGGGTGTCCAGGTCCACGAGCCCGGCGGGCTCGTCCCCGCACCAGATCTTCAGCACGGCCCCGGGGTCAGCGCGCCGGTGCTCGACGGCGCCGTCGAGGTAGGGCTCCGGCTCATAGCCGAGCAGCGAGCCGTGCGCGGCGCGCCAGGCGTCGGCGTAGCAGGACGTGTAATAGTCCGCCTCGCGCCGGGGGTCGAGGGGCTCGGCCCAGAATGTGGGCGAGCGCTCCCAGGCCGGCAGCTGCAGCGCGTCGAGATGCGAGGCGTCGTTGAGATAGTCGGCCGACCAGCGGCCGTTTTCGTACAGCAGGCGGGACACGGCGGTGTTGAGCGCGATCGGCAGCCGGTCCGGCTCGTTCACGTCGAGATCCAATAGCCGCGCGAGCAGGCAGCGGATGGCCACGCCGTGGCTGACCACGGCCACGCGCTGCCCCTCGTGCCGGCGGGCGATCTCCTCCATGGCGGCGGCGACGCGCTCGGCCACGTCCCGGTAAGTCTCCGCGCCGTCCATCTGCCAGTCGCCGGGGCGCAGCAGGTAGTGCGCGATCGACTCCGGCTCCTCATGCTGCAGATCGCCGAAGAAGCGGGCCTCCCAGCGGCCGACGTGGATCTCCCGCAGGCGCGGATCCGTGCGCAGGGGCAGGGGGCAGCTCGGCTGCAGGGCCTCGGCGGTCAGGCGGGCGCGGCTCAGGTCGCTGCTGTAGAGCGCGTCGAAGGGCACGCCGCGGAAACGCTCGCCCAGCAGCTCCGCCTGCCGGAGCCCGAGCGGCGTGACCGCGCCGTCGTAATGTCCCTGCATCACGCGGAAGAGATTGCCCTCCGCCTGCATGTGCCGGATCAAATAAATTTCTGTCATATGCGCCCTCCGAAGCTTGACCGTCAGCCGCGCTTGCATTATAATCAATAAATAAGTAATGTTTCGGCGGAAAAGAGCGGATCGTTCGCGGAATAGGAAACCATTATAGCGTAAAACCGCGAAATCCACAACAGCCAATTGCGAAACGGGTTTTGCAGTTGCAGCAAACGGAAAGGGGGCGCGGGCCGTGCCCAACGGAGCGGAGCAGAACAGGATCGTGCGGGCCGCCGCGCTGACGGCGGGAGACGGGTCCAAGCTCCAGGCCATCCTGGACTCGATGTATTTCCATGAGCTCCCGAATTTCGAGCTCGCCGCCGTGATCGCCCCGGAGCGGGACGCCTACGCCATGAGCCGCGCCATCAACGCCGGCGTGCCGAGCTTCGTGGTCGATCCGGAGCTCTTTCCCAACATGACCAGCCACAGCATGGCCGTGGCCAACAAGCTGCGGGATATGGACGTCGAGCTCGTGATCCTCGCCGGGTACGACTGTCCGCTCGGCGTGATCCCCTACCAGTTCAAAAACCGCATCATCGGCACCTGGCCGAGCATCTACCCCGCCTTTGAGGACGTCGAGGGCGACATCCACCGCGCCGTGCTCGAGCGCGGCGTCAAGATCACCGGCGCGACCGCCTATTTTGCCGACGGAGACGGGCGCGTGGGCGGCATCATCCTGCAGAAGGCCGTCGAGGTCCTGCCCGGAGACGATCCGGAGAGCCTGCGCCGCCGCGTGACCGAGGAGGCCGAGTGGAAGCTGCTCAGCCGCGCCGTGGCGCTCTACTGCAGCGGGAAGCTGTCGATCCGCGGCAAGCGCGTCGTGATCGAGGAATAGGTTTCAGCGTTTCGTTTTCAGAATACGGGCCGCGTGTTGAACGCGGCCCGTATTTTTATGGAAAGAAGAGTTCGTGCGCGGGGCGCAGCGCCTCGTCCAGCCGCTCCGGCGCGAGGCGCACCGAGACGGCGCCCTCCGCGAGCTCGCCGCCGAGGACCGGGATCTCATGCCCGCCGAGGCAGAGGATCAGGCGCCGCAGCGCGTCTGCGTCGGCCTCCCGGCCCACGAGCGTCAGCGTGCCGGCGGCCCGGTCGCGGGTCAGCCCCGCGAAGGGCGGGCGGCGCGCCTCGGGCAGACGGCGCACGACGGAGCCCACCCCCTCCGTCATTGAGGACAGGAGCCGGATCTCCAGCCCCGCCGCCCGCGCCAGCGCGACGCAGCGGTCGTGCAGGACCTGCGAGCCCGCGCGGGCGAGCCGGAGCATGTCGTCGAAATCGATCTCCGGCAGCAGCCGCGCCTCGGGCAGCAGGCGCGGGTCGGCGGTGTAGATGCCGTCTACGTCGGTGTAGATCTCACAGCGGTCGGCCTCGAGCGCCGCGGCGAGCGCGACGGCCGAAGTGTCGGAGCCGCCGCGGCCGAGAGTGATGAGGTCGCCCGCGTCGTTGAGGGCCTGAAAGCCCGTGACCACGGCGACGCGGCCCTCCCGCAGCGCCGCGCGCAGCCGCTGCGGCAGCACCCACTCGATGCGCCCGTCGCCGTGCTCGCCGCCGGCGTGCAGACCGGCCTGCCAGCCGGTGAAGGAACAGGCGCGCTGCCCCAGCGCGTCCAGCATCAGGGCGAACAGCGCCGCGGACTGCTGCTCGCCGGTCGTCAGCAGCGCGTCCAGCTCGCGCGGCGGCGGGTCCGGCGAGATCTCGTGCGCGAGGGCGAGCAGCTCGTCGGTGCTCTTCCCGCGGGCGGAGACGACGACCGCCAGTCGTGCCCCGCCTGCGCGGCGCGCAGCGCGAGGCCGGCCGAGCGGCGTAGCGCCTCGAGATCGGCCTGCGAGCTGCCGCCGAATTTTTGTATGATCAACATGATGAAAGCCTCCCGTGGCCGCATGCCTGCAGCATGCGGCTGTTCCATTTTATACAGAAGCGGGAGGCGCGGTGAATAAAGCGGGGCGGAAGAGGGAAGAACGAAAACAAACGGAAGTGTGGCAGAGATGTTGGTACGATGCCGTAGGGGCCGATGCCCTCATAGGCCCGCGGAAAATATACCTGTTCATGCGGGGCGATGAAGGCATTGGCCCCTACATCATCCATTTTAAATTCCTCGATAAACTCACATTTGACCGGGAGGGCCCATGTCTCAGAGAGCGATCAGATGTTTGACGCTGCTGCTCTACGGCGCGGCGGCGGCCGGGGCCGTGTGGCTCGCCGTCCGCTTTCTGCTGCCCTGGACGGCGCCGCTGCTGGTGGCCTTCGGCTTCGCGGCGCTCGCGGAGCCCGCCGTCCGCGCGCTGCA
>JAFRLZ010000016.1 GCA_017430985.1 Oscillospiraceae bacterium
CATCATATAAATAACTTTCATTAACCTTTTTACATATAATATTTAGCAAACTATTAACTGGAAATCTCATATTTTCCATATCTTGTGGAACAAACTGCGTTTCGAAAGGACCGCGGCCGAACCCGACGCCGAAGGCCGCGGAGCGACCCGTTCCGACGACCCCCGTCATCCCCGCGGGAACGGCGATTGTGGAGAACGATGTTCAAAATGTTGAAAGTTCGCGCATACCTGACCACAAGATCGTGGGGGAGGCGCTGAAAACCTACATCCTTGTCGAAGTCGGCGACGAGCTGATCCTGATCGACAAGCACGCCGCCCACGAGCGCATGAATTTCGACCGTCTGCGCGCGCAGGAGCGGCACATCCCGGCGCAGAGCCTCCTGAGCCCGGTGACGCTGCGCCCCTCCGGCGACGACGCGGAGCTGCTGGAGGCCAACGCCGACGTGCTGCGCGAGCTCGGCTTCGAGATCGAGCCCTTCGGCGCGGCGGACTACATCGTGCGCGCCGTGCCCTCCGGCATGGACGAGGGCGAGACCGCCGCGGCGATCGAGGAGATCTGCGACAAGCTGCGGCGCGGCAAGGCGCTGGGCGAGCAGGCGGTCTGGGACGAGCTGCTGCACACCGTGGCCTGCAAGGCCGCGATCAAGGCCGGCTGGGACACGCAGCCGGAGGAACTCGAGGTCCTCGTCGGGGCCGTGCTCTCCGGCGCCGTCAAATATTGTCCGCACGGCCGCCCCGTCTCGGTCACCGTGACGCGGCGCGAGCTGGACAAGCTCTTCAAGCGCATCGTATGAGCGGGCGGGTCCTGGTCGTCTGCGGCCCCACGGCCACAGGCAAGACGGCGCTCAGCCTCGCGCTGGCCGAAAAACTGAACGGCGAGATCGTCTCGGCCGACTCCATGCAGGTCTACCGCGGCATGGACATCGGCACGGCCAAGGCCACGGCCGCCGAGCGCGCGCGCGTGCCGCACCACATGCTGGACGTGGCCGAGCCCGGCGAGAGATACTCCGTGGCCCGCTACGTCGAGGAGGCCTCCCGCTGCTGCGACGACATCCTCGCGCGCGGGAAAACGCCCATCGTCACGGGCGGCACGGGGCTCTACATCGACTCCCTGCTCGCCGGGCGCGCTTTCGGCGGCGAGGGCGAGGGGGACGGCGCGCTGCGCGAAACGCTCGGCGCGGAGTACGACCGTCTCGGCGGCGAGGCGATGCTCGAGCGGCTGCGCGCGGTCGATCCCGAGCGCGCCGCGAAGCTCCACCCCGGCGACCGGCGGCGCATCGTGCGCGCGCTGGAGGTCTTCGAGAGCAGCGGCATGACCATCTCGGAGCACGACGCGCGGACAAGGCTCCGGCCGCCCCGCTACGAGGCGCGGCGCATCGCCCTGAGCTTCGCCGACCGGGAGGCGCTCTACGCGCGCATCGACCGGCGCGTGGACGAGATGGCCGCGCGGGGGCTTTTCGAGGAAGTCGAAGCGCTGCTCGCCGCCGGGCTCTCCCCCGAGAGCACCGCGATGCAGGCCATCGGCTACAAGGAGGCCGTCCTCGCGCTGCGCGGCGAAGTAAGCCGCGCGGAGGCGCTGGCCCTCGTCAAGCAGGCCAGCCGCCGCTATGCCAAGCGGCAGCTCACCTGGTTCCGGCGCGAGCCGGACACGCGCTGGATCCTCTGGGAAGGGGAGCCGGATATCGAGGCCGCCGCGGAGAAAATTCGGAATTCGGAATCCGGAATTCGGAATTAGTTATCGTTTTCGACAGGTTTCGTCTGTGCTTCGGCGTATCATGGCTATATCCGCCCACCGGCGGAAAGCCATATACAAAGGAGTACATAGACATGCAAAAAAACCAAAACCTTCAGGACCTTTTTCTCAATCAGGCGCGCAGGGAGCGCTCGGTGATCACGATGTTTCTGATGAACGGCTTCCAGCTGCACGGCGTCGTGCGCGGCTTCGACAATTTCACCGTCGTGCTCGACTCGGACGGCAAGCAGCAGCTGATCTACAAGCACGCCATCTCCACGGTGGTGCCGCCCCGCCCCATCAGCCTGGACGAGGAGCCCTGATTGGACGGCAGGCTCTACCTGCGCGTCCTGACCGCGCTGCTGTTTCTGGCCGCGAGCGCCTGGCTGGGGGTCTGGCTGTTCGGCTGAGACCGGAAAAGAAAGAGAGAGACGCATGGAACTCGACGAGAACATCGCCCGCATCCGGTCCGCGCTCGCGGCGGCGGCGCTCGCCGCCGGCCGCCGGCCGGAGGACGTGCTGCTGGTGGCCGCGACCAAGATGAACGACGCCGAGCGCGTCCGCCGCGCGATCGCGGCGGGCGTGGACGCCTGCGGGGAAAACCGCGTGCAGGAGCTGCTCGAAAAGCAGTCGCAGGGCGCCTACGCGGGCGCGCCGCTGCATTTCATCGGCCACCTGCAGAGGAACAAGGTCCGGCAGATCGTCGGGCTGGTCTCCCTGATCCACAGCGCCGACAGCGTCGCGCTGCTGGAGGAGATCGACCGCTGTGCAGGCAAAAAGGGCCTCGTGCAGGACGTGCTGCTGGAGATCAACATCGCGGGCGAGGCCGCCAAGTCCGGCTTCGCGCCCGAGGAGCTCCCCGCGGCGCTCGAGGCGGCGGCCCGCCTGCCCTCGGTCCGGGTGCGCGGGCTGATGGCGATCCCTCCCATCTGCGTTTCCGGCGACGAAAATCGACCATATTTTACAAAAATGCAACAGCTTTTTGTTGACAATGGAGAGAAAAAATACGATAATGTATCTATGGATTTTCTGTCCATGGGCATGAGCGGCGACTATCTCGCCGCCGTGGCCTGCGGCGCCAACATGGTTCGGATCGGCTCTGCCATCTTCGGGCCGCGCCAATACCCGGATCATAATAGCGGAGGCATTGCCAATGGGCTTCCTGGATGAATTGAAAAAGCTGACCCAGCCCTACGATGACGACGACGATTTCTTCGAGGGCGCCGAGGTCGGCACCACGGCCGCCAAGCCCGCGAGCGCGGCTCAGATCGAATTTGAAAACGTCTTCGGAGAGGATCCCTCCTCGCCGGAGCCGGCCCGCAAGCCGGCCAAGCCCGCGTCGGAGTCCGCCGGTCTCCTGGGCGCCCTGGGCGTCAAGAAGGCCGCGCCCCGCCCCAAGCCCGTGCGCCGCGAACGCACGGTGAGCTTCGGCGGAAACGAGACGCAGGTCATCCTCTTCAACCCCAAGACCTTCGACGAGGCCGGCGAGCTCGTCAGCCATCTGCGCCAGAACCGCAGCGTGGTCATGACGCTCGAGGGGCTGCCGACCGACAACGCCCGCCGCCTGCTGGACTTCCTGTCCGGCATCACCTTCGCCATGGGCGGGAAGATCACGCCCGTTTCCGCGAAGACCTATTTCGTTACCCCGCAGAATGTCGACCTCGTCGGCTCCCAGGCCGAGCAGCCGGAGAGCGACGGTCAGTATTTCTGAGGTAAATACACAGAGAACAGAGAATAAGGAAAGGTGGATATTGATATGATTACCGCTCAGGATATCCGTGAAAAAACTTTTGAGCAGGCCAAGTTCGGCGGCAAGGGCTACGACATGAACTCCGTCGACGATTTCCTCGAGGAGCTGGCCGATGAGATTACCGCCGCTCAGAAGGAGAACGCCGTCCTGAAGAGCAAGATGAAGGTCCTTGTCGACAAGATCGAGGAATACCGCGCCAACGAGGAAGCGCTCAATCTTGCCGTCCTGTCCGCCCAGAAGCTGGCCGTGCAGATCGAGGCCGACGCCCGCGCCCGTTCCAGCGCCATGATCGCCGACGCCGAGCGCCAGGTCAAGGCGCAGATCGGCTCCATCGCCGATCAGACCGCCGCCGAGGAGCGCCGTCTGGCCGCCGCCAAGGACGCCACCGCCAAGTTCTTTGATCAGGCGCGCGGCGCGATCAACGCCACCCTGCAGAATCTGGACTCCATCAGCCGCGGCGTCGTGCCGCAGGCTCCGGCTCCGGCCCCCGCTCCGGCTCCCGCTCCCGCCGCCGTCGACGACGCGGTGCGCAGCATCGAGAGCTCCGTGGCGCAGGCGAAGGCCGAGCCCGCCATCTCGCTGGATCTGGACCTGAACACCGAGGGCTTCGCCAAGCCGTCCAACCCCTTTGACAGCACCCAGCCCTTCTCCCTGTAATTTCCCCGATCTCTTTGGAGGCGCGCGCGACAGCGCGCGCCTCTTTACTTCATTTCTAGGAGAACACCCATGTCTAAGGATTACAACGCGACACTGAATCTGCCGAAAACCGATTTCCCCATGCGCGCCGGGCTGCCCGTCCGCGAGCCGGATATGCTCCGCCGCTGGGAGGAACAGGATATCTACCGGGAACATCTGAAAAAGAGCGAAGGCCTTCCCCGCTTCAACCTCCACGACGGCCCTCCCTTCTCCAACGGCGATATCCACATGGGCCACGCGCTCAACAAGTCCATCAAGGACTTCATCAACCGCAGCTACATGATGCGCGGCTACCACGTCCCCTACATCCCCGGCTGGGACAACCACGGCATGCCCATCGAGAGCGCCATCATCAAGGAGCAGAAGCTCAACCACAAGGCCATGTCCGTGGCCGATTTCCGCTCCGCCTGCGAGGCCTATGCCAACAAATACATCGATCGGCAGCGCGAGGGCTTCAAGCGCCTCGGCGTGATCGGCGACTGGGACCACCCCTACACGACCATGAACAAGGGCTTTGAGGCCGACGAGGTGCGCATCTTCGGCAGAATGTACCTCAACGGGCACATCTACAAGGGGCTCAAGCCCGTGTACTGGTGCGCCCACGACGAGACCGCGCTGGCCGAGGCCGAGATCGAATATCAGGACGACCCCGTCACGACCGTCTACGTCAAGTTCCCCCTCCGGGACGACAAGGGCAAGCTGGGCCATCTGGACAGAGACAAGCTTTTCTTCCTGATCTGGACCACCACGATCTGGACGCTGCCGGGCAACATCGGCATCACGCTCAGCCCCGGCGACAGCTACGCGATCGTCCGCGTCCCGAACGGCGAGATGTACGTCATCGCCGAGGCGCTGGTGCCCCAGGTCATGGCGGCCGGCGGCGTGAGCGAGTATGAGATCGTGGAGCTCCACGAGGGCTCCTTCTTCGAGTACATGCTGGCCGACCATCCCTTCCTGCCTAAGACGAGCCTGCTGATGCTGGCCGACTACGTCACGATGGATTCCGGTACCGGCTGCGTGCACACCGCCCCCGGCTTCGGCGCGGACGACTACGTCACCTGCATGCGCTACGGCGCCGAGATGGTCGTCCCCGTGGACGATCAGGGCCGCCACACCGAGTACGCCGGCAAATATGCCGGGCTCGGCACCGAGGAGTCCAACCCCGTTATCCTCGCGGACATGAAGGACAGCGGCGTTCTCTTCGCCTCTGAGGACATCATCCACAGCTATCCCCACTGCTGGCGCTGCAAGAAGCCCATCATCTTCCGCGCGACGCCTCAGTGGTTCTGCTCGGTCGATTCCTTCAAGGACGAGGCCATCAAGGCCTGCGAGGCCGTGCGCTGGCTGCCCGCCTGGGGCAAGGAGCGCATGGGCGCGATGATCCGCGAGCGCAGCGACTGGTGCATCTCCCGTCAGCGCCGCTGGGGCCTGCCCATCCCCGTCTTCTACTGCGACGACTGCAAAAAGCCCGTCTGCACGGAGGAAAGCATCGAGGCCGTCGCCTCCCTGTTTGAAAAAGAGG
>JAFRLZ010000017.1 GCA_017430985.1 Oscillospiraceae bacterium
AGTCGCCTGCGGCGACAGCCCCCTTTAGGCAAGGGGGCCTGAGAGGAACAATGGAAATCCCCCAGTCGCCTCCGGCGACAGCCCCCTTTAGGCAAGGGGGCCTGAGAGGAACAATGGAAATCCCCCCAGTCGCCTGCGGCGACAGCCCCCTTTAGGCAAGGGGGCCTGAGAGGAACAATGGAAATCCCCCCAGTCGCCTGCGGCGACAGCCCCCTTTAGGCAAGGGGGCCTTTAGCTCGCCAGACCGCCGCTTCAATTCCGAATTGTCAGGCCGGTTCGTAGGACTTGCTGATCTCGACGCCCTCGGCGTTGAACTCCACGTCCTCCATGACGCTGGGGTCCACGCGGCTGCGGCGCTTGACCACCATGCCCTCGCCCCGGTTGTTGAAGACCCAGATCTTGTAGCCGGGGAAGACCGGGTCCTCCTTGTTGTAGGCCCCGCTCTCGGCAAAGCGGCAGAACTTCGCGCGGCCCTCGGCCGTGTCCAGCAGGTCGCCCGGACCGGTGTAGTACAGCTCGTCCTTCGCGGCCCTCTTCTTGAAGTCCTCCCAGTCCTCGTCGCTGACTTTGTTGATGTCGTTCGGCTGGATCATCGGGATCTCTCCTTATTATTCATTGATGAATAAAATGCCCAGGCACTTCGGCCCGCAGTGCGAGGAGATCGTGCAGCCGGCGCGCGTGTGGTGGATCTCCTCGACAGGAATGAGAGAGCGCACCAGCGCCTCCAGCTCCTCGACGGTGCCGGGCTCGAGCTCGCCGGACTCGGTGATGAACACATGGCCCGGGCGCACGCGCTTGCCCGCGAGGCGCTCCGTGATATACTGGCGGTAGACCTCGCGCATCTTGCCGCGGTATTTCTTGTAGACGCCGAGCCGGCCGTCCTTCATCTCGAGGCCGGGCCGCAGGCGCAGCAGGTTCGCGCCCAGCGCGGCCACGCCGGAGCAGCGCCCGCCCTTCCACATGAATTCGAGCGTGTCGAGCACGAAGCTCGTGTCCACCTTGTCGGTCAGGCCGCGCAGATGCTCGGCGATCTCGGCGGCGGACATGCCGCGCCGCGCGCACTCCGCGCCCTCGATGCACAGCAGCCCCACGCCCGTGGAGAGCATGCGGCTGTCCACCGGGTAGACGCCCTCGAGCTCCGCGGCGGCGATGCCGGCCGTCTGGAAGGTGGAGGACAGCTCCGCGCTGATGTCGAGATGTACGATCTCGTAGCCCTGCTCCAGCAGCGGCGTGAAGAAATCCAGGAACTGCTGCAGGCTGGGCGCAGCCGTCTTCGGGAGGCTCCCGTCGGCGTGGTAGCGGTCATACATATCCTGCGGGGTGAAGCTCACCCCGTCGAGATAGCTCTCCTCGCCCAGCTGGATGGTCAGCGGGATGAGGCGGACGTCGTAGCGCTCGATGAGGTCCCGCGAGAGATCGCAGGTGCTGTCAGCCGTGATGAGAACGGGCTTGGCCATGGGATCGGGCCTCCTTTTCGTCAGTTGCGGTGTTGGCGTCGGAAAGCAGTATAGCATATCGCGCGGACGGATGCAATCATTATCCCGCGCGGACGTCTGTTTTGCTTGCAATTTCGAGAAATCTGTATGATAATGTACAAAGCGAAATATGCATCGACAGGAGGTACGGACAATGAAACGCATGACAAGAGTGGCGCTCATCACCAGCGGCGGCGACTGTCAGGGCCTCAACGCGGCGATCCGCGGCGTGGGCAAGGCGCTCTACGAGCGGCTGGACCGCGTGGAGATCTACGGCATGTACGACGGCTACCGCGGCCTGATCGAGTGCGACTATAAATTCATGGAGCCGAAGGATTTCTCCGGCATCCTCACGCGCGGCGGCACCATCCTCGGCACCTCGCGCCAGCGCTACATCCCCGGCAAGGACATCGTGGACGAGGAGGGGCGCAGCCTGCTGCCCGACATGCTGCACACCTACAACCGCCTCAACCTCGACTGCCTCGTCATCATGGGCGGCAACGGCACCCAGAAGAGCGCCAAGCTCCTCATGGACGCGGGCATGAACGTCATCACCCTGCCCAAGACCATCGACAACGATATCTACGGCACCGACACCACCTTCGGCTTCCAGAGCGCCGTGGACATCGCCACGAACGTGATCGACTACCTGCACACCACCGCCTGCTCCCACGGCCGCATCTTCGTCGTGGAGCTCATGGGGCGCGACGCCGGCTGGCTGACGCTCAGCGCCGGCATCGCCAGCGGCGCGGACGTCATCCTCATCCCCGAGATCCCCTACGACATCGAGAAGGTGGCCGAGGTCATCCGGGCCCGCAAGCGCGGCGGCCACGGCTTCTCCATCGTGGCCTGCGCCGAGGGCGCCGTGTCCATCAAGGACCAGAAGCTCGACGAGGAGGCCGCCCGCCGCAAAAAGGAGAGCAGCCCCTATTCCACCGTGTCCTACGCCATCGCGGCGGAGCTGGAGAAGCTCACCGGCCAGGATACCCGCGTGACCGTGCCGGGGCACTATCAGCGCGGCGGTCCTCCCTGCCCCTATGACCGGGCGCTGGCCACCCAGTTCGGCACCGCCGCGGCCGACCTCATCATCAAGCAGCAGTACGGCCGCATGGTCGCCCTCCAGAACAGCGTCATCACCTCCATCCCGCTGGAGGAGGCCGCCAGCAGGACCAAGTTCCTGCCCGTGGATCACCCGATGATCCAGGTGGCGCGCGACATCGGCATCAGTCTGGGCGACTGACGGCGGCGGGAAAGAAGGATCGCCGGAAGCGGCGAACCTGCCCGCGGGACTATCGGCCGGGCGCCGGGGGAGACGGGGTCTTCACCGGCGCCTGCCGGCGCGAAACGGGCAGAAATAGACAAAAAAACCCATACCGTCTAAGGATGTTCGGTCGAATTCAACAGTTGACACCCACAGGCAAATGAGGTAAAATAACTTATACTTTCCGAATATCTCGATTTAGCGAGGTAAATACGAAAAGTACAGACAAAGATATCTGTCCGCGAACGGCGGACACAAAGCGTTTGATCCCGGGAGAACCCGGTTTCAAAAATATCGTATCCCCAAAATTTTAATAGGAGGAAACAAGATGAAAAACACCAAAAAGCTGCTCGCTCTGCTGCTTGCGCTGATGATGGTGCTCGCTCTGGCCGCCTGCGGTCAGCAGCAGCCCGCTCCTCAGGCCGGCAACGACGAGCCGGCGCCCGTTGACGAGCCCGCGCCCGTCGACACGCCGAAGGAGACGAAGGACTATGTCATCATCGGCACTTCCACCGAGCCGAACGGCGACTGGGCGTATGCTGCCTTCACGAGCTCCATCAACGCCACCGACCAGGACATCCTGACTCTCACCGATGACTGCGTGACCGTCACCTCCAACGAGGGCGGCGACTACGTTCTCAACGACTCCGTCGTGAAGAGCTACGAGCGCACCGAGGACGCCGACGGCAACGCCACCTACACCTTCGAGATCAAGGAAGGCCTGGTGTTCAACAACGGCGATCCCATCACCGCTGAGAACTTCCTCGCCTGGAGCCTGTTCGTCATCAGCCCTGCCGGCAAAGAGATGGGCACGGTCTCCAACAGCTACAACATGATTCTGGGCGGCCCGGACTACAAGGACGGCAACGTTCCTTATCTGGCCGGCCTGCGTCTGCTGGGCGACTACAGCTTCTCCCTGACCATCATGGCCACAGGCTATGACGGAAACGCCTACCTGCCCTACTACTACGATCTGTCCTACGCCGGCATGCGCGCCGTCAACCTCGACTACTGGTTCGGCGAAGGCTGGCACGTGAAGGACGACGGCGAGGGCGCCTACCTCGTCAACGACAACGGCCTTGAGCTTACCAAGGACAACATCGCCGACCACGTCACCGCCGCGCAGTATGCCACCTCCGACCGCGTGACCGCCGGCCCGTACAACCTCGTCAACTTCGACAAGGCTGCCACCGAGATCACCCTCGAGATCAACCCGAACTACTGCGGCGACTTCCAGGGACAGAAGCCCGCCATCAAGAAGCTCGTCATCGTCCGCGCTGAGGACGAGACCATCCTCGACACCATCCGCACCGGCGGCATCGACCTCTACTCCGGCATCGCCGACGGCGGCCAGGTCAACGCCCTGATCGACATGATCGAGGGCGGCGAGATCGACAGCGACTACTGCCGCTACGACCGCGCCGGCTTCGGCTACTTCCAGTTCGCCTGCGACTTCGGACCCTCCCAGTGGAAGGAGTTCCGTCAGGCTGTCGCCATGTGCCTTGACCGCAACGAGTTCGCCAACACGTTCTGCCAGGGCTGGGGCGGCGTCGTGCACGGCCCCTACTGCACCGCCTTCACCATGTACAAGGATTCCAAGGACTTCCTTGCCAACAACCTGAACACCTATGACTACAATCCCGACGGCGCTGTCGAGCTCCTCAAGAGCATCGGCTTCGTCCTCAATGCCGACGGCACCGACTATGTGGACGGCTCCGGCCTTGTCCGCTACAAGGAAGTGACCGAGGAAGAGGCGCAGTACTATGATGATTTCGTCGTCAATGTCGACGGCAAGATCCTCATGCCCGCGACTCTGAACTGGGCCTCCTCCGAAGGCAACTCCGTCTCTGACCTGCTCTCCACCATGCTTGCCAACGGCGAGGCCGTCAAGCAGGCCGGCATCGAGATCAAGCAGAACGTCATGACCTTCCCCGAGCTGCTCAACTACATGTACCGTCAGGACGCCTACGGCCTGGGCGGCAACTACAGCGTTCCCACCTACAACATGTTCAACCTGGCCACCGGCTGGAACTCCGGCGCGTATGACTTCTCCTTCGAGTTCACCACCGACGAGGCCTACATCCTCGACGGCTACAACACCACGCACCTGTACGACGAAGAGCTCGACAAGCTCTCCATGGACATGGTGTACGGCGTGGAGCCGGGCGACTACGACACCTACCTCAACATGTGGCAGCAGTTCGTCCTCCGCTACAACGAGATGCTCCCGCGCGTGCCTCTGTACGCCAACATCTACGTCAGCGTCTTCCCGAACAGCATCGTGAACTATCAGGAAGGCCCGTTCTGGGGCTTCTCCCGCGCGATCCTGTACGCGGACTACGCCGCCTGATCGTCTGAACAGGCAAGAAAATAACCCATAGCTGTTTGAGGGCCTCCCTCCCGGAGGCCCTCTTTCAGCCATCCCCGGTATTCGTGCGAAGGCGAAAAAAACTGCCCTGCCTCGGGACAGCTTTTTCCGCCTTCGCGGATCGCGCGCGTGCGCGTGCGACGCGAGCGGGTTTTTTATTTTTTTTTATTCATTTTATTTATATCTATCTTGTTCTATCATGGAGAATTAGAACGGAGGGTGAGGATAGTTGAGAAAGTATCTGATCAAGCGCTTCGCGTACCTCGTCGTCGTCTTCTTTGTCGTATCCCTGATGATGTACGCGATCTACAACCTGATCCCCAGCGACCCGGCGCTCGTGCAGATGGAGCCTCTGAGGAAGACGCTCAAGCCTGACGAGTGGACGGCCCAGTATCTCCAGCTGAGGACCAAGCTTGGCCTGGATCAGCCGCTTCTGGTGCGCTACGCGCGCTGGATGGGCTTCATGAAGGACGTGGACGGCACGTTCAGCGGCCTTCTGCAGGGCAACTTCGGTTATTCCGTCAGCTATAAAAGACCCGTCGTGGACATCATCGGCACGCCGATGCTCAATACGATCCTGCTGAATTTCATATCCACGATCCTGACGCTGGCCATCACGATCCCGCTCGGCATATACTGCGCCGTCCACGCCCGTTCGGCCGGCGACAGCGCCATCCAGGCGGGCACCGTGGTCGGCTACAGTCTGCCGACGTATCTGGTCGGCATCCTGTTCATCTACATCTTCGCCGTGCTGCTGCGATGGCTGCCGACAGGAGGCGCCAAAACGCCGGGCTCGACCTACACGGGCACGAGGGAATTTCTCGACAGGCTCTATTACATGGCGCTGCCGGTCCTTGTCCTCGTGTTCACGGGTCTGGCGGGCATGACGCGCACCGTTCGCGCGGCCATGATGGACACGCTCTCCCAGGACTACATCCGCACGGCCAGAGCGAAGGGCCTGCGCGAAAAGGTGGTCGTCTACAGCCACGCCTGGCGCAACGCGCTCCTGCCCGTCTCCACCTCGATCATGGGCTGGATGATCAGCGTGTTCACCGGCGGCTCCCTCGTCATCGAGACGACCTTCTCCCTCAACGGCACCGGCCGCCTCTACTGGAGCGCGCTGAACACGACGGACTATGAGCTCGTGCTGGCCATGCAGATGTTCTACACGCTGGTCAGCCTGGTGGGCGTCCTGCTCACGGACCTCAGCTACACGCTGGTGGATCCGCGCGTCAGGATCGACAAGTAAGGAAGGGAGGAAGAGAACATGAGCAAAGAAAACGCTTCGAGCGCTCCCAAAAAGAAGGAGTTCTTCCTCCTGCGCTGGATCCGGCGCGCCTTCTTCCCCAACAAAGAGCTGGACATCTACGCCGAGGAGCAGCTGCAAAGCCCGTTCCGCGTCGTGGTCAAGAACTTCTTCTCCATGCCGATCGCCGTCGCGGCGCTCTTCATCTTCATCTGCGTGGCGCTGTTCGTCTTCATCGCGCCGCACTACGTCACGCTGGACCTCGGCGAGCAGGACAGCACGCTGGTCAGCCTGGCGCCCGGCTATGACATGATGAACTACCCCAGAGAGCTGGTCGAAAACGGCGTCGCGGACATCTCCGTCGGCCCGAACTACTCGATCGGCGTCGACCAGAACGGCACGGTCTATGTCTGGGGCAAGAGCAAGGTCACCAAGATCATCGACATCGCGGACATCCCCGACGAGATCCGCGAGGCCAAGATCGTCCAGGTGGCCGCCGGCAGCGACCACGCGGTCGCCCTAGCCGAGGACGGCACGATCTACTGCTGGGGCAACAAGCGCCTCGGGCAGACGGACCTGCCCTTTGAGCTGCAGGCGAACAACCGCAACCACAGGCTGGCGATCCTGGACATCCAGGCCTCCAACCAGTTCTCCTCCGCGCTCACGGAGGACGGACAGCTCTATCTCTGGGGCAACACCAACTTCGTGGATCTGGACGTCAGGACCCAGCTTCAGGGTCACATCAAGGGCGTCGCGCTCACGATGAACGCCTTCGTCGTCCTCCTGGACGACGGCTCCGTGCAGAACGCCGGCTACACCGCCTCCAGCACCGTGACCAAGGTGCCCGAGAACGCGCAGAGCGACGTGGTCGCCATCGCCGGCAGCACCAACAGCGTCGCCGCGCTCAAGACCGACGGCAGCGTCGTCGTCTGGGGCGCCACGACCAAGGGCGAGAACCTGGTGCCGACCTTCGATTCCCCCGCCGTGGAGATCGAGGGCGGCCGTTACCACTATGTCGCGCGCCTGGCCAGCGGCGAGCTCGTGGCCTGGGGCGGCAACCGCTACAAGCAGTGCGAGGTCCCCGAAGAAGCGCAGGAGTGCGGCGTCATCAGGGTCTTCTCCGGCTCCTTCCAGAACTACGCGCTAGACAGCGAGGGCAAGCTCCACGCCTGGGGCCTCAAGGGCTTCATCCTCGGCACCGACACGCTCGGCCGCGACGTCTTCGCCCGCCTGGTCAACGGCGGCAAGATGACCATGACCATCGGCGCCGTCTCGGTCATCATCCAGATGATCATCGGCGTCATCCTCGGCGGCCTGGCCGGCTACTTCGGCGGCGCCGTGGACATGATCATCATGCGTATCGCGGAGGTCGTCTCCTCCATGCCCTTCATCCCCTTCGCCATGATCCTCTCGGCGGTGCTGGGCACGAAGGTCACCATCGAGCAGCGCATGTATATCATCATGGTCATCCTTGGCGTCCTGTCCTGGCCCAGCCTCTGCCGTCTCGTCCGCGCACAGATGTTCGCGCAGCGCGAGATGGAGTACGTCGTGGCCGCCAAGACCCTCGGCGTCAAGGAGAGCAAGATCATCTTCTCGCAGATCATCCCGAACGTCATGTCCGTCTGCCTCGTGTCCATCACGCTGGCCTTCGGCACCTCGATGCTCACGGAATCCACCCTCTCGTACCTCGGCTTCGGCGTGCCGCTGCCCACCCCCACCTGGGGCAACATGCTCACCGGCGCCAACAACAGCCTGATCATCCAGAGCTACTGGTGGAACTGGGTCTTCGTCGGCGCGATCTTCGGCATCACTTGTATCTGCATCAACCTTATCGGCGATGGTCTGCGCGACGCACTTGACCCGAAGACCAGCGGGAGATAAGGAGAAGAGCCATGGAAAATGAAAGCAAAGTGTTACTCAAGGTCGAGAACCTCCACACCTTCTTCAAGACCAAGCGCGGCATCGTCAAGGCCGTGAACGACGCCTCCTACTCCGTGCGGGAGGGCGAGACGCTCGGTATCGTGGGCGAGTCCGGCTCCGGCAAGAGCGTGTCCGCCATGAGCATCCTCCGCCTGCTCGACGATAACGGCTATATCGACAGCGGCAAGATCCTCTTCGACGGCCGCGACCTCACCACGATCTCCAAGGAGGACATGTACAAGATCCGCGGCAACGACATCTCCGTGATCTTCCAGGAGCCGATGACCAGCCTGAACCCGGTGTTCACGATCGAGAAGCAGCTCTCGGAGGTCTTCATGGTCCACCAGGGGATGAACAAGAAGGAGGCCGCCGACAAATCCGTCGAGATCCTCTCCGCGGTCAAGATCCCCAACCCCCAGATCGTCGCCAAGCAGTACCCGCACCAGCTCTCCGGCGGCATGCGGCAGCGCGTCATGATCGCCATGGCGCTGGCCTGCCAGCCGAAGCTGCTGATCGCGGACGAGCCGACCACCGCGCTGGACGTGACCATCCAGGCGCAGATCCTGCGCCTGATGAACGATCTGAAAAAAGAGCGCGGCACCAGCATCCTGTTTATCACGCACGACCTCGGCGTCATCAACCAGATGGCCGACTATGTCGCCGTCATGTACTGCGGCCAGGTCGTGGAGAGCGTCCCCGCGCGGATCCTGTTCAACCCCGCGTCCGAAAACTCCCACCCCTATACCGAAGGCCTTCTGGTCTCCATCCCGAGACTGGACACGCCGGCAAACGAGCGGCTCGAGGCCATCCCCGGCGCCGTGCCCCATCCTCTGGATCTCCCGAAGGGCTGCAAGTTCGCGCCCCGCTGCAAGTACGCGACGGAGCGCTGCAGGAACGAGGAGCCCCCGCTCACGAGAATTTCGGACGTACAGGAGATCAGGTGCTTCTATCCCAACAAGGAGGAACGCAAACATGCCGGAAGATAAGAAGATACTGTTAAAAGTCACCAATCTGAAGCAGTACTTTCCTCTCAAGCAGAAGGGGCTGTACGTCAAGGCCAACGACGGCATCGACCTCAACATCTATGAGGGCGAGACCCTCGGTCTGGTCGGCGAATCCGGCTGCGGGAAATCCACCTTCGGCAGAACGATCCTGGAGCTCTACAAGCAGACCGACGGACGCACCATGTACTACGGCCGCTCGCTCGACGAGGTTGCGCCCAAGTATGTGAAGGATACGATCACCAACTACAGGAAGCTCCGCGCCAACCTCAAGCGCCTGGAGGAGAAGAAGAGCGCGGCCGAGGCCGCCTTTCAGAACGCCTCCGACGAGCAGCGCGCCCAGCGCCATGAGGAGATGCTCCAGGCGCAGCGCGACGCGGACGCCGCGTTTCTGAACATCACCAACATTTTCGGCGGCTTCTTCACGCTCGACGACTGCTCCGAGGCGCAGGCTTTGCTCCTGGAGATCTACAAGCTGTCCGAGAAGTACAGCAAGCTCGTCAACGAGAGGATCCCGGCCGAGTCGAAGTACGAGGACGAGAAGTTCCTGCAGGAGAAAAAGCCGGGCCGCGCCCGCAGGCTGAAGGCCGCCGAGGACAAGCTCGCCGAGGTCGACCGCAAAATGACGGCGCTCAAGGCGCAGCTCGATGAGGCGCACGGGAAGCTCAACGAGTTGCGCGCGCAGTACGCGGACAACGAGCAGTTCCAGAAATACGAGTCCTACCGCGACGACGGCATCGACCTGGCCAGACTCAGCTACAACGAGATGCGCCATCTGCGCAGCGATATGCAGCTGATCTTCCAGGATCCCTATTCCTCGCTCAACCCGCGCTTCACCGTCGGGCAGATCATCAGCGAAGGCATGGTCGCGCACCAGTACTTCACGAAGAAAAGCCCGCGCCGTCAGGAGCACGTCATGGAGATCATGGAGAGCTGCGGCCTCGCGCCCTACTTCATCCACCGGTATCCCCACCAGTTCTCCGGCGGCCAGCGCCAGAGGATCGGCATCGCCCGCGCGCTGTCCACCTCGCCCAAGTTCGTCGTGTGCGACGAGGCCGTCTCCGCGCTGGACGTGTCCATCCAGTCGCAGATCATCAACCTCCTGCAGGATCTCAAGGAAGAAAAGAACTACACCTACCTCTTCATCACCCATGACCTTTCCGTCGTCAAGTACATCTCCGACCGGATCGGCGTCATGTACCTCGGCAACATGGTGGAGCTTGCCGATTCGCAGGAGCTCTTCGACCATCCGATGCACCCCTACACGGAGGCGCTGCTCGCCGCGATCCCGACCACCAATCTGGACGACGACCGCGAGCTGGTGATCCTCGAGGGCGATATCCCCAGCCCCGTCAACCCGCCCAAGGGCTGCAAGTTCCACACCCGCTGCAAGTACTGCACCGAGGAGTGCAAGCAGATCATCCCGCAGTTCGTCGAGGTCAGGCCGAACCACTTCGTGGCCTGCCACCACATGCTGGAACCCGGGGAAAACTGAGGGACGGGCCGTGCTGTTCCGAAAGAAGTATGAGCGCGGGCTCCAGATCATGCACGAGAAAAACCGGCAGTATCTGGAGGAAAACGCGCCGCAGGACACGCCGAAGCCGGATCCGGATGAGATGGCGGAGGCCGACGAAAAGCTCCAGGCCTTCCGGGAAGAGGAAAAGCTCGAACTGGAAAAGGGCGATCTGCCCGCGATGATCCTGTCCGCGATGCTCGTGTTCGGGCCGATCATCCTCGTCCTGTGCGGGCTGCTCACGGTCTTTTGGTTCCTGCTGCACTGAACCGGCCGCGCCCTGCCGACTGAAGGAGCAGGCTCCCGACGATCCGTCGGGAGCCTGCTCCTTCTCGCCGGGAGCGGACAGAAAAAGGAGAGACAGACATGAAAGAGATCACGCTGTTCTACCTCGAGAGCTGCCCCTACTGCGTCAAGGGCTTCCGCGCGCTCGAGGAGCTGTACGCGAAGAAGCCGGCATACCGGGCGGTCCCGATCACGAAGATCGAGGAGTCGCACGAGCCGGGGCTTGCGGACCGTTACGACTACTACGCCGTGCCGAGCCTCTTCGTCGGCGGGGAGAAGCGCTTCGAGGCGCGGCTCTTCATGAGCTACGAGGAGATCCGCGACGGCTTTGAAAAGGCGCTCGAGAGCGCGCTGGCGGAGTGAACGGGGATTTATCGATTAGTTTTAGGGAGACGGATTGCCACGGCTCCTGCGGAGCCTCGCAATGACAGACCAACTCTTTCGCCGCCGCAGCGGCGAAAGCAATTCGATCGTTTTTTGCGGGGGCGTGTACCTCGCAAAAAACTCTTCTCAGCCCGC
>JAFRLZ010000018.1 GCA_017430985.1 Oscillospiraceae bacterium
GCCGGCCGCGGAGCAGAGCCCGCCGCAGGCGGCGGACGAGCCCGAGGCGCCGCCCGAGCCGATCGCGAGGGCGGCCCGGCCCGCGCCGGAGACGCTGGTCGTCCTCACGCCGGAGGGCGAGCGGGAGATGCCTCTGGAGGACTATCTCGTCGGCGTGGTGGCGGCGGAGATGCCGGCCTCCTTCGAGTCGGAGGCGCTCAAGGCGCAGGCGGTGGCCGCGCGCAGCTACGCGCTCTGCCAGGCGGAAAGCGGCAAGCACGGCGCGGCCCAGGTCTGCACGGACTACCGCTGCTGCCAGGCCTGGCTGAGCGAGGAGGAGCTGCAAAGCCGCTGGGGAGAGGACGGGGAGGAGCTCGGCCGGATCCGCGCGGCCGTGGAGGCCACGGCCGGGGAGTATCTGAGCTACGGGGGACAGCCGGCTCTGGCCGTGTTCCACGCCTCCTCCGCCGGCGCCACGGAGGACAGCGGCGCGATCTGGAACAGCCGGCCCTATCTCGTCAGCGTCGAAAGCCCCGAGACCGCCGCCGACGTGCCCGATTACGTCAGCTATGTGCAGTGCACGGCGCTGGACCTGCGGGACACGATCCTGTCGGCGCATCCGGAGGCGGATTTCAGCGGCGCGCCGGAGAGCTGGCTGGGCGAGCTGCGCCGGGACGGGAGCGGCCGCGTGGAGAGCGTCGATCTCGGCGGCGTGAAGATCGCGGGCGAGGAGCTGCGGGGCCTGTTCTCGCTGCGCTCCACGGCCTTCACGCTCGAATGTCTCGAGGGCGCCTTCCGCTTCACGGTCACGGGCCACGGCCACGGCGTCGGCATGAGCCAGTACGGCGCGCAGGTCATGGCCCTGCGCGGCGCGGACTACCGCGAGATCCTGCGGCATTATTATCCGGGCACGACGCTGGTCGCGTGAAAAAAGCCCGTCTCTGAAGAGAGACGGGCTTTTTCCGTTTTGGGAAGGGAGCGCCCTTACAGCGCTTCGAACGCGGCCGCGCCCTTCGTGTCCAGCCAGCGCAGAAGCAGCAGCGAGGCGGCGGCGTAGGCGAGCGTCCAGATCGCGAGATACGGCGCCGCGCCGAGTTTGTAGCCGACGAGCAGATACAGCCCCGCGAAGACGACGGTGAGCCCCCAGAGGCCGAAGATCGCGATCAGGACCGCGCCGCTCTGCTTGATGGGCGCGAGCTCGTTCGTCCAGTTCAGAAGGGGCATCCTGAGGCCGATGGCCGTGCAGCCGAGCGCCGTGAAGACCGTGCAGGTCAGAGGCGCCGCGACCAGCAGCAGCCGGACGGCGAGCGTCTCCTCGACGACCAGCGCGGTACAGACCGCCGCGATCAGCATGGGGACGGCGCTGAGGAGCAGCTGCATGGAGGCCTTGGCGCGCAGCACCGTTTTCGCCTCGACGGGCAGGGACTGCGGGATCCAGAGGCTCTTGCCCTCCAGCGAGACCGAGGGCGCGGCCATGTCGTTCATGGACAGGGCCGTGCACAGGGCCGTGCACAGCAGGATCGCGACCGTGCCGGGCCGGGCGGCGAAGACCTCGCCGAGCGCCGCGCAGAGCTCCCGCCCCTTGACGAGCAGCAGCACGCCGATGGCCGGGAGCACCAGGATGCCGAGGCCGGTGTTGAGCATGTAATTGGCGCTGGAAGCAAAGCGGCCGAGCTCCTTGGCGAAGAGCGCGCCGAAGGCGCCGCGCTCCTTCGCAGTCTTTTCCACATAGCGCTTTTTCTCGACATTCCCGGTGGAGGTGGCGATCTTGAGGAAGCTGCGGGACATGACGCGCCAGATTAGCAGCGAGATCAGCGCCGTCAGCGCGAGGAAGATCGCCGTGGCGAGCCAGTCGCCCTCGCCGATGCGGCCGAAGAGGTAGAGCCCGTAGGCCGTGCCCTTGATCTTCGCGCCGTAGACGCCCGCGTTGCGGATCAGCTCCTGGATGAGCAGATTCGCCTTGAAGTAGAAGAAATAGTAGGCGGCGATGAAGACGAGCGCGACGAGCACCGTGATGAAGCTCTTGCTCTTGAGCTTCAGGCTGATGCGCGCGACCACCCAGCCCAGCAGGCAGGACAGCAGCAGCACGATCACCGTCACGATCAGCAGCAGCAGAAGCCCGCAGATCACGCGCCCCGCCGTCGCGCCCGCCGTGACCCAGTAGACGATCAGCGCCGGGAGCATCACCGTGGCGGCGTACATCGTGCCCATCAGATAGACGTTCAGCAGCCGCGCGGCCATGATCGTCTTCACCGGGATCGGCATGGACAGCAGCAGGTCGTTGTCCTTGGCCAGATACAGCCCGGCATAGGTGTTGAAAACGCTGCCGAAGGCGCCGAGCAGGATGGCGATGCCGCACAGCAGCAGGAAATACAGCCAGCCCATGCCCGCCCCGGCCAGCGCTCCGCAGAGGCTCAGCGACAGCATGGCGAACATGCCGCCGAGCACGCCGACCATGACGACCGCGAAGAAGACGATCCAGGCGGCGATCGCCCACTTGGAGCGCATCCGGTTCTTCTTCGCGTCGTAGAAGTAGCTTCGGAAGACCTCGGCGATCTGCTTTTTCAGAAGGACCTTCAGCATTTACTCCGCCTCCAGTTCCAGGAAGACCTCTTCGAGGCTGTCGTCGCCCTTGACCTCCTCCATCGTGCCGACCTTGACGAGGCGGCCCTGCTTGATGATGGCGACCTTGTCGCAGAGCTTTTCCGCTACCTCCAGCACGTGCGTGGAGAAGAAGATCGCGCCGCCCCTGTCGCAGTGCTCGCGCATCATCTCCTTGAGCAGATGCGAGGCCTTCGGGTCGAGGCCGACGAAGGGCTCGTCCATCACGATGAGCTTCGGGTCGTGCAGCCAGGCGGAGATCACGGCGAGCTTCTGCTTCATGCCGTGGGAATAGGCCGAGATCGGCTGCGCGAGATCGCCGGTCAGCTCGAAGAGATCGGCGTATTTCCGGATCCGCTCCTGCCGCACGGCGGCGGGGATGCCGAAGATGTCCGCGACGAAGTTGAGATACTTGATGCCGCTCATGAAGTCGTAGAGGTCCGGGTTGTCCGGGATGTAAGCGAGCGCCCGCTTACAGGCCAGGGGCTCGTCCGCGAGCTTTTTCCCGTCGATGCAGATCGTGCCCGCGTCATAGTTCAGGATGCCGACGGCGCACTTGATCGTCGTGCTCTTGCCGGCCCCGTTGTGGCCGATGAAGCCGAAGATCTCGCCCGGCCGGATGTGCAGGGACAGATCGTCCACCGCTTTCTTTTCTCCATAGGTCTTGGTCAAGTGTTCAATGTTCAGCATGTTTGCCTCTCCTTTATGTCTTGTCCGCTCTTTCCTTCAGCGCCTCGCACAGCGCCGCTGCGTCGCCGGTCACGCCGTCGAAGCGGTAGTCGCAGCGGCATCCGTCGAAGATCCCGTGATTTCTCTCGAGCATCCGCTCGACCGGCGCGGGCAGGTTCCCGCGCATCCGGGCCCGGAAGCGCTCCTTGATCGTGTCCAGATCGGCGCTCACCAGGATCCGGACCGCACCCTCCGGCAGCAGGGAGAGCAGCGACGGCTCGGCGATGACGTAGACGATATCGTCGCCGGAGACGGCCGCCTCAAGCTTTTTCCGGAACAGCGCGGCGGCCGAGCTCTCCGATTTCGCCATCCGCAGCCAGTCCCGTCCGCTGACGAGCTCCGCGCCGAGCGAGCGCTGGATCGCCTCCGCGAGGCGGGATTTCCCGCTGCAGTTTTCTCCGATGATCGCGTAGACCATACTCTGTTTCCTCCGATCCTTTCGCCGGCGCGCGGCCGGTATGGCGAAAAGGAGAGACTTCGCGTCTCTCCTTTTTTCGTTATTTCCTCTCGTAAGTGCAGAAGCAGTAGCGCAGGCCGTTTTCCTCCCGCCAGTCGCCGCGCTCGGCGCAAACCCAGCCGGGATCGGCGTCGAGATCGGGGAAGAAGCTGTCCGAGTGGGGGACGAGCTCGATCTTCGTGATGTACACGCGGTCGAGGAAGGGGAAAAACTGCCGGAAGATGCTGGCCCCGCCGATGACGAAGCAGCGCTCGTAGTCCGCCGCGGCGGCGAGCGCCTCCTCCGTCGAGTGGACGACGCGCGCGCCGGGCACCTCGATGTCCTGCCGGGTGACGACGAGATTGTGCCGCCCCTTCAGGGGCTTCCCGCCGGGGAAATCCTCCAGCGTTTTGCGCCCGACGATCACGGCCGCGCCCTCGGTCAGCTCGCGGAAGAACTTCCGGTCGGCCTTGAGCACGACGGGCTGGGTGCCGCCGTCGCCGATGCCCCAGTCGGCATAGACTGCTACGACGGCTTCCATCACACGGCCACCGGGATCTTCTCGTTGAAGTCGCTGTACTCGTAGCCCTCGAGCTTGAAGCTGTCGCGCGTGAAGGCGTAGAAGTCCTTGACCTCGGGGTCGATGATGAACTTCGGAGCGGGCTTCGGCTCGTTCTGAATGATCTTCTCGACGGCGGGGATGTGGCGGTCGTAGATGTGGCAGTCCGCGATCACATGCACGAACTCGCCCGGCTCGAAGCCGCTGACCTGCGCCATCATCATCGTCAGCACGCTGTACTGCACGACGTTCCAGTTGTTCGCCGCCAGCATGTCCTGGCTGCGCTGGTTGAGGATGGCGTTGAGCTTGTTGCCGCTGACGTTGAAGGTCATGGAATAGGCGCAGGGATAGAGCGCCATCTCGGACAGATCGGCGAAGGTGTAGATGTTGGTCATGATGCGGCGGGAGGCGGGGTTGTTCTTGAGGTCCCACAGCACCTTGTCCACCTGGTCCATGTCGCCCTGCGGGTAGTGGTGCTTCACGCCGAGCTGGTAGCCGTAGGCCTTGCCGATGGAGCCGTTCTCGTCGGCCCAGGCGTCCCACACGCGGGTGCGCAACTCGTTGACGTTGTTGCTCTTCTTCTGCCAGATCCACAGCAGCTCGTCGATGGCGGATTTCCAGTAGGTGCGGCGGATCGTCAGGATCGGGAATTCCTGCGACAGATCGTAGCGGTTGACGACGCCGAACTTTTTGACCGTGTGCGCGGGCGTGCCGTCCTCCCAGCGGGGGCGCACCTCGCGGTCGGTGTCCCACACGCCGTTTTCGAGGATGTCCTTGCAGTTCTGGATGAAGATCTCGTCTGCTCTGCTCATATCGTACAATCTCCTTTTCTCGGATATTTGTCTCATTCTATCACAGGCGCACCGGAAAGTTCAACTGCAAATCACCGTCAAATGTGTAACAGAATAGGATGCCTTGCGGAGGTGATGCCATTTGAAATTTGCTGTGATCGGCGGGGACAGGAGGTCCGTCCTGCTCTGCCGGAGCCTGGCGGGAGACGGACATCGGGTACATAGCTTCGCGCTGGAGCACGCCGAGCTGCCGCCGGAGATCCCGAAGGCCGGCTGCCTGCAGGGCTGCCTGTACGGCGCGGACGTCGCGGTCCTGCCGACGCCCGCGGAAAAAAGCGGGCTGCTGAACGCGCCCTACGCGGCGGCGCCCTGCCGGATGGACGCGCTGATCGAGACGCTCTGGCCCGGGCAGCTTTTGTGCGGCGGCCTGCTCGGGGAGGAGCGGGTGCTCGCCGCGGTCAAGGGCGGCCTGACGGTGCGGGACTTCATGAAAACGCCCGGCTTCGTGACCGCGAACGCCGCTCTGACGGCGGAGGGCGCCGTGGCGCTGCTGCTGCAGGAGAGCGAGCGCGCGCTGCTGGGCAGCCGCGCGCTCGTCTGCGGCTGGGGCCGGATCGGCCGGGTGCTCGGCGCGCGTCTGCGGGCGATGGGCGCGCAGGTGACGGC